>JBBSED010000004.1:0-168322 GCA_038240025.1 Chthoniobacterales bacterium
CACCTCGACGGCCCGCACGGCCGGGTGCCGCTCGGGAAATTCAAGATCGGCCTGATCGCCTCCGAGCGAAAACCGCACCTGACCAACGAAGTGATCGGCGACCCGCGGGTCAATAATCAGGAATGGGCCCAGCGGGAGAAGATGGTTGCGTTCGCCGGGTATCCGTTGGTCGTGAAAGAGAAACTTTACGGCGTGCTCGCGATGTTCGCGCGGCATCCGCTTTCCGAGAGCACGCTCGACGCGCTCGCGCTCGTGGCCCAGGGCGTGGCGCTGAGCATGCAGCGTTACGAAGCGGAGGCGGGACGCGCGGAACTGCTTCGCGACGCGCAACAGGCGCGGGAAGCGGCGGAAATCGCGAACCGCGCGAAGGACGAATTCATCGCCACGGTCTCGCACGAATTGCGCACGCCGCTGAATGCGATCCTCGGCTGGGCGCGCCTGCTCGAGGGCGGCGACCTGACGAAAGAAGAAGTGGCGGAAGCGTCGGCCGTGATTGAGCGCAACGTGCGCGCGCAGGCGCAGCTAATCGATGACCTGCTCGACGTCTCGCGCATCACTTCCGGGAAATGGCGCCTCGATCTCCGGACGGTCGATCTGCCGGAAGTGGTCCGCATCGCGGTCAGCAATATGGCGCCGACCGTCGCCGCGAAATCGATCCGGCTCGATTGCGTGCTCGATCCCGATGCGGGCCCGGTCTCCGGCGATGTCAATCGGCTGCAGCAGATCATTTGGAACCTCCTCAGCAACGCGGTCAAGTTTACCTCGAAGGGCGGCAAAGTGCAGGTGCGCCTGGTCCGCGCGGCGTCGCATGTGGAGTTGACCGTGATCGATGACGGCGAGGGCATGAGCGCGGAATTTTTGCCCCATGTCTTCGAGCGCTTCACGCAAGCGGACAGCACCAATACCCGCTCGCACGGCGGTCTCGGCCTCGGGCTCGCGATCACGCGCCACTTGGTCGAAGCGCACGGGGGATGGATCCGCGCGTTGAGCGACGGGCCCGGGACTGGTGCGACCTTTTCCGTGCATTTGCCGGTCCTGATCGTGCATCAGCGCGACCGTTCCGCGGGCGAACATCCGGCCGTGTCGACGAGCGAACCGATCGATTTCTGCGCCGAGCTCGAAGGCGTGCGGATCGTCGCGGTGGATGACGATGCCGACGCGCGCAAACTCCTCCACACGGTCCTCATGCGCTGTCACGCCATCGTCCATGTTTTCGCGACTGCGGCGGAAGCGCTTGCCGCGGTGCGCGACCTACGGCCGGATGTCCTCCTCAGCGACGTGGAAATGCCTAACGAGAGCGGCTACGACCTGCTTCGGCAGGTGCGCGCGCTGCCTGCGGAAGAGGGCGGGCAGACGCCGGCCGCGGCGCTAACCGCCTATGCGCGCGGGACCGATCGCACGCGTGCGCTGCGCGCTGGTTTTCAACTTCACATCCCGAAACCAGTCGAGCCGAGCGAGCTGATCGCGGCGATCGCCAACCTCGCGGCGCGCGGCCGGCAGCCTCTCTAGCCAACGACTACTTCCGCCGCTTATCCGGCTCGACCGCGACGCCTTTGAAGGGCTTCCCGTCCTTCTTCACGTCCATGAATTTCCCGGTCTTTTTGCTCTCCGGGTTCTCGTTGCGCTTCACGTAATCGCCGGTCTGCGGATTCTTCACCTGGGTGCGGTTTGTGACCGAGCCTTCGCGATGTCCTTTGCCTGTGTTCTTTGCCATGCGTTCTCCTTGGGTTGAATTGCTTCCACCAAAGTTTCGGATCGAATCGGCGCGTGAGCTGTATTTTTCCGGGACAAAATCACTCGCTCGTTAGGCAGGACCGGGAAAATTGCGCAACTGATCGTTCGCGCCTAATGACCCACCGTGGTGAGCGCGCGCTGTGCACACGCGAACCCTTCCGCGATGTCGTGCCGATCGCTGTCGTTCTTCGCCGCGCTCATGCCGTCGTGGTGGATCCGCTCGGCGTGGCCGAGCAGCGTCTCGCGATCCTGGGCGCGCGGCAATTCCACCGCGACCCTCGCGAGCATGTCGAGCATGAGCACAACAACCCCGACGCTGCTCGCACCATATTGCCGAATTTGGTTGAGCGCGCCGGCCGCGATGCCGGCAAAATCGGTCGTGTCCGCGACGACGCGGAGTTCGCCGGCCTCGTCGTAGAGATAGCGCGATGGGATCCGCCGGTTGCCGACTTGGATCAAGGCCGCGCCCAGCCATTCCAGACAGGTCATGGCGGTGAATGGATCGTTGATTCCCGGCGAGAGGGCGCGGACGGCTACTTCCACCAGTTGGTCGATCGCATACTCGATGTCCTGCGTCGGCGTGCGATGCCAGCCGAAGAAATAGGAGCGCCGGTATTTATCCGCCGTTTCCTCATCGCAACGGTCGGCCGGCCAGACCTCGGCCAGGGCCGAGCCTTCGGCGACGAAGTCGCCCGGGCGGCGCCGCATCCTGATCACGAGTTTCTCCTGCGCGGCAAATTTCACCAGGTCCTCGTCGGCGATCGCCTCGATGAAACCGCTCTCCTTCGAACGAATGACGCACGCTTCTTTGGCAAAATTATCCGGCAACCGCGGGGTCTCTTCCGCCTCCGAGGTGGCGTTGTATTTCTCCGGATAGAGGCGGTCGATGTTGGACTGCAATTCCGTCGCGACGCGGCCGAGGATGGTCCCGGCCAGAATCGAAGTCGGGACGTGATGGATGAAGTAAATCAGGAAGCCAACGCTCGCGACGCCAAAGAGAATGCCGCAGGTGACGGAGAGAAACGGGATCACCGTGACGGTGTCGATCCCGCGGACGGTGCGCAAAACCAGCAGGCAATAGAGGAAGGTCGAAACGAAAACGCCGAGCACGATCTGCGTCCCGCGATCGCTCATGAAATTGCGCAAGAGCCGCGGACCGAACTGCGAAGAGGCGAGCGTGAGGGCGACGATCGTGATCGAGAAAACCACGCCGGCCACCGTGATGGTCGAGCCGGCGATGGTGGAGAGAACGCTGCGCGCGCCTTCGGGTCCGCCGGCCCAGAGCCAGCCGGCGGCACGCGCCCATTTCGCATTGATCACCCCATCGATGTGAATGGTGAGAAACGAAAAGGCCGTCGCGCTCACGGCCATGATCGTGGGGACGACCCAATAGTTGCTGCGGAGTTTCTCCCAGAGGGTGCTGAGGAACGTTTTCATGCGCTGGCCAATGGTAGACGTTTCGCTGTGCGAAACGCGGGAGAAAGATTGGAGCGCTTAGGAAAAAGCCACGCGCAGACCCGCGCCTCTCCCAGGGAGGCGTCGACAGGATGCGCCCTAACGAATCGTGACATGGACACCGGGGAGCACTTTCTTCCCGAGATCGAGCGCGTTCCAATTCGAGAGTCGGATGCAGCCGTGGCTGGTTGTGCGCCCGATCGTTTCCGGCACTTCGGTGCCGTGGATGCCGCTGCCTTTGTGGTTCAGCTCCATCCAGAGAATCCCAACGGGATCGTTCGGCCCGGCGGGGAGTTGATAGAAGTCGCTGCTCCGCTCGCTCCCGTGGAGGATCGCCTCGTCCCAGCGAAAAGTCGGCATCCAGCTGAAGCCTTTAACGAACCACTCTCCGACCGGTGCGGGCAACGACTTCGACCCGGGCGTGATCGGATAGCTCCCGACCAGTTTCCCGTCCTGTTTCAACTCGAGAATTTTTTCCGCGACGCTGACGGCGATGGAATATTGTTCGTTAGGCGGCTTTTTATCCTCAGTCGTGAGTTCGTTCGCCTTCTCTGCTTTCTCGGTTTTTTCTTTTAGATCGATCGCTTCCTGCACGTCGAAGGGGGCGGCCACATTCGGGACTTTTACGGAGTCGCCCGGCTTCGCCTTTTCCCATTCATAGCCGGGATTCAACTCTTTCAGGAAATCGCGCCGGGCGTGAAATTTTTCGCCCACCAGCTCGAGGAAATTCTCGTAAGGCAGCGAGTCCTGTTTCGCCTGTGCGGCATGGCTTTCCGGGACCTTCCCGATGAACTTCTGATCGTCGGTGGTGAGCTGGTAATCGATCACTGCCGGTTGCGAATCATCCAGCGGCAGGTCGAATTTCTCCGGGGCCTTGTCGCCAAAATGCGCGTCCGTGTTCCCCTGCGCCTGCTCGTATCGGGTGAGGGCCTTGCGCATGAACTCGCCCCACTTCGCATCGATCGCACCCGGCTTGAAGGCGGACCCATCGAGGAACAGTTGCGCGCGCAAAATGTGATCATCAGGCTGGGAAGCGGGCGCGGCCGCGAGCGCGCTGGCCAGGCTCAGGATATAGACGCTAAGAGCTGCGAGTCGGGTAAGGTTCACCTCGTGGATACGCACGCCGGCGTCCCCGCGGTTCCTAACCGTTCTTCCCCGGTTTCTTCTGCAACGCTTTCAACTGCTCTTTCGCATCCTTATCGTCGGGCTTCAGTTTCAGGATCGTATGCAGATCGGCGATCGCTTTGTCGTTCTCTTTCATCGCGCGATAGACATAGACGCGCTGGCGATAGGGTTCGGTGTCTTTCGGCCGCGCCTCGATCGCGCAGAAGCAGGTGTTTTTCGACGGCTAGTAACCGATGAAAGCTTCAGCGTCCTCGGGAACGAGGCGGAGAGCGGTTTTTCCACCTCGACCGACGTTGAGGGTTTCGCTTCGTCGGCTTGCGCGGCCCCGCTGCCTGTCCGAATGACAATAAGCGGGTGCAGGTTCTGCGCGGAGAACGGGGAAACTCGGACGGGACGGTTGGCGGAATCGGGCAGGGCGGTGCGGGCTGGCTCGACCAAAAAGAATACCCGGATGCGGCGTCCCCGCCCTGCCGCGAATGTGGTAATCCCGTGCGGCGTTGGCGCTTGAGCGTATCGCAGATCACCTTCTTGCTCCTCGGCTCGGGAGCGGATTTTGCCCCGGGCCTGGCCGCCGGAATGGGCGACTCGAATCTCTCCGTCGCGACCAGTTCCAGCTCCCTCGCCGGCGGCACAGCCAAGCTGATCGTGGGCACACTCCG
The DNA here is from genome assembly GCA_038240025.1 of Chthoniobacterales bacterium. Taxonomy (GTDB): domain Bacteria; phylum Verrucomicrobiota; class Verrucomicrobiia; order Chthoniobacterales; family UBA10450; genus Palsa-1392. Next base: position 4,974 of record JBBSED010000004.1, read on the forward strand.
TCTCGAGGGTGACAAGTACGTCGGCGATTATCGGCTGAAGGTTTTCCCATACTTCTTTAAGAGCGAGAAAGGCCGCCTGTTTATCAGGGTCTCGGAGCCGGCGCTGCGCCCGATACGGCGGGGTCGCGCAACCACTTTTACCGGCCGAGCTTCGGCGGAGGGAAACGCGTTGACGCGCAAAATCGCCGGCAAGGCGACACCGTCGGGGAAAGGGGGTGGCGATCTCATTTTCACCGTCACCACCGAAAACGTTCCTCTCGTTTTCAACACATCTTATCGCTTGGTGAAACGGTAGTGCCGCGGCCGATCGCGGTCGTTAGGCCGCGGCTGATTCGGAGTCCCGAGGATAAATCACGACCAGTGGCGCTCCGCGGCGGCTTGACGAACTATTCGCCGATGGGCGCCGGGAGTGATTTCGAGCCGGCGTGATAGGGTAACTCCCGACCAGCTTCTCGTCTTGTTTCAGCTCGAGAATCTTTTCCGCGATGCTAGATTGTGTCCAAGTCGGGTAAGATACGGTCAGCGGTAACTAAATCGCGGCCGCCCGCGCTGATGTCCGGGTTGCACTTTGGACTACGGCGATATCCTGCGCCGCGAGCAAGTACGAGATGAGACGCGACCAGAAAGTGCCGTCTCTGTCAGCCTGGAAAGAGTTAGTCGAGAACCGAATATGTCCTCCAGGATATTCCAAGGGTCTAACTCCAACTCAGCTCGTTGTCCGTGGCGAGGTTCCCGGCCGTCGCTCCGAAAGGCTCAACCGTCTTCGACTCCGTCGGATAGCCATTCCACAAGCCCACCTACTTCAAGGCGCCGACCCTTCCACCACCGTGACCGTCGAGTTTGCTGTGACCTGGGGCAGGGTATCGACGATGCCGCTTGGCCATCTCACCTCGATTGTGGCATTTGTCGCCCTCCCGATTCCGAAATGCAGCGGCTCGCTGCCCTGCGACGCGTCCTCACCTCCCCCGCCTCCGTTATTCTGGCGAAAGCTCATTCCTCCGGCGTAGGTTACCGTAACGCGGGCACCGATCCCGCGACGGTTCGATTGCACACCTGAGAGACTTACTTTGATAAAATGGTTGTTATTACCGTTGTTTTTAAAGAGCCGGTGAATCCCAGGCTTCGGGTCAATCCCATTCTTTATCACGAGGTCGAGAAAGCCATCGTTGTCGTAGTCCGCCCAAGCCGCGCCCTTATGCGGCGCGGCATCACCCCCAAGGGCCAGGCCCTCCTGGGCTGCCCTGTCCGTGAACGTTCCATCGCCATTGTTGTGGTAAAGAAAATTGGCGTCGCTGACGCCGGGCTCGCCCGCCCGCGTAACAAACAAATCAAGGAATCCATCATTGTCATAATCTCCCCAAATACCGGTCCAGGTGTCTCCCGTGGTAGTGACTCCCGCTTCGGGCGCGACATTGGTGAAGGTGCCGTCACCGTTATTGCGATAGAGTGAATTTTCGTCGGTCGACCTCAGCTTTTTTCTGGCGATATAGAGGTCGAGCAGGCCATCGTTGTTATAGTCACCCCACGAGACGCCTCTGCCATCATTGAGCTGTGGAATACCTGCGACATCCGATGCGACGACAAAATGTCCTCTCCCGTTTTTGTATAACGCATTTTTTAACCCCGAGAAGGCGGCATCCATAAAGCCATCATTATCGTAATCCGCGAAGGAGCAGATGGTTCCATGATAATTGCCAAAAGTAGCTTTTGCGAGACCAGCTCCATTGGGGGCCTCTGTGAAGGCGCCGTTACCGTTATTTTTATAGAGCAGATTTGGGGCACCGTAATTCTTCACGAACAAGTCGAGTTTGCCGTCGTTGTCGTAGTCGAGCCAAAAAGCGCATTGGCCGAGTGTCGTTGAAGTTTGAATGCCTGCAGCTTGGGCGACGTTTTGAAATGTCCCGTCACCCTGCCCACGAAAGAGCAAGTCGCGTTTCGGCGCAGCAGGCGAAGCCGCCATCTCCGTAACCGAGAGATCGAGATTACCATCCCCATCGTAATCACCGAACGCGAATCCGACCCAGTCCCTGCTGTCGAGATCAGAGGGGCCGATACCGGAAGTCGCACGAATGTCCGTGAAAGAGTTACCGCTGTTATTTAGATAGACAAACGGCGCCGTACTGTGCGTCGGCACAATCAGATCGAGAAAGCCGTCGTTATTGATGTCGCCCCAGATTGGATTGCCCCACGAGAGCGTTGCTCCAGGGACCAAACCAACTTCTCTCGTGACCTCCCGAAATTGCTGGCCGAGCGCTGCCGACGAGAGAGCTACTACACATCCGGCTGCTGTTACCAAAAGTTTTTGTAATTTCATAATTTTCCGGTTTGATCCTGCATTGGCGCCCAGTGGGCAGGCCTTGAAGACTACCCGACGAACTTCACCTACCAGGGATATTTTCAGACCGATAAACCAAGGTCAAGCCGAAAACTTTCACAGATCTCCGCTCGCCCTGATTTGTTAGCGACGACTCCCAGCGACAAATTTTCTGCTGTTTCGGCCATCCCACAGACCACCGCTCCAATCGCGTTTCCCGCCTACCATGTCGACACCTTTCCGGGAGGGACAGCACCGGAAGGCGTGGCCTATGTGCCGCGAGATCCTTTTGAAGAATCAGATGTAATTTTTGCTTGCCCTGCCGCAGCGCCGTTGCAGAAAACAATCATCCAGCCCGGCGGTTACTAGCGGTGATGGTGTCCTATCTCCGCTTCCTTCAGAATAGCGTTGTTTTTGTTATATCCTCCTGCCACAAGGACCGTGTTGTCTTGGAGCAATGTTGCGGTGTGATCGTCACGTGCCGTGTTGAGGCTGCCGGCGGCGGTCCACGTTGCGCTCACCGGGTCATACAGTTCCACGCTCCCGGAATTAACGTCATTGCTGTCACTTCCCCCGGCCACCAGCACCTTGCCGTTTCGCAGCAACGTCGCCGTGTGAGAAATACGTGCCGTGTTCAAACTGCCCGTGAAAAACCAGGCCCCGCTCGCCGGGTTATAGACCTCGGCGCTCGCCAACACGTTGAAAGAGCTGTCAATTCCACCCGCCACCAAGACCATGCCATTTAACAGTAGGGTCGCCGCGTGCTGAACCCGGTCAGTGTTGAGGCTGCCGGTGACAGTCCAGGTCCCGCTTACTGGATCATAACGTTCCGCGCTCGCGGTGGCCTCCACCCCGTCTGCCAGGGGGTTCTCCGCCCCACCTGCCACGAGGACTTCGCCGTTTTGCAGCAACGTCGCCGTGTGAGATCGATGCGCCGTGTGGAGGCTGCCGGTAGTCGTCCAGGTCCCGGTCGCCGGGTCGTAGAGTTCCGCGCTCCTCAAGACGGTCACAATCATCAGGCCTCCTGCCACCAGCACCATGCCGTTTGGGAGCAACGTTGCGGTGTGGAGATAGCGAGCGGTCCCGAGGTTGCCGGTCTCAGTCCAGGCCCCGGTCGCCGGGTCATACAGTTCGCAGCTCTTGGTATTATTCCCATTGCTATTATATCCTCCTGTCACAAGGACCTTCCCGCTCGGTAGCAACGTCGCCGTATGAGCGGCGCGGGCCATGATGAGCCTGCCTGTGTCAATCCAGGTCCGGCTGGCCGGATCGTAGAGCTCGGCGGTCGCCATCCCAGCGATGCCACCACCCCCATGTCCCCCGGCCGTCAGGACCATGCCGTTTGGAAGCAATGTCGCCGTGTGATCGACCCTTTCCGTGTTGAGGTTGCCGCTGACCTTCCAAATGTAACCCGCAAAGGCGGGGGCAGAGCCGGTGCTGTTGCTGTATACCGTGGCAAAATCCATCGCCGTGTCGTCAGAATCGCCGTCCGGCGAGCTCACCGCTCGGGCCATCGGCGAAAGCGCGAAGCAAGCGAGCACGAAAGCCAAAAGACACAGACCGCTTCGCCAAGGTGACCGCCGAGACGAATCTTTGATGGGCGGAATCGAATTTGCGAACTGGAACGAACGGAACATAAAATCGTCTTTCTTCTCCCGATCTGGCTCGTGATTGCAACCCTAAAGCAGACAAAGCGGCGACCGGAAGAAATCTGCTGTGCCTGATTCAGTTTCGAAGTGGCTGGCCGAGCGTGGGGAAAAAACGCAGGGCCTGTCAAGATCGAACTCTCATCCGCGGATCGACTATCCCCTTTGCTCCTGGCAAGCCTATTTGTTAGGCACGGTATTCGGCTCCGACACTTCGCGAGGCTAGAACTGGTCGAGTTTCTCACGGTCGAAACGCGGCGCTTTCTCGAGCTATTCGCGGGTGACGTTGAGCAGGGAGATCATCTCACTGTTGTCCTTGAGATGGCGCTGCTTAAAGGTGAGCCAAGGGACGATCAAGTCCGTCTCGCCCACGCCGAGAAATCCGCCGATGCCCACGACCGCGAACCGCAGATGCCTTTTAGTTCCGTCCACGATCAACTCGTTGATCGTCCCATATCCGAGCCCAGACGAAAGTCCATCGCGCCTGTGACCGGAGTAGTAGTGTTTGATTCATTCTAATAACATCCCTTCCGAAGGTGGCCGGAACATTGCGCGATCAATACATCCGCGTAATCGCTGCCCTGGAGGGATGAGCTCCTGCGAATCCTCGTAATCGGCGCTGCGGGCGCAGGCAAATCGCGTGCCGGTGGTAATCTTGAGCGCGAAAACGACGGTGGTCGATTGCGTGAAAGGCCTTCAACTGGGCGCCGACTATCACCTGAAGACCTGACCAAGCCCTTCGCCATCGCCGAGCATATGGCACGGGTGCAGGCGTTCGTCCGCCGTTCGTCGCGCGTCGTCGACGTGCCCGTCCGCCGCGTGCGCAAGAAGGTGGCGAGAAATTTCCAAACGAAGCTAATTCGGACCGTGCGGGGGGATGGGCTACATTCTGGTGACGCCGTAGTTGGAGCGGCGCGGCGATTTACTGTTGCCACACGCCGCCGTTCCCGCTCTCCTCTATCCCCATATGGGCAAGGAACTGACCATCCGCGGCATCATCATCGGCATTCTTATCACGCTCGTCTTCACGGCGGCGAATGTTTACTTCGGGCTCAAGGCCGGGCTGACCTTTTCGACCTCGATCCCGGCGGCGGTGATCTCGATGGCGATTCTGCGCAGTTTCAAAAACGCCACCGTCCAGGAAAACAACATCGTGCAGACGATCGCCTCGGCCGCGGGGACGTTGTCGTCGATCATCTTCGTCCTGCCGGGTCTGATCATGATCGGCTGGTGGACCGGTTTTCCGTTTTGGATCTCGTTCCTGATCTGCGCGCTCGGCGGCATCCTCGGGGTGATGTATTCCATCCCGCTGCGCCGCGCGCTGGTGACGAACTCCGATCTGCCGTATCCCGAAGGCGTCGCCTGCGCGGAGGTGCTGAAGGTCGGGAGCAGCGGCGGGAGCGGAAACGCCGCCGAGGTGGAACACGGCCGCTCCGGTCTGCTCGCGGTGCTCTGGGGTTCGATCGTGGCCGCCGTCTTCGCGATCATCGTCGCGACGCACGTCTTTGCTTCGGATGTCGCCCAGACTTTTCGAATCGGCCGGCGCGGGGCCGTGGCCGGATACGACTTCTCGCTTTCGTTCGCTCTGCTCGCGATCGGTCATCTCTGCGGGCTCTCCGTCGGCATCGCGATGCTCATCGGCGCGTTCATTGGCTGGGGTTGGCTGGTGCCCTTCTACTCGGCGCTGACCGGCGACCTTACGACGGCGGCCGGCGCGCTCGCCCAGGCGACCTGGAGTCACAAAGTGCGCTTCATCGGCGCCGGCGCGATTGGCGTTTCCGCCATCTGGACGCTGCTCAAGCTGGTGCAACCGGTCGTGAGCGGTCTCGCAGGCGCGATGGCCGCGTCTCGCGCGCGCAAAGCCGGCCAGGCGGATACGCTCCCGATCACGGAGCGCGACATTCCGATCGGGATCGTCGGCCTCGTCACCTTGCTCTGTATGCTGCCGATCGGCTGGGTCCTCGGTCATTTCGCGAACGAGAGCGGTCTCGGCGCGCACATGACCACGCTGGTCATCGGCGGCGTGGCCTACGTCTTTTTGATGAGCTTCTTTGTCTCCGCTGTCTGCGGCTACATGGCGGGTCTGATCGGTTCCTCAAACAGTCCGCTCTCCGGCATCGGGATTCTCGTGGTCATCGGCGCGGCGCTCCTCCTGGTGGTCGGCGTGAAGCCGTACGTCGGACCGGATGCGAGCAAGGCGCTGATGGCTTTCGCGCTCTTCACGACCGCGGTGGTTTTCAACGTCGCCGCGATCGCGAACAACAATTTGCAGGATCTCAAGACCGGTCAGCTGGTCGAAGCGACTCCGTGGAAACAGCAGGTCGCGCTGATCATCGGGGTCCTCGCGGGCGCGGCCGTGATTCCGCCGGTGTTGAACCTGGTCAACCAAGCCTACGGTTTCGTCGGCGCGCCCGGCGCGGAGTTGCGCACGGCGCCTTTACCCGCGCCGCAAGCGGGGCTGATTTCCTCGCTCGCGCAGGGTGTGATCGCGGCGGATATCGATTGGAGTCTGATCCGGATGGGCGCCTACATCGGCATCGGCATTATCGTGCTCGACGCCATCCTCGCGAAGTCGACGAAAAAAATGCGCGTGCCCCCGCTCGCCGTTGGTCTCGGGATTTACCTGCCGACCGCGAGCACGCTGATGATTGTGGTCGGCTCGATCGCCGGTTGGATTTTCGATCGCCGGGCTGATCGCACCCCGAACCCGGAAGGCACGAAGCAACTCGGCGTCCTGCTCGCCTCCGGTTTGATCGTGGGTGAAAGCATCATTGGGGTCGTCCTCTCCGCGATTGTGGTTTTCTCGGGAGTGGCCGCACCGCTTGCGCTCGTCGGAGCCGGCTTCGATACCGCTGCGATCATCGTCGGCGGCCTCGCCTTCGCCATCGTCGTCTTCATCCTCTACCGCTGGGTCCTGCGTATGGGCGCGCGCTCCGCGGGCGCCGTGTAGTTCGTTAGGCTGCCGCCGTGCGCGAGATTGAAATTCGCAGCAAGGCCGCGAAAGATTTGCGCCGGATTCCCAAACACGACGGCAAACGCATTGCCGAAGCCGTCATGGCATTGCGGAGCGGAATAAAAGGCGACGTGAAGAGACTAACAAATTTTACTCCGGAATATCGGCTGCGAGTCGGTGATTGGCGCGTCCTCTTCGAGGCCAATCGTGACAAGGTCATTATCTATCGTATTCTGCACTGCCGGGAAGCATACCGATAACCAATGACTGCGCAGATCATCGAGAAGGCCGGAAAGAAGGAGTTCGCGGTCATCCCCTACAAGCAATATCTCAAGATGCAGGAGGCCCTCGAAGATTATCATGCGTTGAAGGCCCTGCGGAGCGCGAAGCGCGATCTGAAGAACCGGGACGGTCAGCCGTTCGAACAGGTGGCGCGAAAGCTTGGGTTGCTCTAGACCGTTCGCAGCACAATCACGGTGAACTGAGATGGCCGAGATTGACCTGAGAAATCCGCCTAACGAGATGCCCGACATCGTCGGGTATAAGCCAACCAATCCGTTGGCGGCGAATCACAAACCGTACGTCTCGGCGGCGACCCGGATGCGCGAGCTCACACCGGTGCCGCTGATCGTCGGCACTCTGCTCGGCGTGATCTTTGGTGCGTCTTCGCTTTATCTCGTGCTCAAGGTTGGGCTCACGGTGAGCGCATCGATCCCGGTCGCGGTGATTTCGATCACGCTCTTTCGCCTCTTCTCGAAGTTCGGGATGCGCGACGCGACCATTCTCGAAAATAATATCGTCCAGACCGCCGGATCGGCCGGGGAGTCGATCGCGTTCGGCCTCGGCGTAACCATGCCGGCGATCATGATTCTCGGGTTCGATCTCGAGATCACGCGCGTCATGCTCGTCGCCACGCTCGGGGGATTGTTAGGCATTCTCATGATGATCCCGCTCCGACGCGCGCTCATCGTCGATCAACACGGGCTGTTGAAATACCCGGAAGGAACCGCCTGCGCCGAAGTGCTGAAGGCGGCCGCTTCGCGCGAAGGGATCGAGAACGACGAAGTCGCGACCGGCGGGAAGACGATCTTCACCGGATTCGGGATCGGCTTCGTTTACCAAGCCGCGATGGCGGCGTTCAAGACGTGGAAGGACACGCCGGAGAAGATTTTCGGCGCGCCCTTTAAGGCTGGATCGATCTCGATGACGGTCGATCCGGTATTGTTAGGCGTGGGCTATGTCATCGGGCCGCGGATTGGCTCGATCATGTGCGCGGGCGGCGTGCTGGCTTATCTCGTGCTCATTCCGGCGATCAAATTTTTCGGCGAAAGCGCGACCGGCGCCCTCGCGCCCGGGACAATGCCGATCAGCCAGATGAACCCGGATGATATCCGCGAGGCTTACGTGCTTTACATCGGCGCGGGTGCGGTCGCGGCCGGCGGCATCATCAGCATGGTGCGTTCGCTGCCGCTCATCTGGCACGGCATGAAGAGCGGTTTTGCCGATCTGCGGAGCACGAAAGGACCGGCCGTTTCGACCGAGCGCACGGATCAGGATTTGTCGATGAAGTTCGTGATCGGCGGCGTGATCGCGCTCCTCCTCGTGATCATGATCGCGCCGCAACTGCACCTGCAATGGAACTTGTTAGGCGCGCTCCTCATCGTCGTGATCGGTTTTCTTTTCGTCACCGTCTCGTCGCATCTGACTGGAGAGATCGGCTCTTCTTCGTGTCCGACTTCGGGTATGACGGTGGCGACGTTGCTCCTCACTTGTCTGGTCTTCCTCATCGCCGGCTGGACTGGTCCGAGCTACTTCGTGACCGCGCTTTCCATCGGCGGCATCGTCTGCATCGCATCGTCGAACGGCGGCACGACCTCGCAGGATCTGAAGACCGGCTTTCTCGTCGGCTCCACTCCGAAGTATCAACAGATCGCGATCCTCGCCGGCTCGCTCGCCTCCGCGCTCGCGCTCGGGCCGATTCTGCTCGCGCTCAACAACGCCTACACCGTTTACGTTCCGCCAACGACGTTCCAAAAAATCGAAGCCGGCGCAACTCCGCCACGCTTGCAGGCCGCGAACCTCCCGCCGTTCCAGGAGACGCTGAAGCCGGATACGACCGGTCATTATCGGGTTCTCCATAACGCGAAGGGCGGCGTGAACTCGATCGTGCCCGGTCTCGACGCGGGCGATTATCTGGTCAACGACGCCGGCGAAGTCGTTTACAAAATGGAGCGCAACTTCCCGTCAGACCTGCGCGCGCCTAACGACGCCGAGCTTGGCGCCCCGGAGAAATTGAACGGCGCGCAGGCGAACATGGACCCGCAACTTTATCGGTCCTGGCAGCGGAGCGATCCGAACGGCGGCGCGGCCCAGCGTTTCCTCGTCGATGGGAAAGGCGAGGCGATTTACCTCGTCGATCCGGGCATCAACGGCACGCACAAGACCCGACCCGACGGCTCGACGGTGACGAAGTTTGACGCGCCGAAAGCGACGCTCATGTCCTACATCATCAAGGGAATCCTCGGCCACAAATTGCCCTGGGCCCTGGTCTTGTTAGGCGTGATGATCGCGATCGTCCTCGAGATGAGCGGCATTCCTTCGCTCGCGTTTGCGGTCGGAGTTTATCTGCCGCTCGCTTCTTCCACGCCGATCTTTGTCGGCGGCATGTTGCGCTGGCTGGTCGATCGCTGGCTGCGCAAACATAAATTCCGCGAGCACGACCTGACCCACGACGAACTCGTCGCAGAAGGCGACAAAAGTTCCGGCGTCCTCCTCGCCTCCGGCTACATCGCCGGCGGCGCACTCGCCGGGATCGTGATCGCGATCATGGCCGGCTGGCCGAGTCTCGCCGGGATGAATGACCGCATCGCGCAATGGGCCACCGCGCACAATCCCTTCTTCGCCGGCCCGCACGCCGACCTCCTCGCGCTCCTTCCGTTCGCGGTGCTGTGCGTCATGCTTTATCTCGTGGGTCGCGACTTGCTCCTCGCCCCCGCGAAAAAGCCCTAACGAATCCCCGAAGCGAGATCACTCTCGCCAGCGAGGGGCGCCCGCGCTTAACTGAGCCGCGCGGCATGGAAACGATGACCGAACCACCTCCCGTTCCTATCGTGCGCAAAGCCGTCCGGCGATTTTCCGCGCCGGTCCTGATCGCGGTCGTCGTCTTCCACCTTCTTTTCGGCGGAGTCGCGGCCGTCTGGATCGTGGCGAAATATTCCGCGGCCCGCAAACTGACCTTCCAGGCCGGGCCGAAATCGCCTAACCCGAGTGAGCGCGCGCTCGAACACCGGGTGCAGTTGCAGCAGAAAATGAAAACGCTGAGTGCCCCGCCGACTGTGCCTCAGCGCATCCTCACCACCGGCGCGGCCAAGGTCACGCTGCCGCCGCTGCCGGAGATCAATCTGCCTAACGAGTCCGCACCGACGGTGATGAGCGCGGGCGGCGCCGGGGTCAACTTCGGCGCGGCCAGCGGACCCGCGATCGGCGGGGGCGCCGGCGGCGGGAACGGGGTGCCGATCAACTTTTTCGGAATCAAGGACCTGAGCAACAGCGTCGTGATCATGATCGACGTCTCGGATTCGATGTTCACCCGCACGGGCGACGCGAAGGGCCGCAAACTCGTCAGGCACGGGAAAGAGGAAGCGTTCCAGACAGTCCGCGACGAAGCGATCAGGCTCGTGCAAAGCCTCACTCCGCAGACGCGTTTCGACCTCATGCGATGGGCGGGAAGCGCCCGGGCTTGGCAGCCGCAACTGGTCGCGGCGACGGAGAAGAACAAGGCCGCGGCCGTGGCCCATATCCAGAATGAGATCGACTTCAAAACCGCGGGGCCGGAGCCGGGCAAGCCGGGCGGGACGCGCCATGATTACGCGCTCGAGCTGGCCTTTTCGCTCAAGCCGGAAACGATCTACATGCTGACCGATGGCAACGCCACGGCCTACCAGGAAGACACTCGGAGATTAAAGGAGATCCCCGCAAACGATCTCTACAAGATCGCGGAGACGGGCCAGAAAACGCTCCCGAAAAAGGCGCGCCTGCACACGATCTACTACCTGAACGCGAAGGAAAAAAATGAGGAGCGGCAGATGCTCCAGCAACTCGCCTCGCGCAACGGCGGGCAATTCCAAACCGTCCGGGCCAGGTCCGGCGGCTGAGCCGGCTTTTCGTTAGGCTAAATCAGCCGCCCTGGACCGGCGGCATGATCGCAATCGATTCGTTAGGCAGGAGCAGGTGAGCGCGCTCCACGAATTCCACGCCGACCCCGAACAGGATGTTGCGATCCCATTTCTCCAGCCCGGGATGAAGTTGATAAATCCGGTCGAGCAGGTCCGCGATCGTGGACTCAGCCGGCAGCTCCACCGTTTCCTCTGCCGCGCCCGCGAGCTCCCGGAGCTGAGAGAAATATTGCACCCCAATCTGCATCGTTAGGCCGCGCCGATCAGGTCGCTCCGGAGCACGCCGATGCAGGGCAGATTGCGATAGCGCTCCATGTAGTCGAGCCCGTAGCCGACCACGAATTCATCTTCGATCTCGAACCCGACGTAGTCCGCCTCAACTTGGCGCAGCCGCACCTTTTCCTTCCGCAAGAGAACGCAGATTTTCACGCTCTTGGGCTGCGCGCCGCGGAGCTTTTCGCTGATCGCGGCGAGGGTGACACCGCTATCGAGGATGTCGTCGAGGATTAGAATGTGACGCCCCGCGACATCGGGGAGCGCGATCTGTTTGAAAACGACCTCGCCGGTCGTCGCCGTCCCGCCGTGGTAGCTCGCGACACTCAGGCAATCGAGTTTCAACGGGAGCGGGATGCGCCGGAGTAAATCGGCCATAAAGATCAGCCCGCCGTTCAGCACCGCGATCACGGTCAGCTCGCGACTCTGGTATTCGCGCGAGATTTGAGCGGCGATCTCATCGAGCCGGCGCAAGATCGTCGCCTCGTCGAAGAGCACGCGTTCGAGGTCGGCCAGCATCAGGGCAATGAGCCACAGATGGCCGGAGATGAAACCTCGCCACGGAAAAATTATTTCACGCGCGGCGGCAGCTTGGCGCGCAGTTCCGCGGCGAGATGCGCGTCTCCCTCGAGCGCCGCCCCGCGGTCCCAGAGCGCTTTCGCCCGCGCGGAGTCGCCGGCCTTCTCGGCGGCTTCGCCGGCGTTCAGGTAAAGCAATTGCCGATCGTTAGGCGGAAGTTTTCTCGGATCTTTTTCCACCGCGACCACCAGTTGCTCGAGCGCGTCGCGCGCGATCTTCCTGCGGCCGAGCGCCGCCGGGAAAGCCTCGTTCGTGACCGCGCGGAGCAGCTGGACCCTGGCGTTCTCGGGCGCGGCGGCGGCCGCTTCATCCATCCGCGCGATGCCCTGTTGCAGGGTCTTCCATTTCGCCAACCCAAACGGCAGATCGCGGCTCCGGAGCGTCTCGGCGCTGCCGAGATAGACCCGCGCCCGCTGATCGCCGGGCCGCTTTGCCAGCACCTGCTCGAGCTGCGCGATGCAATCGATCACCGCCTGCGGGTCGCCGGCCAGGCCGCGCGCGTAGAGTTGCGCGATTTCCTGCTCGTTAGGCGCGGCCGTCGCCACCAACGTGGCGCCGCCCAAGACCGCGGCGGCGAGCAGGCGAAACATCCGGCACCATCGACAACCCGGGCCGGAGTGACAAACTTGGCGTCGCCATGCAGGTCCATTCCGCACTCCTCAGCGTCGCCACCAAGGGCAAGGGCACCTACGACCTCACCGCCCAAATGGCCCGCGAGATTGGACGGAGCGGCGTCCGGCACGGCACCGTCACCGTGTTCGTTAGGCACACGAGCTGCAGCCTCATTATCATGGAGAACGCTGACCCGACCGCGCGCCGCGATCTCGAGGAATTCTTCGAGCGCCTCGTGCCGGAGGGAACTTCGTATTTCGAACACACCGCGGAAGGTGGCGACGACAGCACCTCCCATATCCGGAGCGTGCTCACCCGCACGAGCGAAGTCATCCCGATCGCCGATGGCCGGATGCAGCTCGGCACCTGGCAGGGCATTTTCCTTTTCGAACACCGCCGCGCGCCGCACCGCCGCGAGGTCGCCGTGAGCATCATCGGAAGTTAGGCGTCTCGCCTGACTCGGCCGGCAGCCTTCCAGCCTGCCGGATGAACCGCCGGGCAAGATGACCGGCGGCCGAGTCAGGCCAACGGCCTGAATTCCTTCCGCCCCGCGCCACACCGCCGCGAGGTCGCCGTGAGCATCATCGGAAGTTAGGCGTCTCGCCTGACTCGGCCAGCGGCCTTCCAGCCGGTCGGCTCTTTTCAGGCAGGCTGGAAGGCTGCCCGCCGAGTCAGGCAAGATGCCTGACTTCCATCGACACGCTCGCATCACTTCGTTAAGCTGATCCGCTTGAAAACTCTGCCGGCCAGCAATAACCGCCACCACGCCCTGCGCGATCGCTGGGAAATCCCGGTCACCGATCAGGTCATGATCGAGGAGCGCGCCGCCGCGTTCACCAAGCGCAGCATCAAGACTTCCGCGAAACTCGCCGGCCTCAAGCTCGCCGTCTCGATGATGGATCTGACGACGTTGGAAGGAAAAGACACACCCGGCAAAGTCGCGTTTCTCTGCCGCAAGGCGATGCAGCCGATCGACCCGCGCTACGAAGTGCCGTCGTGCGCGGCGGTCTGCGTTTATTCGAATCTGGTCAAAGTCGCGAAGAAATTTCTGGGCACTTCCGGGGTGAAAGTGGCCTCGGTCGCAACCGCGTTTCCGAGCGGACTGATGCCGCTCGATCTCAAGCTCAAAGAAGTCCGCCGCGCCGCCAGCGATGGCGCGGATGAGATCGACATGGTGATCGATCGAGGCGTTTTCCTGGCCGGCGATTACAACCGCGTCTTCGACGAAATCGCCGCGGTGAAGGAAGCCTGTGGCGACGCGCATTTGAAAGTCATCCTCGAAACTGGCGAGCTCCAGACTTACGACAACGTCCGGCTCGCGAGTGAAATCGGGATGCGCGCGGGCGGCGATTTCATCAAGACTTCGACCGGCAAAATTGCGCCCGCTGCGACCATCCCGGTCACGCTCGTGATGTTGGAAGCGATCCGCGACTACTTCTACGAGACCGGCGTGCGCATCGGGATGAAACCGGCCGGCGGCATCCGCACCGCCAAGCAGGCGCTCGCGTATCTCGTGATGGTGAAGGAAACGCTCGGCGACGACTGGCTCACGCCCGATCTCTTCCGTTTCGGCGCGAGTACGCTGGTCAACGACGTCCTGATGCAAATCGTGAAAACGGTCGACGGCAACTACCAGAGCGCGGATTACTTTTCGCTCCCCTAACGAAGCCCTGACTCCGCCGGTTCGATTACGACGCCGTTACTTTTCCGCGCTTGGATTGCGCGCTGCCCGCGTGCAACATCAGCGTATGAATACGAGTCACCCCATGCGCCGTCACCTCGGTTTGATCCTGATCCTGTCCAGCCTCCTGTCGGGACGGCCCGCACCGGCGGCCAACATCACCGGCGCCGTTTATACCATGACGAATGCCGTCGCCGGCAACGCCGTCCTCGCCTTCAATCGCGCCATCGACGGGAACCTGACGCCGGCGGGAAGTTTCCCCACGGGTGGCCTCGGCTCTGGTGGGCGGGAACCTGATTTCGCGCTCGGGAATGCCGCGGCTCTCGCCTTGAGCGGGGATGATCGTTTTCTCTTCGTGGTGAATCCGGGCAGCGATGATTTGTCGGTCTTCGCGATAACGGACCGCGGCCTGCGGCCGATTGATCGCATCTCTTCGGGCGGCCACCAGCCCTTGAGCGTGGCGGTCGTTCAGCACCTCGTCTACGTACTGAATGGGGGCGGCAATGTCGGCGAGAGCGACAACATCAGCGGTTTCACCTTCGACGGGCGCGGCCGGCTAACCGCGCTCAGTAATTCGACCCAACCGCTCAGTGCCGCGGTCACAGCTCCAGCTCAGATCGGCTTCAGCCCCAATGGCCGGGTCGTGATCGTGACCGAGAAATCCACCAGCAACATCGACACGTATCCGCTCGATCGAACCGGCCGGCCCACCGCACATCTCGTCACGCCTTCCGATGCGATCACGCCCTTCGGTTTCTCCACCGCGAATGGAAATCAGCTCTTCGTCTCCGATGATTTTAACGACGTTCCGGGCCTCGGCGCGATGTCGTCGTTCCTGATCGGCGATGATGGCCAGCTTACCCTGGTCAGCTCCGCGATCCCGGCCTTCGCCGATTTTGCCTGCTGGGTGGCGGTGAGCAAAGACGGGCGCTTCGCGTTCCTGGTCAATACCGGGAGCGGGACGATCTCCCGTTATCAAGTTGATCGAAGCAGTGGCGAAATCGCGCTCGCCGGCAGCTTCCCGAGCCTGACCGCGCCGACCGACCTCGACTTCAGCCGCGATGGCCGTTTCCTCTATGCGCTCAACCCCGACCAGGACAGCGTCGCCAGCCCCGGGATCAACGCTTACTACTTCAATCGCCAGACGGGCGAGCTGACTCCGCTCCTCGGAGTGAATGGCCTGCCGACGAGCGTGGACGGCTTGGTCGCGCGCTGAGCCCGGCGTTAGAGCTCGAGCGAGAAATGATGCGAAGAGATGATCATTCTCTTCGTCAGGTAGTAGCGATGCGCGGCAAAACGCTGCACGCCGGAATCGAGCTCGAACCGTCCGCAACCGGCCGCGCGCGCCTCCCCCACCAGCCAATCGAAGAGCGCGCCCCCGTAGCCTAACGACCGGCCCGCTTCGTCGGTGATAAGGTCATCGACATAACAAAAACGGCCGGCATAAAGCGACTCGGAGAAACGGTAACCGGCGACCGCGCGGATGCCGCCTTCATCTTCCAGAAACGCCATCTTGAATCCCCCCGCGCGCTGCCGTTCCACCTGTTCGACAAAAACCGTCTCGTTGTCGAAATGCGTCCGCAGTTGCCGCATCACCGGGAAACAGCGGGCGACCTCGGCGGGCGTGGTGGCTTCGGCGATCTTCATCCCGCGTCTCGCCTAACGATCCACCGTCCGGCCGCCGCGGCGCTTCGCCCCGAGCTCCTCGAGCAACTCGATCTGGATCTGCTGAATCTCGAAGAGCCGGTTGTATTGCTTGCGCAGGAGGTGATCGATTTTTTCGTGGAGATGCCGGATCTCCAGCTCGGCTTTCAGGTTTACTTTGTAGTCGTTCTCCGCGCGCGCGCGATCCCGCGCTTCGCTCCGGTTCTGACTCATCATGATCACCGGCGCCTGCAGCGCCGCGATGCAGGACAGGATCAGGTTCATCAAAATAAACGGATAGGGATCGAAGGCGCGGGTCGCGAGGACGGCGGTATTGATCACGATCCAAATGAAGAGCACGACCCCGAAGGACATGATGAAGGTCCAGCTCCCGCCGAAAGTCGCGATCCGATCGGAGAGCCGCTCGCCGAAAGTGAGTTCGCGATCGAATTCGTCGCCGATGTTTTCCGAAAGAATCTCGCGCTGCTGCAGGCTATCGACCACCTCCTGGTCGAGCGCGGAGAGTTCGCCGATCTCGTCCTCGAGCACCTCCTTCACGTAATCGCGCCGGAAGTGTCCCAGGTCGGTGGCGCAGATGAAACCGTGCGGGTCGAAGGCGGGAACGTTCCGGCGAATGAAATCGGCCAGCGACGGCCGGATCAAATCCCCGGCCACCAGCGAGGAAGGCGCGGTCGTCTGGTGACAAATCTGACACTGCGCTTTCGCGACTTCCGCCACGCGGGCAGTCAAGCCGAGCCGCCCCGGGTTGTCGAATTCCGTCTTGAAGCGACCGGCGTGGAACCTAAGTTTCGGCGTGTCCCGCGGCCCCACTTTTCCCTTAGCCTAACGATGCGCGTCCTGGCGATCGACGCGTCCCTGCGCAAATCCGGGGTGGCGATTATCGACTCGGCGGGCGGGAAATTTTCCGCGCTGCATTTCGGCGTGATCCACAATCGACCGGCGCTGACGATGTCTTCCTGCCTCGTCGCGATCCACGAGCGCTTGGCCGAGCTGATCCACGAGCACGAGCCGGATTGTTGCGCGCTCGAGGCGGTGATCTACGTGCAAAGTCACAAGACCGCGATCACCCTCGGCGCGGCCCGCGGCGCGGCGATTTTGGCGGCGGCTGGGCGCGGTCTGGCGGTTTTTGAATACGCCCCGAAACGGATCAAGCAGGCCACGGTCGGCAACGGCTCGGCCGACAAGTCGCAGGTCGCTTTCATGGTCCGCGCGCTCCTTGGTCTCACGGAAACGCCCGGGCCGGACGCGGCCGACGCGCTCGCCATCGGGCTGACCCATCTCCGCGCGCAGGAAGGGGCGCGCGTTGGCTTACCCACATCCGCGCGCATATGAATTCGACCCTGGAGACGCGCTGGCTTGGCCGGATCAGTTTCGCCGACGCGCTCACGCGGCAGGAGGAACTCGTTAGGCAAAAACATGTCGACTCTGCGTTGCCGGATGAACTCTGGCTGCTGGAGCACGATCCGGTTTACACCATCGGGCGCACGCTGGACCAATCGAGCCTGCGCGATGCCGCGCATCTGCCGCATCCGCTTTTCCCGACGAATCGCGGCGGACAGGCGACCTACCACGGGCCCGGTCAATTGGTCGGTTATTTTCTGCTCGATCTCCATCGTTACGGCCAGGATTTGCATCGTTACCTGCGCTGGATCGAGGCGCTCCTGGTCGAGTTACTGGCGACCTGCCACATCGAAGCCACCACCCGCGCTGGCCTCACCGGCGTCTGGATCGCGGAGCGCAAAATCGCTTCGATCGGCGTTGGCGTGCGCCACTGGATCACGATGCACGGCTTCGCGCTCAACGTGCGCGGGGACCTCGGTGCGTTCGATCAGATCACGCCCTGTGGGATCGAGAATGTGACCATGACTTCGATCGAAAAAGAGACGGGAGCCACGCCTAGGCTCGACGAAATCGCCTGCCAGACCGCGGCCTTGGCGCGCGCCCGTCTCGCCGAAATCGCAAAAGGTTCGACAAGCGAATCGGTTGTTATCTAGTGGTGCCCATGTCCATCCCACTCGAAGACAATTTCACCGATATCATTGGTAAAGCGCAGCGCGGCCTGCAGCTTTCCGACGAGGCCCTGGCCGAGAAAGCCGGGGTGAGCGTCGAGGCTTTGCAGCGGTTGAAAACCGGTCAATTCGACCGCGCGACGAGCGATAAAATCGCCCCCTGCCTGCAATTGCACGAACAGGCCCTGGCCGATCTCGCGGAGGGAAAATGGCAGCCTAACGACGCAGCCGTGGAAGGTCTGGCGCAGTTCACGACCCAGTATCACGACATGGCGGTGAACTCCTACCTCGTCTGGGACCCGGTCGGGAAGATGGCGGTCGCGTTCGACACCGGCGCGAACTGCGACGCGCTGCTCGAGAAAAGTCGACAGGAAGGCTTGTCGATCGGGCTCATCCTCCTTACGCACGCGCACCCCGATCACATCGCCGATCTCAAGCGCCTGGCCACCGTGACCGGTGCGCCGATTCATCTCTCCGAGCTCGAACAGGCGCCCGGCGCGCAACCGGTTCCGCAGGGGGAAATTTGTTCGGTCGCCGGCCTGACGGTTGAATCGTTCCTCACCCCCGGGCATTCGCCCGGCGGGATGACCTACTTTGTGCGCGGGCTCGATCAGCCGGTGGCGATCGTCGGCGACTCGCTTTTTGCGGGTTCGATGGGCGGCGGCAACGTCTCCTACGAGGACGCGATCCGGAACAACCTGGAGAAAGTCCTGACCCTGCCTAACGACACCATCCTTTGCCCCGGCCACGGACCGCTCACCACCGTCGCCGAGGAGAAGGAACACAACCCGTTTTTCGCCGGACGCCTCGAGGAATGATGAACATTGCCTTCGTCGGAGTCGGCCGGATGGGCGCGAACATGGCGCGTCGTCTGCAGGACCGCGGGTTCCACGTCACCGCGCTCTACGACGCGCAGCGGGCCGCCGCGACCGAGCTCGCGCAGGAACTCGGTAGCTTCGCCAGCCAGTCGTTAGGCGAAGTGACCGCGGCCGCGGACGTGATCATCACCGTGGTCTCCGACGACGCCGCCATGCGGCAGATTTTCTCCGCGCCTAACGATAACCTGCTGAAAAACGCCAGCGGCAAACTCTTCATCAACTGCGCCACGGTTACGCCGGAAGTGCACGGCGAGATCGAGGCGCTGGCGCACAAGGTCGGCGCGCAAAGCCTGGAAGCGTGCATGGCCTCGAGCATTACCCAGGCGCGCGAAGGTTCGCTTTATCTCATGTGCGGCGGTGAGCGCGCGGTTTTCGAAAAGGCCGAGCCAATCCTGCAGTCGCTTGGGTCGAAAATTCGCTTCGTCGGGAAAGCGGGTGAGGCCGCGAAGGTGAAAGCGCTGGTGAACATGGTGATGAACATCAACACTGCCGGGCTCGCGGAGGGGCTCGGGCTGGGCGATGCGCTCGGACTCGAGCTCACGATGTTGCGGGAAGTTTTTTCCGAGACCGGCGCCGGCTCGCGCGTGTTGCAGACCGATGGCGAAGACATGCAGAACCGCGATCACGCCTGCTTTTTTTCCGCCGCGCACGCCGCGAAAGATAGCGGGATCGCGCTGTCGTTAGGCGAAAAAGCGGGGCTCGATCTCCCGCTCGCCGCTGCGACCAAGGCGCAATACGAACGGATGATCGCCGCCGGTCTGGGCGAGTTCGACAAGTCGGGAATTGCGGAGCTGACCTTCCAGGGGCGCGCTGCGGAAGTCAGGCATCTTGCCTGACTCGGCGGGCAGCCTTCCAGCCTGCCCCAGCTTGGCGAGTGCCGTAGGGCAGCGAAGAGCCGACAGGCTGGAAGCCCGTCGGCCGAGTCAGGCAAGATGGCTGACTTCCCAAACGAGACGCTGCGCGCCACTGTAGACATTCATCGTTTCTCCCCGAAGAAATCCAATCAGCGTCTGGTTATTTGCCTGTGCGAATTCCACCGCAAGACTGGTCGGTGCAGAAATGGCGGCGATGATCGCGATCCCGGCGGCGAGCGCTTTCTGCGTCATCTCGAAGGAAACGCGGCCGCTCAAGAGCAGGACGCTTTCGCCTAACGGCAGCCGGTTCCCGAGTAGCTCGTGCCCGATCAACTTATCGAGCGCATTATGCCGCCCGACGTCCTCGCGCAGGAGGAGGAGCTGGCCTAACGAATCGAAAAGGGCGCAGGCGTGGAGGCCACCGGTCCGCTGAAAAGTCTCCTGCGCCGCCCGCAGTTTCTCCGGCAGCTCGAGCAGCACCGCCGCGCGCACGGTGGCGGCTTCGCCGATGGGCGGGAATTGCTGCATCGCCGCGTCGATCGTGGCCTTGCCGCAAATCCCACAACTCGAGGAACTGAAAACGTAGCGGCTCAACTTCGCGGCGTCGAACTTCGCCGGATCAGTCAGGGTGATGTCGACCGCGTTGCCCTTCGCTTCCGAATTCGTTAGGCAGGTGGTGATCCCGAAGAGCTCGCTCGCTCGCCTCACGATTCCCTCGGTCAGCGCGAAGCCCGCGGCGAGCTCGCGATCGTGCCCGGGCGTGCGCATGACCACCGCTACACTTTGACCTTCCACGCGAATCTCCAGAGGCTCTTCCGCCGCCACTTCATCCGGCTCCTCCGCCGACGCGACGCCCTGGCGATAACGGAAGACTTGGGCGGGCTTCGTGGTCACAGGTCAGCAGGCGTATTCAGGTTGGCGAAGAGCGCGGCTTCCTCCGGCGCCAGTTTTCGTTCCGTGAGCAGTCCCTCGCGGATCGTCGCTCCGACAAATTCCTGCATTGAGAATTCGCCCCGGCGCAGCTGTGCGCTCGCGATCTCTGCCGCGACCTCCGGGTAGATCGCCGCGAGCGGTTCGAAGAATTCCGGGCCCCGCGAGACCACGCCGCGCCCGTCGCGACAAAGAGCGAGCAGCGTCCGCAAAAATTCGGCCCTCATTTCCGGAAGATCGACCGCGAGCACAACGAGCAGCGGCGCGGTGCACTTGTGCAGAGCCGCTGCGACGCCACCGAGAGGACCTGCGTTGTCGATTTCATCAGCGACCGTTTCGCCCTCGCCGCGGTCCGGACCGGAAACCAAGAGTTGTTCCGGGGCGAGTGCGCGGAGGGTAGCGAGCTGGCGGCGCCAGAGCGGTTCGCCGTCGATCTCGAGCAGCGCTTTGTCGCAGCCCATCCGGCTGGATTTTCCGCCGGCCAGCAAAACCGCGCTGCAGCGCATCGTTAGGCGAGCTGGAGGATTTTTAGTTGCGCGTCGCCGACACTGAGCCGGCCACCGCTCAGAATCCGCGCACGCAAGCCGCCTTTGCCGCGGCGCAGAAACGGCTCGGTCCCCGGGGCGAAGGCGAGATTCATCCAGTCGCACGGCTTGCAATGTTGCGTCCCGCGAAACTGCACGCCCTGGAGCTCAAACTCCGCCCCGATCAGATCGTTCAGATCGACTCCCGAAACGATAATATTCCGGCGCAGGACGCCGGGGGATTTTGTCGTTAGGCCAAACTCGCGCGCCAACTCATCGAAGACTTCGCGGGAGAAAAAAGTGACCTGCCCCTGGTAGTCGTCCTTGAAAGCGAAGAAGCGATCCCCGCGGATTCCCTGGCCCGCGACGCACTCGATCTCGCGTCGTTCCTCGAGCGGAAACTGATCCGGCGACTGGCCGAAGTGGCCGAAATAGTTGTGCCCGGGCGAGGTGAAAATCTGCTCGATGATCATGAGGCCAGTTTTAAGTGTTAAGTTTTAAGTGTTAAGTGACGACGCTCCGCTCTGGCTCCCTACTTAGCACTTAAAGCTTAAAATTTAAAACTTCATGAGAACCGTCTGGCGCGTCTTCGCATACCTCAAACGCTATCCCTGGATGGCGAGCGGGACGCTGGCTTGCGCCGTTCTCGGCACGCTCATGGTGATCGTTTTCCCCGCGGTGACGAAGCTGATGATCGACGAAGTCGTCCGGCAACATCGCGCCGATCGCCTCGTCCCGCTGGCTCTGCTCGCCGCACTGGCGTTCTTGCTCCAGCACGGTTTGAACTCGCTCCGGATTTTGCTCAACAACACCTTCGAGCAACGGGTCATTTTCGATCTACGGAGCGATCTCTACTCGCACATTCAATTGCTGCCGCTGAAGTGGTTTGATAACCGCGCGACCGGCGACTTGATGACGCGGGTATTGGAAGATGTGAATGCGGTCGAGCGCGTGCTGATCGATGGCATCGAACAGGGTTTGGTCGCGGCTCTGCAAGTGATCGTGGTCAGCAGCGTGATGTTTTATTTCAACGCCAAACTGACTTTTATTGCGATGACCCCGCTGCCGTTCCTGATCGGCGGCGCGCTCTGGTACACACTCACCGCGCATCGCCGTTACCGGCAGCAGCGGAAGGCCGCTTCGGCGATGAACGCGCTCCTTCTCGATAACCTCGGCGGGATTCGGCAGATCAAGAGTTACGTCCGCGAGACCGAGGAACACGGTCGGTTCAATCGCGTGAGCGAAGCACTGCGCCGGGCGACGATCGTGGTGATGCGGGTGTGGGCGATCTACAGCCCGTCGATGGCGTTAGTCGATGCCTTCGGGGTTGTGCTCGTCCTCGCTTTCGGCGCTTCTGCCGTCCTGCACGGAGCGATGCAGGTAGGCGACTTGATTGCGTTCATCATGCTGACCGGTTTGCTTTACGAACCGATCGCCCGGCTGCACCAATTGAATCAGCTCGTGCAGGCCGGACGCGCGGCGGGCGAACGCGTCTTCGAGATTCTGGATGAACCGGCGGAGCTGGGAAGGGTTGAAGGCGTGGCGGCACGCGACGAAAAGATCAGCGGCGACATCCGCTATGACGACGTTTCCTTTGGCTACGCCAATGGGCTGACCGCGCTGAGCAACATCTCTTTCCACGCCCGGGTGGGCGAAACGATCGCGCTGGTCGGCGCGACCGGAGCCGGCAAATCGACCCTGGTCAATCTGCTCGCGCGTTTCTACGACTTCACCTCGGGCGAAATCCTGGTCGACGGCAGACCATTGCGCGCATTTAGCCTCCCGTTTTTGCGTGAAGCGATTGGGGTGGTGACGCAGGAAAGCTTCTTGTTCAACGGCACCATCCGGGAAAATTTGCTCTTCGGGAAACCGGATGCGTCGGATGACGAATTGCTCGAGGCGGCGGAAGCGGCCCGAGCGAAGGCTTTCATCGACCGATTGCCGGACGGTCTCGGCAGTGTCGTGGGCGAGCGTGGGGTGAAGTTGAGTGTCGGCGAAAAGCAGCGGCTCTCGATCGCGCGCGCGCTGCTCAAGGACCCGCCGATCCTCATCCTCGACGAAGCGACCGCGAGCGTGGACACCGCGACCGAGCGGTTGATCCAGCAGGCGCTGGAGAATCTGATGTTTCACCGCACCTGCATCGTGATCGCGCACCGGCTCTCCACCATCGTGCGCGCGGACCAGATCCTGGTGCTCGATCACGGGCGGATCATCGAGCGCGGAACCCATGACGAGTTGCTTTCGTTAGGCGGGAAATACGCGCGCCTCTGCGAGCAGAGTTTTCTCGAGGCGCCGGGCGCGGAAGAGGAGCCGGCTGCGGAGCTGGCGACCACCTAACAATCACGCACCGCCCTCCCGCCGGGTTGCCGGTCGCGGAAAGTCCGTGAATTTAACGGCCGCCTTCGTTAGGATGAAGGCGTGGAGCGAGCGCCGACCATCCGCGATGTCGCCCGCGCGGCGGGCGTCGGGGCGTCCACGGTGTCGCTCGCGTTGCGGAACGATCCGCGGCTCCGGCCCGCGATGCGCGATCATGTGCGCAAGGTGGCGAGCGAGATCGGTTACCTGCCCAATGCGACGCTCGCGAGCCTGATGGCACAGGTGCGGGTCGGAAAGAATTCGCCTTTCCAGGCGACCCTCGGTTTCGTCAACGCCTCGGAAGATCCTGCGATCTTGCGCGACATCCCGACCTTCCGCGAATGGACCCGGGGCGCCGCGGAACGGGCGCGGGAGCTCGGCTACAGCGTGGATCAGTTCTGGCTGCAGGACGCGAGCTGCAGCGCGACGCGACTGGTCGAAATTCTGCAGGCGCGCGGGATCCGGGGTCTGATTGTCGCGGGTTTGCAAAACGACGGCATTCTGCCGCCAAGTCATGCGGAAATATGGTCCGATTTTTCCACCGTGGTCATCGGGCTGCGGCCGCAAGAGCCGCCCCTGCATTTCACTGCGAACGATCAATTCTCCACCGCGCGTCATGCCGTGGCGGCCTTGCGCATGGGCGGCTACACGCGCATCGGACTGGTGATCGATCTCCGGATTGATGCGTGGCTCGAGCACCGATTTTGCGCGGGATTTTTCTCCGAGGAGAAGGGGAGCGAGCGCCTGGTTTTTAATTTTGCGAAGAGCGAGCGAGAAGCATTTGGACGCTGGCTGCGGGCGAACCGGCCGGACGCGTTGGTCACGCTGCACTCGGAAGTGAAAGAGTGGCTGGAGCAATCGGCCGATCCGCGGCTGCGCGTGATCGCGCTGGCCCATCTCGATCGCGAGAGCAGCATGACCGGCTGGGCGGGAATGGATCAGAATAACTACTGCATCGGCGCGACCGCGACCGACATGGTCGTGGGCATGCTCCATCGCAATGAGCTCGGCGTGCCGGTCTTTCCCCGGGCGACTCTGCTCCCGGGTGAATGGGTTCCGGGCCCGTCCGCGCCGACCCGGGAAAACAAAAAGCCCCGCACCAGGCGGGGCCTTTCGGAAACCGCCCTGCCGAAGAAAATTAAGCGCGCCGGCGACGGGCAAAAAACCAAGCCGCGAGCAGCCCCGGCCCGGCCAAAAGCGCGAGGCTCAAAGGCTCGGGCACGACGGTGAAGCGGTCTGTTTGTTGGACCGTTCAAGGTCGGCTGTAGTCGCTTCGCGGCGCGAAGCGTGGAAGCGGGGCGAATTTGCCTAACGACACCGATACCCACGCCTCCCGCAGGAAGGCGGGTAGAGGGCGGTTAACTGGGAGCCGAGCTGGTCGCGGAGTGCGCGATAGCGTGCCTCGAGCTCGCGGTAGCGGGCTTCGGATTCTTCCAGGGCACGGCGCTCTTCGAAGAGGCTCTGCTCCAGATCGTTGATTCGATCGCGCAAGTTGATAGCCATCGGGCTGGCCGGCGGCGCGTCACTCGAGAGATCGAGCCCATCCTCGGGCTCGCCCGTCAGTTCCGCCAGATCGCCGATGGGGCGGCGCGAGCCGTCGCAGGAATTGATCAGGAAGGTTCCGTCGCCAATCTCGCCTAGCCGGATGAACTCGCGAACGGCGCCCAGCGTGGTCGGCCCGTAGTAGCGTTCACTCGTCACTTCGACCAGCCAGTCCATCCCCAGCTCGGGATACATCGGCGCTTTCAACCAGGTCTCCTGGTCGTGAGAAATTTTATCGTGCGGCGCGATTTGCGCGCCGTCGGCCCAACGTCGCATCTGCTCGAAACCGAGCGGGCCAAAGACGCTTCCATCCACGTGCTTGCGCAGGAACCACTGCTGATTCGCCGTCGCGGCTTCCATTACTCGCTCGGCGATGTTGCTGGTGCCGGCGTCGCCGCCGGGACGGGCGACTGCGTTCCGGGGATGGCGAGGGTCTGGCCGATCTGCAGCTTCCGATCGTTCTCGATATGATTGAACTTCTGCAGCTCTTCGATGCCGACCCGGTACTGCTTCGCGATCGAGGTCAACGTTTCGCCGCGCGTCACGACGTGGCTGTTGCCGGAAGAAAGGGGCGCCGGCGTGGTGCTTTCCTCCGGGATGCCCGCGGTCGCCGGGGCGGCGCTGTTCTTCCCCTGCTCCACTGCCTGCTGCAGTTTCAGGATTTGCTGGGAGAGCGCGTCGATCTTGGCATTTTGCTCGTCGAGTTTTTTGCTTAACCCGAGAATGTCGCTATGCAACGCCGCGCGATCCTGGGCGAAGCCGACCGGGGCGGAAAGAGCCGCGAAGAGGCAGACCACGAGAGCGAGAAAAGGGCGCGACATGGGCGAAGCTTGGCATCTCTCCCCGAGACTGGCAAGCGCGCGTCAGCTTGCGTTTCGGCTCATTCGCCGTAGCATTTTTCCATGCCTGAGCGGACGGAAAAACCAGTGGCGCCGGTGCCATGGGGACCTCAACCAAGAGACGGCGGCGGACCCAAATCCCCCGACGTTTCGCGGCCGGACACGCGCGATCTATTAAAGAAAATGCGCAAGGTGGATCCGAACCAATCGAAGCGCTACCGCCAGCGCACCGGCCAGTGACGCCGGACTCGTTAGGCGCAGGGGGTATCGATTTCCCGGCTCTCCTGCGGGAGCGCGGTCTCATAAGTCCCATAGGACCTATGGGACCCATAGGTCCCATGGCCACCGCGGTCCCCCAAACGCAAGCGACCACCATCCTCGCCTTCAAGTTCAGCGGCGGCGTGCTCGTGGCCGGCGACCGGCGCGCGACCGCGGGCAACACTGTGGTTTACGATCGTGCCGACAAGGTTCTCGAGATCGACCGGCACTCGATCAGGGCGATCGCGGGCGTGCCCGCGACGGCGTGGGAAATGGCGCGGGTGCTCGAGCATTCGCTACAGTTTTTCCGGCGCACCCAGCTCCAGGAGATGAGCGTCGACGGCAAAGTGCGCGCACTTTCGAAATTGCTCCGCGATAATTTCGGGTTTGTGCTCCAGGGCGTCGGCGTAGTCGTGCCGATTTTCGCGACCTACGATTTCAGCGGCGACGGGCAGGCGCGCCTCTATTTCTACGACGCGATGGGCGCGAACTTCGAGGTCACGGAATACGCCGCGACCGGGTCCGGCTCGCCCGCAGTCCGCGGCGTTTTGTTTTACGAAAATCGCTGGGGAAAAAAGCCGCTGGAGAAATTGAAGGAGGAAGACGCGGTCACGCTGGCCCTGCGCGCGCTCGACACCGCGGCCGAATCGGACACCGCGACCGGCGGCGTCGATCGGCTGGGGCGGATTTATCCGATCATAAAAATCATCTCCGCTGAGGGAATCAAAACGCTTTCGGACACGCAGATCGCCGCGCGCTTCAAGAGCACCGTCGCATGACCGAAGAACCGTATCGTTGGGTCGAGGCGATCGCGAATCGCCGTGAGTATATCGAGACGCAGCTCGCGCCCGGGAGCCCGATCGCGGCGCTGAGTTATCGCGACGGCATTCTGCTCGTGACGGTCGGGCAGGCGCGGCAAAAGCTCTTTGAGATTTACGATCGGATTGCGCTCGGCGCGATCGGGCATCCAGGGGACATCGAGCGGCTGCGGATGGCGGCGATCGAGCTCGCGAGCACGGAAGGTTTTACCCGATCCGCGGCCGACGTCTCGCTGCGGCGGCTGGCGTTTTACTCGCTCAGCCCGCTCTTGAAGACGGCTTTCGAACAGGTTTACGGCGCGCCGTATCTCGCGCGCATGCTCTTCGCGGAAGTGGGCGCGACGCCTCACGACGACCTCTTCCTGCGCGTGGAATACGACGGCGCGATCACCGCGGAAGGGGGCACGAAACGCCCCGGCTTCTGCGCGATCAGCGGCACGAACCGCGCGACCGCGCTGATGGAAGAACTGCTGCAGCGCGATCACGATCCGAAGGCTACGCTCCACGGCGCGATGAAAGTCGCGCTCGATGCCTGGAGCGTCGGCAGCCTCCCCCCGACGGAAGAGGCGACCGCGGGTCTTCCTTCGCACCCCGCGCTGCTGGAGTTTCGCGAGGGAAAGCTCCAGACCGCGACGCTTGAGGCCTGCGTGCTCGAACGGAACGTCGCGACCGCGATTCGTTACCGGTCGCTGGCAGGCGAAGAGCTGGCCGCGCTCACGGCCTAACGAGAAAGAGCGACGATGCCCCGCCGCCTTCTGCCTTGGATCGGTCTGGCGCTCCTCGCGGTATCGTTTTTTTGCTTCCTCTGGCTCGCGCCGCCACCGCGGCCAATCGCGCAACCGCACCCGCCGAAAGATCACGGCGAGGAGCCGCTCGTGGTCGTGCTCGACCCGGGCCACGGCGGGCAGGATTCCGGCGCGATCTGCGGCACGGTGCTGGAAAAAGATCTCACCCTCGACGTCGCCCGGCGCGCCGAGACGCTTTTGCGCAGCGCCGGCTTCACCACCGTGCTGACGCGCGACTCCGATCGTTATCTCTCCCTGGCGGAACGGGCGGCGATGGCGAACGAGGAGAAGCGTTCGCTCTTCGTGAGCATCCATTTCAACGACGGCGACCGGCCCGCGGCGTCCGGCGTCGAAACCTATTTCGCGGCCCGCCAGTCGACCGCGAGCACGCGGCTTTTCTCCTGGCTCTCGTTTTTCGAGCCGGCTGCCAAAACGAAACCGCTCGTCGCGCAGAGCGAGAGTCTCGCGCGTTTCCTGCAGGAGGCTCTGATCATGCAGACGCACGCGGTAAACCGCGGGATCAAGTCGGAACAATTTTACGTCATCGCGCATGTTCGCCACCCGGCCGTGCTGGTGGAAGGGGGCTTCATCACTAATCCGGCGGACGTGACCAAGCTGAACACCGGCACTTACCGGCAGCAGATCGCGTCGGCGATCAGCGACGGGATTAATCGCTACCGGGAAGTGCTCGTGCCTAACGAACCCAAGCTAGCCCTGGCCGCGCCGGCTGAATAAGCAACCGTCCACCGCGTCGAAATTCACCTATGAAGCGGACCTGTTTCGCCCTCCTCGCCCTTCTCGGCGCGAGCGCGCTCGTCGCTCGCGCCGACCAAACCACGACTTCCGTGCAGCAGGCTCTGAAAGACCAGGGCTTTTATTACGGCACCATCACCGGCCAAAAAAATGCAGACACGACCGCTGCGATCCGGCGCTACCAGATTCGCAACGGGCTCCAAATCACCGGAGAGGTCGATGCTGAGACTTTGCGGTCGTTAGGCGTCGGCTCCAGCGCCGCCCCCGCGCCGACGCCGCGCGCGCGGACGACTCCGCCGCCGGCCGAGGCCGAGACCGACGAAGGCCCGGGACAATCCGCCGAGATTCCGAACGACCGAGAACCGGCCAACCCTGCTCCCCGGACTGCGTCCGGCAATCGCTATTACGTTCCGGGACCGCGGGGGCTCCGGCCGGAGACGAGCGGTGTCTTCGACGGCACTCCCTACGAGATCGCGCCCCCGGACCTGCAACGGCACGTGATCGTGGGCGCGCAGACCTTGCTGGCCCGCGCCGGTTTTTATCGCAGCGGGATCGACGGAGAATTTGGCCCGGGCACGGCCGAAGCGGTCCGCGCTTTCCAGCGGCGCGCGGGCCTCCCGGCGGATGGCCGGCTGAACATGGAAACGCTCTCGGCGCTCGGCCTGCTTCCAGGCCAACACCCGCCGCGGATGCGGACGCGGCACCCCCTCCCGCGCCGGCCGGTTTACCGCGGGCAGTGGATTCCCGGTTAAATCGCCGGCTCGTTAGGCGAATTCGTTAGGGCCGAGGCCCGGCGAATTTTACCGACTGCAGATCGACGAAAACCGTCCCGACAAAAATCCGCGCCTCGATCCGCAGCAGCAGCCGATCGCTATCGTCGGAAAACCAGGCGCTGGCCTGGCGGAATTTTTTGTGCGGCTCGAGCTCGCGCTGCTTGTTCACCTTGCTGAGCTGGAGGTCGAGCTTGATCGCCGGGTAGCTGCCGGCGCCGACCTTCACGGTCTCGCGCCCGGCGACGGTGACGGTGGCGAGGTAACCGTTGGTCGCGGGATAAACCACGATGCGGTAGACCGCGCCCGCCGTCAGAGGCTCGCTGCGCAGAAGGAGGAGGGCGGAGTGAAGGTCGAGGAGGCCGGGAAAGTTAAAGGTCTTCGGAGCGGGCGGCTTGGGCGTTTTGTTATCGCTCCGTGTCCGGACGACGCCGTTGGCATTGAAGGCCAGGTCGGTGGTGACGGTTTTCTTTCGTGTCTCATCCACCTGATGCATCGAGATGGGCCGCAGGGTCGTCGCGTCGGCGGTCGCCCGATGTTGCACATCGAAGCGCCAGAGGGCGCGGACCACGCCCGTGGTCTGGCCGCGGCCGATAAATTGCAACCGGCCATCGCTCTGGCCGAAATCTATTTCTGCATTGGCCGCAACCACATCATTCCAGCCAAACTGATAGGTTGCGTGCAGCGGGCGCGGGTCGGGAAACTTGCCGCGCTCGAGCGGGGGCACGGTCTTTTCCCAGGCGGACGCAGCCCGGGCCGGGCCGGCCAGAAGGAGGCAGATCATCGCCACGCGGCCGGCTCGAAGTAGCACCCGCGACCTTCGGGTGCGGATTTCGGAGTTGCAACCGTGCGCCCGGCCCGCCGGAGACAAAAAAAAACGCACGCCGCGAGGCGTGCGCTTTTAAATTGGTCTCGCGGAAGCGAGTTACTTCTTCACCGGCGTAGCCGCCGCTTTCGGCGCCGGAATTGCGCCCGGCTTGTTCAGCTGGGTGATCACGTCGGTGGTGAAGTCAAAGCTGTCCTTCGCATACATCACGGTCGGCACGCCATTGAGGCTCACGCCTGATTTGTCGAAGACGAGGTCCATGTTGTCGGCCGTGACCTTCTTCATCACGACATCAGTGATTTCTTTCACGATCCCGTCGCGCATCCGCACGGCCTGTTCCTGGAGCTGCTTCTCGCGGGTCTGGCGGAACTCGTTGATCTCGCGCTCCATGTTCTTGATGCTCGCGATTTTCTCGTCGCGATCCTTGGCCTTTTGGGTCTTCGCGTCCGCGCTCAGGGCGGGGCCTTCGAGCTGTTGGTTGAGCTTGTTGATCTCGTCGAGCGCCTTTTTGTAGGAGTCCGCGCGATCGTCGTATTCCTTCTTCGCGGAGTTCTTGGCTTCGTTGATCTTGCTCTCGGCGTCCTTGGTTTTGTTGTATTCCTTGAACGCGCGATTCATGTCGATGGTGCCGACTTTCAGGCCCTGCGCGAAGCCCGCGACGGGCAATGCGAAGGCGGCAAAAAGGGCCACGAGGGTAAGTTTTTTCATAGATTGTGGGCCAGACTGGTAATCGGGAAGTCGATAGACTGCAAGTGTCAGCTGCCGTTCAAAATTGGTAGCCGACACTGAAGTTAAATTTACCACCGGAACCAAACTGCTTGCCCTGAAGCGGGAAGCCGTAATCGAGGCGGAGCGGGCCCACCGGGAGATCGAGCCGGATGCCGATACCGACGTCGCTCGCGATATCCTGGGTGCCGAAATCATAGGCGCCGGCATTCACAAACCCGGTGTCGTAGAACATGGCGAAGCGCACTTTCGGAATAATCGGGAAGGTATCCTCAATGGTGAAACGCGCGAGCGTGTTGCCGCCGAGCGGCTGGGCATTCACGTCTCGTGGGGAGACGTCGCGATAGTTGAAACCACGCAAATCATTCGCGCCGCCGAGGAAGAAACGATCGAAAATCGGCACGTTGGACCCGCTGCCCCACGTATCCACGGTGCTGACTTCGCCATTCAAGAGCAGGATGTTATCAAGCGGCAGGAGGAAATATTGCGACGCCTGGAAATCGAACCCGTAAACCTGCACATCCCCGCCAAGAAAACCGCCGGCCAAGTTTGGCGTGAAGACGAAACGATGTCCGTGACGGGTGAGGAAAATATTGTCGCGAGTGTCGTAGGTGTAGGAGGGGGTCAGCACGCTGTTCAAAAGCGTCCCGGCCTGCGCCTGGAGCTGCGGAGAAGCCGTCGAATTGACGTTGAAGATTTCCACCTCCTCCAGCCGATAAGTGAGGCTGATGTAGGAGAAGGCCGTGAGCGGCAGCCGCGAGTTGATCGAAAAACCGTAGGCGCGCTGATCGTAGACGGTGCTGAGGAAGCTTGCCCCGTGATAGAAAATATCACCGCCTAACGACAATCGTTTTCCGAGAAAATACGGCTCGGTGAGCGAGAGCTCGTAATCCTGGCGCTGCGAGCCGAACTGCGCGCGAGCGCGGAATTTCTGGCCGGCGCCGGTGAAGGCCGGCCAGTTCGCGATGTCGAAGTTGCCCTGCGAGAACTCGACGAAGCCGATGACGCTATCGATCGTGCTGTAGCCCGCGCCAAACTGGAGCGCCCCGGTGCGTTTCTCTTCCACCTGCACCACCAGGTTACGCCGGCTCGGGATGCCAGTCTGTTCCGGGAAAGTCTCGACCTTCTCGAAATAGCCGAGGTTTTCGAGGCGCTGCTTCGAGACGTCAACGCGGACGGTATTATAGACGTCGCCCGGCGCCACCAGCACTTCGCGCCGGATCACTTTGTCCTTCGTGCGCGTGTTGCCAACGATGGTCACCCGCTCCACAAACGAGCGCTCGCCTTCCACGATAGTGTAATGCAGGTCGACCAGGCCGAGGCCGACCGGCGTCCCCTGCGGTTGCACGTCCACGTCCACATAACCGCCGGCGCCGTAGCCGTCGTTCATCGCCTTCACATCGGCGGTCAGCGCTTCCGGAGTGTAGATCGCCTTCTCTTTCATCTTCAGAACCGCGCGCAGCTTCTGATCGTTCGTCACTTCCAAGCCGGAGAAACTGAGGTTGCGCACGTGATACTGCACGCCCTCGTTGATCGCGATCACGAGGCGCAGCCCGCCGGTGTAGCGCTCTTGCCGCACCTCGGGAATGGCGATGTCGATGTAGCCCTTGTTCTGGTAAAACTCGCGGATGCTGTCGAGATCCTGCTGGAGCTGCGCCTGGTCGAGTTGACCCGACTTGTCGAAAAACGCGATCGGCGTTTTCGCCTTCGTCTTCATCTGCTTGCGCAGCTTGCGGTCGCTGAAGGTCTTGTTGCCGACGAAACGAATTTCGCGGACCGCGCCCTTCTCGCCTTCGTTGACCGTGTAGACGGCGCGCGCGGTGCCCTTCTCCTGGTTGTTGACCAACTCCACGGTCACCTTCACGTCGGTGAATCCTTTTTTCTGGTAGAGGGTGTTGATCGCTTCGCGGCCTTCCTCGAGCTTGTCGGCATCTGCCGCCGCGGGGATTTTGAATTTTACCGCTTTGCGGACCGAGCTCGCCCGGATCTTCTGCGCGCCGTCGACTTCGATCTCCGTGATCAGCGCGCGCGTGGCGAGGATGACCTGCACCCGCACCCCGGCCCCGGCAGGCGTGCCGAAAATGCGGACGTTCTGCACTTTCCCGGTGGCGTAGAGACCGCGGATGTCTTCTTCGACCGCGGTCTCGGAATAACGGCTGCCCACTTTCGTGCGCATGTTGGCGAGCACGCGATCCTTGCTCACCGTTTCGGGGCCGACATAGCTCACGTCGATGCCGGTGATGGTGGCGCCTTCCAGGCTCTGCGCCCGCGCGGCCCGCGGCAGCAGGAGGGCCAGAACGAACAAAAAGCACAGAGCCGCCAGGCGGCCTAACGAGATGAAGTTTTTCATAGAAAAAGCGGCCGCCACGCCGGGCGGGTCGAGAATTGGCGTATTAGATGGGTAGGTCGGGTGCGGACGTCAAGGCGAGAAACGAAGAAATGCGGATTGGCGAAGACGATTGATCAAATGAGTTCGTACCAATTATTCCGTCGGCGCGGCGCATAGCCGGCGGTGGTGATCAGGCGCTCGATCTTCTCCGCGTCCAGCCGGTAGCTGGTGCCGGCGCTGCTCACGACGTTTTCCTCCATCATCACCGAGCCGAAATCGTTCGCGCCGTACTTCAGCGCCACCTGCCCGATGAGTGGACCCTGCGTCACCCATGAGCTCTGGATGTTCGAGATGTTATCAAGGAAAATCCGGGACAGCGCCTGCATCCGCAGATACTCCGCGGAGCCGGTCGGGTAATCCACTTTCAAGACCGTGTGCCGCGGCTGGAACGTCCAGCAGATGAACGCGGTGAACCCGCCGCTCGCGTCCTGTTGATCGCGCAGCCGCTGCAAATGCTCGACCCGATCCTCGATCGTCTCAACGTGGCCGAACATCATTGTCGCGCTCGATTTCAAGCCGAGCTCGTGCGCCACCTGCATCACCTCCAGCCATTGATCGGTCTTGCATTTTAGCGGCGCGATCCGTTGCCGCACGGCATCGACCAGGATCTCGCCGCCGCCGCCCGGGATCGACCCAAGCCCGGCTTCCTTGAAGCGCGCGATCACTTCCCGCAACGGCATCGCAAACGTCTCCGCGAAATGCTGGAACTCCGGCGGACTGAACCCATGGATATTGATGTGCGGATATTTCTCCCGGATGTGCTGGAGCAGCTCCACGTACCAATCGAACTCGAGTTTCGGATGATGCCCGCCCTGCATCAGGATTTGCACTCCGCCCGCCGCAGTCAGCTCATCGAGCTTCTGGTCGAACTGCTCGCGCGTCAGGACGTAATGATCCGCGTCCTTCTCCGTGCGGTAGAACGCACAGAACTTGCAATAGACATTGCAGACGTTGGTATAATTTATATTGCGATCGACGATGTAGGTAACGACCTCGCGCCCTTGGCCGTTGTAACATTTTTCTTTCGCCAAATTGCGCCGCGCATCCGCCAGCACCCCGAGCGAGGCGAGTGGCCAGCGATAAAGCGCGAGCGCCTCTGCCGCGGAGATGCGTTCCCCCGCGAGGATTTTTTCTTCGAGACCGTCTCGATTCAGCGCGACCATCGAGCCAACTCTACCCGGAAGCCCGCAAAACTCGAACACCGAAACTCCGGAGACAATGCTACTTCAGCGATACCCCCGGGGATACTCCCAGAGAAGAGGACGCGGGACGCACCGTAGATGAGCACCGGCACGAGCAGGCTCACTGAAGATGAGCTGACCGCAAAGCAGCAAATCGCCGAGCGCGCTCAGGAGCGCGAAGCCAACCAGAAAGAGACGGCCTTTACGCCACGGTCCTTATCGCCGACGACGACCTGCCAAAGCGGCTCGGGGGTATCGCCCACCATCTTTGCGCTGGCGCGCGCCTAACGAATCACGCGAGGCCGCGAATTGGTCAGGTCAGCGCGATCGCCTTAAAGGAACTGATCACGTCGTCCGGCCCCGCTTCGGTGAAGAAGCTCTCGTAGTAGCCGGGGCCAAGGTCCCAGTAATCGCCTTTGAAGTGGTCGTCGCGATAGAAACGCCAGACCCCGCTGACCACGATGAGCGAGCTGATCCGGTCATTCCAGTAATCGCCCAGATAATGAAAACTCAGGTTGGTGCGGGCGCTGGCGCCCCGGAAGCCGGCGTGATCGAAAATGATCACCTCCGGCAACTGCAGGTCGCCCGCCACCGGCGGGTGAGGCGTCTTGCCGACCGCGGAAGCGTGATAGCGGAACGGCTCCACGATCCATTTGGTATCAATGATTGCGCCATTCTCTGGCGACAGCTCGGTTTTCGGTACTTCTTTCATAGCAGGGTATTTATTTTTTGGAGTTTGCACACCACCGCGCGCATGTCGAGCCCGCGATGTTTAAAGGCCGTGCTCGCGGTTGTCGGAGCGGAGGCGGATGGTCTTGCTCTGGAGGTCGTGGGAGGCGCGAATGAAGCGGACGGTTTTGCTCTTCGCGCGCATCAGGACGGAATGGGTGATCGCATTCGCGCCCTGCGATTTCACCCCGGGAAGGAGCGCGCTGTCGCTGATCCCGGTCGCGCAGAAGATGATGTTTTTCCCATTCGCCAGATCGTCGGCGAAGAAGACCCGCCCGAGATCTTTTTCGTGACCGTTCGCGACCAACTCGTCGCGTTCGTTTTCATCGCGCGGCCACATCATGCACTGCATGTCGCCGCCCAGGCACTTGATCCCGGCCGCGGCGAGGACCGCTTCCGGCGAACCACCGATCCCGACGTAAAGATCGATCCCGCTTTCCGGGTACGAGGGGGCCATCGCGGCCGCGATGTCGCCGTCGCTGATCATGCGCAAGGACGCGCCGACCCGGCGGATTTCGGCGACTATTTTCTTGTGTCGCGGCCGGTCGAGGATCATGACGACGACATCCTGCACCCGTTTGCCGAGCGCTTTCGCGACGAGGATGAGCGTCTCCTCGATCGGGCTCTCGAGTTTCAACATCTCGATCCCGCTGATCTTCATGCTCCGGATGACCGACGGCCCGTAGGCGAGCTTCATCATGTAGAACGACGGGATGTCGCGGAGCGCGACTTTGACGCCCGCTTCCGGGCTCGCCGCCGCGATGCAGGCGATGGAGTTCGGCATGCCCTTGGAGATGTTGGTGGTGCCGTCGATCGGGTCGAGCGCGATATCGAACTGCGGCGCGCCCGGGAGCCACATCCCGAGTTGCTCACCTTTGAAAATCCCCGGCGCGTCATCCTTGATTCCCTCGCCGATCACGACTTCGCCGCAGATGTTCATGAGGTCGAACATCCCGCGAATCGCGTCGCAGGCGGCAGCATCGGCTTTTTCTTTTTCGCCGCGGCCGAGCCAGGAGAGCGCGTTGAGCGCGGCGGCTTCGGTCGCCCGCACGAAATCGAATTCGATGATCCGTTCGATGTCGTCGTAGTTCCGCTTCGGGATGCGCATCCGTGGAGGTTCGCAAAAGGTCTGGCCGGTGACAAGTGTAGCCGTCGCCCTGCGGGCGACGCGAGTATCGACTCGGATCTGAGTCGACGCGCACCCCCACGCTTCGCACAGCGAAGCGGCTACATCGGTTTCACCGACACGCCGTCTTTCGGCGCGACTTCGTATTCTGGTTTCGCGATGCCCAGTAGCCAGTGGTCGAACCACCCCACGATGTGCTCGAGCCGCTCGATCCGATGCCACGGCTGGCCGGAGCGCGAGAGCTCGTGGGTTTCGCCCGGGAACTTCACCAGCACCGTCGGGATTTTGCGGAACTTGAGCGCGCGAAACATCTGCTCGCCGCCCGCGCCCGGCGGGGTGCGGGTGTCGTCTTCGCCGAGGACGAGCATGAGCGGCGTCTTCACGTTGTTGATGTAGGTGATCGGCGAACGCGCCTTGTAATCGCCTTCCGCATCGAGGAACGGCGGAGTCTTGAACCAGCTCGGCTGGAAGAGGGTGAAGTCCGCCGTATACCACCAGTCGGTCCAGCTCGCGATATCGCGCTGCGCCACCCCGGCCGCGAAACGATCGGTGTGGGTCACGACCCAATTGGTTAAGAGGCCGCCGCCGCTCCCGCCGGTCACGCCGAGTTTCTTCTCCTCAATCCCGCCGCGCCTCACGACTTCATCCACGCCCGCCATCAGGTCCTTGAAATCGTCGCCCGGATATTTGTACTGGATGATGTTTCCAAAAGCCTGGCCGTAGCTCGTGCTCCCGCGCGGATTCGGATAGAGCACGACGTAACCCTTCGCCGCCATCCATTGGAACTCGTGCTCGAAGATGTAGCCGTAGGCGGCGTGCGGTCCGCCGTGGATGTTGAGGATGAGCGGGTATTTTTTCGTCGGATCGAAGCCGGGCGGCTTCTGCACCCAGGACTGGATGCGTTTCCCATCGAAGCTCTCGTACCAGATCTCTTCCGGCTCAGTCAGGTTGAGCTGGTGGAAGAGCTTGTCGTTCACCTGCGTGAGCTGGCGCGGCTCCGCGCCCGGTCGCTCGAGAGAAAACAGATCGTTGATCCGGGTCGGCGTGGAGATGAGACAGACGAAGCGCTTCGCGTCGGCCGACGCAGTGTAGCGCAGCACTGCCTGTTTGCCGTGGGTGAGATCCGTCACCGTGCCGGCGGCGACATCGAACGCGGCGAGCTGCGTCTGGCCTTCCTTGGCGTAAATCTCGAAGATCGTTTTGCCGTCGGCGGACCAGACCGGAACGTTACCGCCAAGGCCGCGCGGGGCCGCGTTATCGCCGAAAACGCTCGCCCCGGCATCGTAGTCGAAATTGCTCGTCACATTGTGCGGCTCGCTGTTGCTGCGCAGCTCCACGGTCCAGAGATCGGGCTCGGTGTAGGAATTAACCGGCTCGTTCGCCGAGCCGATAAAAGCGGCGCTTTTGCCATCGGGACTGAGCACAAGCGGGCCGGTGCCCATCGGAATCGTGAGCAGGAGTTTCGCTTCGCCGCCCTGGGCGGGCAGGGCGTAGACTTCGGTCCGGGGCAGCTCGTAATACGGCTCGTTCACGTGCTCCGAGGTGAAGTAAATCTGCGTGCCGTCCTTCGACCAAAACGCGTCGCCTTCATCGAAGTGGCCGCTGGTGAGCTGGCGCGGCTCGACCTTTTCATCCCCGCTCCGCGGAACGGCGACGAGCCAGAGATGCTGCGGCCGTTTCGGATCGAGATAGCCCTCGTCGTTACTGCGATAGACCGCGCGGGTGATCACGTGGACGTCGCTCTCGTGCTCATCCGCGGGCGGCTTCTCACCCTTCTTTTTCGCGGCGGCTTTGGCGAGGTCTTCCGGATTGGAGCTACTCGCGAAAAGGATCGACTTCCCATCCGGCGACCAGGTGGGCCCGCCCGCGCCTTTCGGCAGATCGGTGAAAACAAACGCTTCGCCGCCCGCCATCGCGAGAAACGCCAGCTGGGGCGGCTGCGGCTTGCCGTCCTCCTCCGTCGCGCGCATGAAGGCGAGGAACTTGCCATCCGGCGACCAGCGCGGGCCGCTGTCGTGCGGACCGCTCGTGAACTGGCGCGGCTGCTCGTCGCCGGCGGTCGGCACGATCCAAAGCGAAGTGTCGTAGCCGTCCTTCTTTTTGTTCACGACCACGCGCACGTAAACCGCCTGCCGGCCATCCGGCGAAAGCTGCGGGTCGCCGATCCAGACGAAATCGAAGAGATCCTTCTCCGTGATGTTGCGCTTCCTCTCCGGGGCGGGGGCCGGGGCGGCTTGACCGGAGGCGACGATCGTTAGGCAAAGAGCAAAGAGAGAAGCGATCCGCAGGATTCGGTGCGACATGCGCCTAAACTGGCACCGACGACCGCGGGCGCAATCGTTAGGCGCCGGAAATTCCTACCGATCTGGCACGTTGCGCAAGCCAGAAAACCGCCGCGCGCGCGCCAATCTTTTAGTTGCGAGAGGCGCGCGCGGGCCTTTAATCTCCCCGCGCATGTTCCGTCTGCTTCCGCTCGCCGCGCTCGCGGGTCTCCTCTTCCTCTTTAACGCCTGCGAACGGCATCACCCGGGTGAGATGCCAGAGGTGCAAAGAGAACATCTCCATCCGCTCGATGCCCACGCGGAGGAAGCGAAGCCCGCGTTCCCCACCCCGCCGGTGAGCGGCGCCTCGGCCACGCCCGCGAATTTTTTCCCGCCCGACAAGCCCTAACGATCGCGCGTCCCGGCCCGGTCCTCTAGCCTAACGAGAAGCACCGCCATGGCCAAATACGAATACGCTGCGTCCCCGCCCAATCTTCAGGGGATGCCACCCGGCGTTCCTTACATTATCGGCAACGAAGGCGCGGAACGTTTCAGCTTTTATGGGATGCGGACCATCCTCATCGGATTCATGACCCAGTTTCTGGTGAATAAATCCGGCGTGCTCGAAGGCATGCCGCAGAACGAAGCGCAAGGCTGGTTTCACCAATTCGTTTCCTCGGTTTACTGGATGCCGTTCTTCGGCGCAATCATTTCGGACGGCTGGCTGGGGAAATATCGGACGATCCTTTATCTCTCCATGGTTTACTGCCTGGGCCACTTCACCCTCGCGTTGATGGATACATCCTATGCGATCGCTTTCGGACAGAAATGGGTGCTCGCGATCGGGCTGATCCTGATCGCCCTCGGCGCTGGCGGAATCAAGCCCTGCGTCTCGGCGAACGTCGGCGACCAGTTCGGCGAATCGAACAAGCATTTGCTCGCCCGCGTTTTTGGCTGGTTTTATTTTTCCATCAACCTCGGCTCGGCTTTTTCGATCTGGCTTTGTCCGGTTCTGCTCCGCAGCGAAAAGTGGGGACCTCGTTACGCCTTTGGGCTTCCCGGAGTGCTGATGTTTATCGCCACGATCATCTTCTGGCTCGGCCGCAAGAAGATGGTGCACATCCCGCCGGCCGGGCTTGGCTTTCTGCGCGACCTGAAGAGTAAGGAAGGGCGGAGCGTGCTCACGCGGGTCTG
This sequence comes from Chthoniobacterales bacterium, assembly GCA_038240025.1. Lineage (GTDB taxonomy): Bacteria > Verrucomicrobiota > Verrucomicrobiia > Chthoniobacterales > UBA10450 > Palsa-1392. The sequence continues at coordinate 44,619 of JBBSED010000004.1, forward strand.
GAAGATATTTGCCTTCACCATGATTTTCTGGGCGCTCTGGGATCAGAGTAGCGGCGGCGAATGGACCCTCCAATGCCAGCATATGGATCTCCATTTCTTAGGGATCCCTTTTCTGCCCGAGCAGGTAAACGTCGTCAACGGGATTTTCATCCTGGCGATGATTCCCTTGTTCAATTACTGGCTCTATCCAGCGATCAGCCGCGTCTTCCCACTCACGCCTTTGCGCAAGATCGGCATCGGCTTGTTCCTCACCGCCCTTTCCTTCGTCGTCATCTGGGGCATCCAACTCAGCATCGATCACGGCGGCAGCCCGAATGTCGGCTGGCAATTTCTCGCCTACATCATCCTGAGCGCGGGCGAGGTCATGGTCTCGATCACCGGCTTGGAATTCTCCTACACGCAGGCGCCGAACCGGATGAAGAGTCTGCTCATGGCGATGTGGCTGCTTTCCATCGCCCTGGGCAATCAAATCCCATCGCTCATCAGTTTCCTTCTCCCGAAATTGAAGGCGGCGGGCATGAACCTGGAAGGCGCGAATTACTTCCGCTTCTTCACCCTGCTCATGCTTTCTGCCTCCGTGATCTACGTTTTCGTCTCGCGCCACTATCAGGAACGGACTTATCTGCAATCGCAGGAGCCGGGAATCCACGGTCCACCCGAGATCGCGACTGAACTTGGCATGCCGTAACGAAGCCGCGGTTGATGGCTGAGCGTTGATGGTTGATGGAGAACGGGGACGCGCCAGCGCTGCCGCAGTCGCCGTTTCCACCACCATGTCGCCGTTGCAAATCGTCCATCTTGAAGCCAGCGCTGCCGACGCCGAGACGGTGCGCGCCGAGCTGGACCGCACCGGCCTCGATTGCACGATCACCCACGCGCAGACGGAGGAGGAATTCCTCGAAGCCCTCGGCCTGCCTGAAATCGACCTGATTCTGGCCGAACGCACCGTGAACGGATTCGACGGGATGCAGGCGCTCGCCCTCGCGCACGAACAGCTGCCCGGGGTGCCGTTTATTTTCGTCGTCGGGAGCGATCCAGATGAAGGCATCGCGACCCTCGAGGCCGGCGCGAGCGACTTTGTGCTCAAGAAATATCCGGCCAAACTCGGCCCCGCAGTCCGTCGCGCCTTGAAGGAAGCGCACGCCCAACGCGAGCTGAAAAAGACCCGCCAGGATCTGCTGAAACACGCGGAGCTGCTCGATCTCGCGAGCGATGCGATCATCATCTGCGACGCGGCCGGCGCCATCACCTACTGGAACAACGGCGCGGAGCGCATCTACCGCTGGGTGCGCGAGGAGGCGCTCGGCCAGAACGTGGATGAGCTGCTGAAGACCCGCGCTGCTGAAACGCTCGGCTGGCTTAAGGCCACCTTTCGCGCCGAGGACCATTGGGAAGGCGAGCTCTGGCAGACGCGGAAGGACGGCGTGGAGATCGTGGTCGCGAGCAGTTGGACGCTGACGGACACGAAACCCGATGCGCCCTGGCTGCAGATCAATGCCGACGTGACCGATCGGGTGCGCGCGGCGGAATCGCTCCGCCGGAGCGAGGAGCGTTACCGGCGTTTCGTGGATGAAGATCTCACCGGCAACCTGATTATGAAACCGGACGGCGCGATCCTCGCCTGCAACCCCGCCTTCGCGCGGATCTTCGGTTTCGATTCCATCGAGGAAGCGCAGCAGGCCAATTTCCTCTCGCTCCTGCGCACGAAAAAAGAAGGGCTCGACCTCCTCGCGGAGGTCCGGCCTAACGAGAACGTGGAGCGCGACGAGCTCGAGATGCACCAGCGCGATGGCGACGCGGTTTATGTGGCCGCGCGCTTCACCGGCACCTTCGACGCGGAAGGCCAGCCGACCGAGCTGAAGGGTTACCTCTTCAACGACACAAAACGCAAGCGGCTCGAGCAGCAGCTCATCCAGGCGCAGAAAATGGAAGGGCTCGGCACCCTCGCCGGCGGCATCGCGCACGACTTCAACAACATTCTCGCGATCATCCACGGCTACACCATCCGGATCGAGCAGGGCCTACCCGAGCAGGCGCCGGACGCAATCCGGGTTATCCGCGAAGCGGTCGAACGCGGCGCGGCCCTCGTCCAACAGCTCCTGACTTCTGCAAGGCAGACCGAGGCTCAGATCGCCGCGCTCGATCTCAACGCCCTCCTCCGTGAGATGGACAACATGCTCGGAGCGACGTTCCCGAAGACGATCAGCTTCGTGCTCCATCTGCAGGGCAACCTGCCGATGGTGAAAGCCGACCGCAGCCAACTCCACCAGGTGCTGCTCAATCTCTGCGTGAACGCGCGCGACGCGATGCCGAAGGGCGGCACGATCGCCCTCGAGAGCACCACGATCACGGGCGCGGAATTGAGCGAACAGTTCACCGGGGTGAAAGCCGAACGCTACGCCTGCATCCGCGTGATCGATACCGGCACCGGGATCAGCAGGCAGGTGAAGCCGCATATTTTTGAGCCGTTCTACACCACCAAAGAGCGGAGCAAAGGCACCGGTCTTGGCCTCTCCGTGGTCTACGGCGTGGTCGATAATCACCGCGGTTTTGTGCAGGTGGATAGCGAGCCGGGTTACGGCACGACGTTCAGCATCTACCTGCCGCTGGAGCACGCAGCGGAATCCGCCGCGGGCGCGAGTCCGGACACGGCGCTTCGGCCTACCGAACGCGCCCGCACCATCATGCTGGTGGAAGACGAGGAAATGTTGCGCGAGCTCGGCGTCCTCATGCTCGAGGGCGACGGCTACCGCGTGCTCACGGCGAAGGACGGCGCCGAGGCGGTGGAAATGTTCACCGAGCACATGGACGAGATCGGCCTCGTGCTCTGCGATCTCGGCCTGCCCAAGCTCGGTGGCCGTGAAGTGTTCCTGCGGATGAAAGAGTTGAAACCGAACGTGCGCGCGATCGTCGCGAGCGGTTATCTCGAGCCGCAGGTGCGCTCGGAAATTCTCAAGGCCGGCGTCATCGATACGGTCCAGAAGCCGTACGATTTTCGGGAGATGCTCGAGAAAATTCGCGCGATCATGGGGCAGCCGAACCCGGACGACGATCAGCCGCAGTTGTTTTGAGCGGGCCCGTCAGTGGAGCGCGGCGTCATCCCTTCGCCCTCGGCTGGGAAGCGGCCCGGGCCAATCTCGTGCCGGCGCTCTTCATCCAGGCGCTGATGCTCGCGCTGCTCGTCGCCTATTACGCCAGCCCCCCGGCGCACGCGGCGTTCGAAACGCTTGCGCTTTACAAGGCGCGCTGCGGTTTCACCTTCGTCATCATCGCCTCCGTGCTCGCGGGCGCGGTGGTCCCGGAGCTTTTCGTCGTCGCCTTTTTTCAACGCGGCCGGGTGACGAAACGGAACCTGCGCAACCTCGCCTTTACGATCCCGATCTGGGCCATCGATGGCTCGCTCGTCGACCTTCTCTATCGGAGTGAGGCGGCCTGGTTCGGCAATGTCGTCACCCTGCCGGTGGTGGCGGCCAAAGTGTTCGTCGATCAGTTTGGCTACAACCCATTGTTGGCCGCGCCCTTCGGCGTCCTGACCTACGAATGGAAGAACGACGGGTTCACCTGGGCGTCGCTCGGCCGGTCGTTAGGCTGGACTCATTACCGGGATAAAATCATCCCGACGCTCTGCGCCACATGGGCGGTCTGGATACCGATGATGGCGATCATTTACTCGCTCCCGCTCGCCCTGCAGTTCCCGCTTTTCAGTCTCGCGCTCGTCTTCTGGGTCCTCCTGCTCACCTACATGACGAACACTTTCGCGACGAAAAATAGTCGCGCGGACGGGCCGCCCGATGTTGTGTCGTCGCCGGTCGCAGAAATCAGCCCATGAAATCGCACGAACTTTTCCAACAGATGTCGCCCGCCCTGGCGGTTGAGATTTTTTCCTACCTGCAACAGGAGCAAAAGCCGGTCCTGAAAGCCGCGACCCAGGGACTCGCCAACCAGCGCAACCTGCGCGCGGTTTACGTGGAGCGGAAGCCGCCTAACGAACGCTTCATCTGGCTGCAGCACGCGCTCGGGCGCAAGATCAGCGACACGCTTGCGGCCCACCTGCTCCAGGCGTGGTTACTCGGCGCGCAGAAGCCGATGCTCTGCGATTTCCTCGACGCGGTCGGGATCAAACGAGACGACGACGGCACGGTGGAAAACCTGCCCGACTCGCCGCCGAAGCCGGCGTTGCAAGAGGCGGTCGAGCAACTGGTCGCGAAATATCCGGCGGAAGCGGTCGCGGTTTACCTGCACGCTTTCCACGACATGGACAGCGAAGTGAGTTGGGCGCCGTTAGGCGAAGTGCTCGCGGAAGACGAGCGGCTGAAACTCGGCGCTCGTTAGGCCAGGAAATGCGCCAGGGCCTCGTGCACGCCGGCGCCCACTTCCTTCTCCGCCACCCAACCCTCCGCGCGGCGGACCGTCTCCTTCACCTCGGCGATGGCGTTCGCGGGACAGGCCGGCATCGCCGCGTAGCGGCCATCGAGCATCGAGAGATCGTTGTGATGATCTCCCGCGGCGAAGATTGCGGACTTCGGGATACTCGTGAGGCGAGCCAGTTCCGCGAGCGCCGCGCCCTTGTGATAATCGGCGTGGCAAAACCGCAGATAAATCGTGTTCCGCTGGTAATGAAACTTCGGTTGCTTCTCTCGCGCACCGTCGATGAACGCGGTCAGGCGGTCCATTTCTTCCTCGCTCGTCGCGATCAGGCCGGCCGGTCCTTCGGCTTCGTAGATCACGCGCGCCTTGGTTTTCTGCCCGACGAAATCGACCACCTCCGCGAGCACCGATGACGCGCGATCAAACAGCTCGGCGTGCGCTTGGGCGCAGCGGGCGTTCCAATCACCCCACGGTTCCCAGCCGCGCTCGGTCGGCCGGAAGACATCGCGTTCGCTCGTAAGAATAAAATCGGGCAGCACCGGAAACGCGAAATCCTCCAAGCCTTCCTCCAGCATCCCGACCGAGCGCCCGGTGTTGATCGCCCAGAGCGTTCCCTCTTTTTGCAGCTCTCCGAGCAACGCCATGCAGGCGCGATCAAAGACCGGATCGCTCGCATGCGAGACGAGAGTGCCGTCAAAATCGGTGCTGATGAGTTGAATTTTACCTGCCATCGGAGGGGCAACTTGCCTCGCTCGACCGGCAAGTCCAGACTCACCTCACCATGAAATCCGCCTACGAACTCGCAATGGAACGGCTTGAAAAAACGGCGCCCACGGTCGCGCTGACCGACCCGCAGAAAGCAGAAATCGCCGAGGTGGAATCGACTTATCGGGCGCGGATCGCGGAGAAGGAACTGTTCCTCCAGGGCAAAATCCAGGAGGCGGGACTGAAGGGAACCTTCGAGGAATTCGAGCAGTTGGAAAAGCAGCTCACCTCCGAGATTCGGCGTCTGCAGGAGGACTGCGAAGAGAAGAAGAACAAGCTCCGGGCGTCGTTTGCGAAATAATTTTCGGGCGCGCGGACGCTTTTCGTTGACGGGACGGCCGAAGGTTTTGTAAACCTGAAACACAGCGGGCGGGTTTTGCTCGCGGTTTTGGTTTCAGTCTTTGTTTGGTGTTTGTCGAAGGCGACGGGAGGGGTTCCGTCGCCTTCGTTTTTTTTGAGGCATCTTTTCGTCCCGATTCCTTTTGCCAAGGCTGAGCGGCCGCGCCTAAGGTAGCGGCCCTTTCGCTGCCCATGTTTGCCGTCCATCCCGAGCTCAAAGTTTTCACCGGCACCGCCAATCGCGATCTCGCGGAAAAAATCTGCGGGGTGATCGGCGTGCCGCTCGGGCAGGCAACAATCAGCTCGTTCCCGGACGGCGAGACCTACATCAAGATTGACGAGAACATCCGCGGTCGTGATGTCTTTATTGTCCAACCGACCTGCCCGCCGACCAACCAGCATCTGATGGAGCTCCTCATCATGGTGGACGCGGCGAGGCGGGCGAGCGCCGACCGGATCACGGCCGTGATCCCGTTCTTTGGCTACGCCCGGCAGGATCGCAAAGATCAGCCGCGCGTCCCGATCACCGCGAAACTTGTCGCCAACCTGCTCACCGCCGCGGGCGTTGATCGCGTGCTCACGATGGATCTGCACGCGCAGCAGGTGCAGGGGTTTTTCGATATTCCGGTTGATCATCTTTATTCGCTCCCGGTGCTCATCCGCTATCTGCGGCCGAAGCTGACCCGCAAGACCGTGGTCGTGTCCCCGGATGTCGGCGGTCTCAAAATGGCTTCGGCCTACTCGCAGGCGCTAGGGGTGAACCTCGCAATCGTGGCCAAGCAACGGAAGAGCGCGACTGAGACCCGGGCGCTCTATCTGGTCGGCGACGTCGCGGATCATGATGTGCTTCTGGTCGACGACCTGACCGAGACCGCGGGCACGCTCACTTCCGCGACGGAAATTCTGAAACGCAACGGCGCGCTCGACATTTACGCCGGAGTCGCTCACGCCGTCCTCGCCGATGTCGCGATCGAGCGGTTGCAAAAATCCCAGATTAAGGAATTAATAACGACCAACAGCACCCCTGTGCGCACCGTGGAGGGTTTTATCACCACGGTGCTTTGTGTCTCGGAGCTGCTCGGCGAAAGCATTAAACGGATTCATCACGACGAGTCCGTTTCCTCGCTCTTCCAGATCGATAAGCAATAACCTCATCATCCCATGGCCAAACAAGTAAAACTCTCCGCGACCCGCCGCTCTGGCATCGGGCGTTCCGCCGTTCGTAAAATCAAAGCGCAGGGCGCCGTGCCCGCCGTGATCTATGGCGGCAAATCCCAACCCGAGTCGCTCCAGGTTTCGAAACGCGATATTTCCAACATCCTGAGCCATGCCTCCGGCGAAAACGTCCTGGTCGAACTCGAAATCGAGGGCGAGGCCGGCCGGGTCGCACTCATGCAGGAAGTGCAGCATTCCCCGCTCGGCGGCGACATTTTGCACGTTGATTTCCACGCCATCTCAATGGATGAACTGATCGAGGCGGACGTCCCGCTCGAACCGACCGGCCTTCCGGAAGGCGTCAAGACTTTTGGCGGCCTGCTCGAGCAAAACATCCGCTCGCTCGAGATCGAATGTTTGCCGAAGGATCTGCCCGATTTCATTTCGGTCGATGTCTCGAAGCTCAACATTGGCGATTCGATTCACGTCCGCGATTTGCCGTTGCCCGAAGGCGTCACCACTCGTGTGCAGCCGGATCTGACCGCTTTCTCCGTGGTCGCGCCGACCGTGGAAGTGGAGCCGGTGGCCACCGCCGAGACGCCGACCGCGCCGGAAGTGATCACCGCGAAGAAGGAAGAGCCGGAAGGCGCCGCGGGCGGAGCGAAGGACGCGAAGAAGTAATTTTCTCGCGCCGCTGCGGTCGTGAACCAGGAAACCGCCGCGCCGATTCGCCTCGTGGCCGGCTTGGGAAATCCCGGGCGGGAATACCAGCGCACGCGCCACAACGTTGGCTTCATGGTCCTCGATCGGCTTGCGGCCGATCGGAAGTTGCCCTGGGACTACTCCGAAAAATGGGGCGCGGCCTGGGCCAAAAGTGAAGTGATCTTCGTGAAGCCCGCTACCTACATGAACCGCAGCGGAGAGCCGCTCAGCGCGATCGCGAATTTCTACAAGATCGCCGCGGAAGAAATCCTCGTCGTCCTCGACGATTTCGCACTGCCCCTCGGCCGGCTCCGGATTCGCACCAGCGGCAGTTCCGGCGGACACAACGGGCTCGAATCGATTTTCCAGCATTTCAGCACCCTGTCCGTCCCGCGGTTGCGCATCGGGATTGGCGCGGCACCGGTCCAGGGCGCAGTCGATTACGTGCTCGGGAGATTTTTTGAAGAAGAGAAAAAACAGCTCGACGAAACCGTCGTCCGCGCGGCCGCGGCCGTGAAGTGCGCCATCGACAACGGCGTGATTGCTGCGATGAATGAGTTCAACAAAAACCAAGAAATATGACCAACCGTTATGAAGCTCTGATCGTGCTCAACACGCAGGGCAAAGAGGATGCCGTAAAAGATATCGTGGACCGTCTCGAGTCCGAATTTCAAAAAGAAGGCGCGAAAGTCGAGCAGGTCCAGAAGATGGATAAGCGGCAGTTTTCCTACCAGGCGGGCGAGCTCGACGCCGGCTTCTACGTGAATTTTATCTTCCACGCCGACTCGCAGCTGATCACCAAGCTGCGCTCGAAGTTCAAGCTCGATCCGGCAGTCTACCGCCAGCATTACCAGAAGCTGCGCGAGAAAAACGAGCAGCCCGCGAAAAAGCGGATCCCGCCGGAAAAGCGAACTCCGGTCGAAAAGTAGGCTCGCGCTCAGAACGCAGCCGCGTTAAATCAGACGCATGGCCAATTTTAACAAAGTCATGCTGATGGGGAACCTGACCCGGGACCCGGAAGTGCGTTACACGCCGAAGGGCACCGCGGTGGCCGAGATCGGGCTCGCGATCAATCGCTTCTTCTCCGGCGAGAACGGCGAGAAGCGCGAAGAGACGACTTTCGTCGACGTCACGCTCTGGGGCCGCACCGCCGAGATCGCTGGCGAGTATCTGAAAAAGGGCCGTCCGGTTTTCATCGAGGGCCGACTCCAGCTCGACACTTGGGACGATAAAACCTCCGGGCAAAAACGGAGCAAGCTCAAGGTGGTGGGCGAAGGCATGCAACTGATCGGCTCCCGCGATGGCGGGGGAGGTGGCGGTGGCGGTGGACGGGGCTCCGCCCCGGAGGAAATGGAAGAACCGCCCCGGAGTCGTTCCAGCAGCAGCAGCAGTGGTGGTGGCAGTTCGCGCGGCAGCGCGTCGAAGAGCGCGCCGCCGGCAGAGCCGGACGACGACGAGATTCCGTTTTAGCTCTTGACGGAACACGTGCGATGCCCAGTTTGCACGTATGAAAGAAAAGCTCACGCTGACGATCAACGGCGAGGTGATCGCGCGCGCCAAGGCCTTTGCGAAACGGGAACGCACGTCTCTTTCTCAGCTCGTAGAGAAGCAATTCAAAAGTCTGGGCAGTGAATCGTTCGCCGACAAATGGTACGGGAAATTTAAAGCGCCGCCGCCCAATCCCAAGGATCCCCGGCTGACCTATCTCCTCAAAAAATACGTCGATAAACGTTGAAGATCCTCCTCGATACCGACGTGCTCATGGACGTCGCCTTGGGCCGGGCGGACTTCGGACCTGACAGCCGCGATATGCTGGATTGGTGTCATCAGAGACCGGGCTCAGCAGTCGTTGCCTGGCATACCGTCTCGAATCTTTTCTATCTCTTGAGCGCCGCACGTTCGGCGGCTTTCGCGCGGTCGTTCCTGGAAGGCTTGTTGAAGTTTGCCAGCATCCCCGATGGTGGCACCGCGTCCGTCCGTCACGCTCTGACCATGCCGATGAACGATTTTGAGGATGCGCTGCAGGTCGCAGCCGCGATTTCCGGCGAGGCCGAGTTCATCGTGACGCGGAACGTTCGCGACTATCGCGGCTCCTCGGTTCCGGCGCTCACTCCGCATTCCTTCCTTGCCCGTTTCGCTCCTCGATGACGCGGCAGTTCCTCGAAGAGTGCGCCGCCCGCAGAGCCGGATGATGACGACATTCCTTTCTAGAATTCCGCCTTCCCCGAAAACCTTGGCGGGCGCCGCGAACTGAACTACAGTTTTTGGCCATGACAAATACGTATTCCGTCACCGAAGCGCAGTCGTCGCTGCCCGCGCTGCTCAAGAAAGCGCACGACGAACTGATCGTGATCACCCGCCATGAAAAAACGGTCGCGTATCTGGTTTCTGCGGAACGAATGGCCGGGATCGCCGAGACGCTCGAGATCATGGCCGATCCGAAGGCGATGGAAGCGGTCCGGCGAGCGCGACGAGGAAAAGGTAAATACTTTCCGCTGAGCGCGCTCAATGAAGATTGAAGTCGAGCAGCAGGTTCTCGACTTCGTGCGGACGCTCGCGCCCGAGCCACGTCGGGCTTTGCGTGAAGCGCTGAAAAAACTGGCCGAAGAAAAAGGCGAGATCCGCGCCCTCGAGGGAGAACTGGAAGGCTTCTACCGCCTCCGGGTCGGACGCTACCGCGTGATTTTTTCCTACCACTCGGAACGCCGGACACGCCACATTCGCTGCGTTTACGCCGCGCACCGCACGCTCATCTATGAAGTCTTTGCGCAGCAGTTGCACGAACTTCTCCACCCATGAACAGCACCGAAGCCTGCATCGCGCTCAACATGGTGCCGAAGATGGGCCCGGTGCGGCTGCGGAAGTTGCTCGAAGTTTTCCAGACGCCAGAGAGGATTCTCACGGCGAAACGCGGCGAACTGCGCGGGGTCGACGGGGTCGGCAACGAGGTCGCTGAGCAAATCGCGAACTGGGAAAGCGCCGTCGATCTCGCCGCGGAGCTGGAGCGGATTCGCGACTTCGGTTGCGACGTGATCACCGCCGAGTCCCCGCAATACCCGCGGCAACTGCGCGAGATTCACGCCCCGCCAATCGTGCTCTATGTCTGGGGTGAAATCACGGAGCGCGATCAGCACGCCATCGCGGTGATCGGCTCGCGGCGGACCAGCCACTACGGCGCGGAATGCGCGAAGAAACTCTCCTACCAGCTCGCCTATTCGGGTCTCACCATCGTGAGCGGACTCGCCCGAGGGATCGATACCGCCGCGCACCAAGGCGCGCTCGCCGCCAAGGGCCGCACGATCGCGGTCATCGGTTCCGGTTTGAATCATCTCTACCCGCCGGAAAACGCCGCGCTCGCCGAGAAAATCCGCGCCGGCCATGGCGCGGTCGTCTCCGAGTTCTCGATGGAGGTGCAGCCGGACCGCCAGAGCTTCCCGATGCGCAACCGGATCATCAGCGGCTGGAGCCACGGCATTCTCGTGGTCGAAGCAGGGCTGAACAGCGGCGCGCTCATCACCGCCTCGCAGGCAATCGAGCAGGGGCGCTCGGTCTACGCCGTCCCGGGTCACATCAATGCCCCGACCGCGCATGGCTCGAACCGCCTTATCCAGCAAGGCGCGAAGCTCGTCATGGAGGCTGCGGACATCCTCGACGACCTGCAAATTCTCCTTCCGGAAAAGCAGAAAATGCCCCCGCTCGCGGCCCGCGCGCTCCCAGAGATGACCGCGGACGAGCGTCGCGTCTACGAAGCGATCAATCCGACCGAGACCCCGATCGATCACATCTCGAACACCGCGGATTTACCGAGCGCGACCGTCTCGTCGATCCTCCTCCGCCTGGAGCTGAAACACCTCGTGAAACAGCTTCCCGGCAAATATTTCGTGAAGCTTTCCTAGCCTGGCCGGGCGGTCGCGTCCGACTTGCAAAGCGCATCAACGAGGTCTAGAGGGCAACCCTTCATGGCCAAAACCCTCATCATCGCCGAGAAGCCGAGCGTCGCGGGCGACCTCGCCCGGGCCCTCGGCAAGATCCCCAAAAAAGGCGACCACTATGAGAACGATGAATACGTCATCGCCTCCGCGGTGGGCCATGTCGTCGAACTCGAGATGCCCGAGGACATCGACAAAAAGAAGTACGGCTACTGGCGCCTGGAGACTCTCCCGATCATCCCGGAGAAGTTTGGACTGAAGCCGATCGCGGATTCCAAGAGCCGCTACGATCAGTTGAAGAAATTGCTCCATCGCAAGGACATCGATGCCGTGATCAACGCCTGTGACGCCGGTCGCGAAGGCGAGCTGATCTTTCGCAATCTCTACGAACTCGCGAAGGCGAAGCTCCCGATGCAACGCGCGTGGATGCAAACCATGACCACCGAAGGCATTCGCGAAGCTTTCAAGAATCTCCGCGACGGCGACCAGCTCGCCGGTCTCGCCGACGCCGCGCGTTCCCGCAGTGAAAGTGACTGGCTCATCGGGATCAACGGCACCCGCGCCCTGACGAAACGCATCTTCGGTTCCCGCGCCGGCAACGTCGCCAGCGTCGGCCGGGTGCAGACCCCGACCCTCGCGATCGTCTTCAATCGCGAGCTCGAGATCCGCAATTTCAAGCCGCGCGATTTCTGGCGCGTGACCGCGAAATTCGAGATCGTGAAGGGCACTTACGAAGGCGTTTACCAGCGCCCGAATTTCAAGAAAGACGCGAACGAGGAGCACGACCGAATTGATCGTGTCTGGGAAAAAGCGCAGGCTGAAGCCGCGCTCGCTGCCTGCCAGGGCCAGCCCATGGCCGCTGTCCGCGAAGAGAAAAAATCTTCAAGCCAGGCCTCGCCGCGGCTCTACGACCTCACGACTTTGCAGCGGGAGGCGAACGGCCGCTTCGGGCTTTCCGCCAAGCGCACCCTGCAGATCGCGCAGGCGCTTTACGAGCGGCACAAGGTGATCACCTATCCGCGGACCGATTCCCGCGCGTTGCCGGAAGATTACCTCGCGACGGTCAAGCAGACGATGGGCAATCTCGCCGGCGATCTCGCGCAGCATGGCCAAACCGTGCTCGAGAACGGCTGGGTGCGTCCAAACAAACGCATCTTCAACAACGCCCAGATCTCCGATCACTTCGCGATCATCCCGACCGGTGCCGACCCGAAGAATCTCGATGAAATGGAGAGCCGGGTTTACGACATGATCGCGCGCCGCTTCGTCGCGACGTTTTTCCCCGCGGCAGAATTCGACGTGACCACGCGCATCAGCACCGTCGCGGGAAAACACGATTTCAAAACCGAAGGCAAAGTCCTGACCAGCGCCGGTTGGCTCGCGGTTTATGGCAAAACCACCGTCGACGATTCCGCCGATGCCAAAGCGCTCCCTGCCCTCACGAACGAAGACCGCGCGCAGGCGAAAACCGTTTCCGCCGGGTTGCACGCCGAGACGACCAAGCCACCTCCGCGTTACACGGAAGCGACGCTCCTTTCCGCGATGGAACGCGCCGGCAAACTCGTCGACGACGAAGAGATGGCCGAAGCGATGAAAGAGCGCGGCCTCGGCACGCCCGCGACCCGCGCCGACATCATCGACGGTCTGATCAATCAGAAATATATCGAGCGCAATCAGCGCGAACTCGCGCCGACCACGAAGGCCGAGTCGCTCCTGCAATTTCTCTCCGCGGTCCACGCCGACGCGCTGACCAAGCCCGACATGACCGGCGAGTGGGAATACAAACTGCGCCAGATGGAGCACGGCAAATTCAAGCGCCGCGATTTCATGGCGGAGATCGTCGAGGTCACAAAAGGCATCGTCGAGCGCACGAAAAATTTCGAGGAAGACGACTCCCACTCGCGCGTCACCGACATCATCTCCCCGACCGACGGCAAGCCGATGGTTGAGACCTTGCGCGGCTACAAATCGCAGGACGGCGTCCTCATGATTTACAAGGTGATGAGCGGCCGCAAAATCGAGGAAGACGAAGCGCGCGAACTGGTCGAGAAAGGCGAACTCGGTCCGCTCGATGGTTTTGTCTCCGCGAAAACCGGCAACCGGTTCCCGTCGAAAATCAAAATTGTCGACGACGAGAAGAAGCCCGGCCAGAAAAAAGCCGAACTCGATTTCGGGAACAAGGTCGACGTGAACACGCTCGAACCGTTTTGGACTGATCCCGCGACCGGCGCGGAACTTTGCGAGGCACCAACCAGCTACGTGCTCCGCGAAAAGGAAAACGGGGAGTGGAAAGAGACCTTCAAACTCGGCCGCATCATGTGCCAGCGCGAGATCCCGCGCGCGCAGGCAATCGAGCTGGTCACGAGCGGCAAGACCGCCCTGATCGAAAAGTTCACCTCGAAAAAAGGCCGGCCCTTCGATGCCTTTCTCGTTAGGCAAGGTCCCAAGATCGCCTGGGAATTCCCGCCCCGGAAGCCGCGCGAAGGCGCGGCGAAAAACGGCAAGGCGGGCCCACGCGCGCCGAAGGCTCCGCTCGATTTAAGCAAAGCGGTGAAGCTGAGCGAAAGCAAAATTCACGACGGCGACCTCTACCAAACCGAGGACGCATTCGTGGTCACGAAGCCGCAGGCGGACGGTTCGCCGCGCGTCGTCTTCCAGTTGAAGCGCAATCTCTGCGGGAAGGAGATTTCCGTTGAGGAGGTCGAGCGTTTGGTCGAGATGGGGAAGACCGGATTGATCGAAGGCTTCGTCTCGAAACGTGGCTCGAACTTCAGCGCCTACCTCACGATGTCGAAAGACAAGAAGAAGGCGGACTTCGAATTTCCGCCTCGTTAGGCACCTCACTTTCGCCTAACGAAAAGCGGGCGGCGTTAACTTTTTGTGCGCTCCGCGCCGAAAAACGCTTGCCATCGAGGGCGGCACAACGTGTAGTGTCGGGTTGGTTCTCGGCCACATCATGCGTTGCCCCAAATGCGGAAACAGCGACGACAAAGTTATCGATTCTCGGGCGTCGCGTGACCACTCCAGCATCCGGCGCCGACGCGTTTGTCTTACCTGTGCCTTTCGCTTCACCACTTACGAACAGATCGAACGCGCGAATTTGCGCGTCATCAAACGCGATCGCACCCACGAAACGTTTGATCGCCGACAGCTTTCCGAAAGCATCGCCAAAGCCTGCGAAAAGCGTTCAATCGGACTCGTTAGGCTGGAAGAAATGGTCGAGGAAATCGTGCACGAGATCGAAACCAACGGGACCGAAATTTCCTCCACCGAGATCGGCGACAAGGTTCTCGGGAAGCTGCTCGAGCTCGATGAAGTCGCTTACCTGCGCTACGCCTCGGTCCATCACCGCTTCGAGAGCGTCGATCGTTTTGTGGAGGAAGTGCAGGCGCTCGCGCGCCGCATCAAACCCGACGCTTCGCAGCGCGAACTCTTCAGTGAACCGGTAAAAAATGGTCGCGTTTAAAGAAGAATTTCCCTATCTCCGGGCCGACTCGGGGCAGCTCTTCGAGTTCAACCGCGACTGGCTCCAAGAGGAGATACGCCAGGCAGCGGAAAACGCCGGCTATCCAAGCTGGTGGCTGACCGATCACGTGACGGAAAGCATCACGTTTTATCTGCGGCTCCGCACCGACGAATCAGTGGTCGCTTTCAGCCAACTCAGCCAGACCGTGCGCTACGTCCTGAAAGTGATCGGCTACAAAGAAATCGTGCCGCATTTCCAGCCGACGCCGCCGCCGATCTCGATCTCCCTTTTTGAAATCGCGGAAGCCGCTGGCGACGGTTACGAGCTGGCGTTCTTCGATCTGCTCGAGAAACGCGTCGCCGCGCTTGCCGCCACCGGTGCGACCAGCCTGCATTTCTTCGGACTCCAGCCCGCAATCAAACACCTGCGCGGCGCGAAAGCCTGGACTCGTTCCTGCGACGCGCTCCGCGGCGAAGTCGCCTGCTTCATCCGGGAAAAACTGACGAGCGGTTCCGAAGCGGTGGAGTTGGTCTGCTCGATCCGATGACGATCTTCGAGAAGATCGTCGCGCGCGAAATCCCGGCGAAGATCGTTTTCGAAGATGATGACGTAATCGCTTTTCACGACGTCGATCCGAAAGCGCCGGTGCATGTGCTGATCATTCCCAAGCGGGTCATCCCGCGGCTGGCCGAGACGCAGGAGTCGGATGCGCCATTGTTAGGCAAATTGATCTGGGCGGCGACGAGGGTCGCGCGTGACCTCGGGATCGCCGAGAGCGGCTATCGGGTCGTGATCAACAGCGGCCCCGATGCCGGCGAGAGCGTGCCGCATTTGCACGTGCACCTGCTCGGCCAACGCTCGTTAGGCTGGCCGCCCGGCTAAACTCTTTCACATTCCCATAATCTGATAACCGCCGTCGACGTAGATCGTCTGCCCGGTGATCGCCGCTCCGCCGTCGCTGGCGAGGAACAAACCGGTCTGCCCGATCTCTGCCGGATCGCAGCTCCGCTTTAACGGCGCGCGCTCCTGATAATGCTTCATCATCGATGAGAAGCCGCTGATCCCGCGCGCCGCGAGCGTGTTCACCGGCCCGGCGGAAATGCAGTTCACGCGAATCTTTTTCGCGCCCAAGTCGTAGGCGAGATAACGCGTGCTCGCTTCGAGGCTGGCCTTCGCCACGCCCATCACGTTGTAGTGCGGCACCACCTTTTCGGCGCCGTAATAGGTCATCGCGACGATGCTGCCGCCATCGGTCATAAGCGGAGCCGCTTCGCGCGCGAGCGCGACTAACGAGTAGGCGCTGATATCGTGCGCGGTGCGAAAAGCCTCTCGCGTCGTGCTCACGAAATCCCCCTCCAGCGCTTCCTTCGGCGCGAACGCTACCGAGTGCAGGAGCAAATCGAGCTTCCCGGTTTCGCCGTGCACCTTCTCGAAAAATCCCGAGATCTCCTCGTCCTTCGAGACGTCGCAGGGCCAGAGCGGCGTGCCTTCGCCGAATTCGCTGACCAGTTCCTCGACGTTCTCCTTCAAGCGTTCGCCCTGATAATTGAAAATCAACTTCGCGCCGGCGGCGGCCCACGCCTTCGCGATCGCCCAGGCAATGCTTCGTTTGTTTGCCACGCCGAAAACGACGCCGGTTTTCCCCGCCAGAATTTGGTCTGCCATGCCCAAGTTTAGCGGCTTTGTGTCGAGGTGAAAGCGCGGCCACGCTACCTTCCTTCGGATCGATTTTCTCACGGAAGCTATTGCCCAGCGGCGGCGGGTTTGATTACTCTGTGGCCTCCAGTTCGATGATGAGATTTCCGCGATTACAGTGCCTCTGCGATCCCTCACTCTCCTCGGCGTATTTATACCGTGCCCAAACTTTCGCGGAACTGGGAGACTTCCCCAAAGCGTTGCGTGACTGCGACGACTTCCTCAAGCTAGATTCGTCATCCCCGACTGCCTACGTGGCGCGTGGCTTCGTTTTGCTGCGTCTGGGACGAGACGCGGAAAGTATGTCCGATCTTTCCGCGGCGATTGCGAAAGGAGCGACGACCACTGACCTGACGGCAGCGAAGGCGATGCAGCGTGTGGTCCGTGTCGCGACGCCCGAAAGTGCGCGAGCTGAACTGAGTGATCTGACTAAGAAGGTCGCGCGGGCTTGGACCGGAAGCGCCAAGGCATCCGCGTTAAATTCCCGAGCTTGGCTTGAAGCTACCTCGCCAGTCAGATCTGTCCGCGACGGCGGAAAAGCGGTTGCCGACGCTTTGGAATCCTGCCAGCTCAAACATTGGAAAAACCCTAGTGTTTTCGATACCCTCGCTGCCGCCTATGCAGAAACAGGGGATTTCCAAAATGCCCTGCGGTCCGAACAGCAAGCAATCGCCCTCACCCCGCCCAAAGACGCGGACTCTCTGTCGGTTTACCGAGAGCATCTCGCGGCCTACCAACGTCATCAGCCTTGGCGCGCAAACAACCTCGATCGGGCTTTCGTTCACTTCGTCATCAACCGGTAAATATCAGTCGACACGGGAGCGGGATAACGACTGCGAAGACCTCGCGCAGAGTCGCAATCTTCTCTATTCGGCTCATAGTGCAGCGATGAAGGTCAAAGTCTTTGTCACTCCGAAGGAGACCGTGCTCGACCCGCAGGGCGCGGCGGTGCGCGAAGCGATGCAGCACCTCGGTTTCACCGCCGCGCGCGACGTGCGGATAGGGCGCTATCTCGAGATCGAGCTCGCGGATAATGGCGACGTCGCGGCGCAAGAGACGAAGCTGCGCGAGCTTTGCCGCGATCTGCTTTCGAATCCGGTGATCGAGGATTACCGCCTGGAAATGCCTAACGACAAGTCATGAAGTTCGCTGTCGTCCAATTTCCGGGCTCGAACTGCGACCAGGATTGCCTGGCCGCTCTCCGCGGGATCGACGGGATCGAGGCCGACTATGTCTGGCATAAGGAGACGTCGTTAGGCGAGGCGGATGCGATCGTGCTCCCGGGCGGATTTTCCTATGGCGATTACCTGCGTTGCGGGGCGATCGCGCGTTTCTCGCCGATCATGCGCGCGGTCATCGAGGCAGCCCGCGCCGGCAAGATGGTCATCGGCATCTGCAACGGGTTTCAGATTCTCTGCGAAGCGGGGCTGCTCCCGGGCGCGCTGGTGCGCAATCGCTCGCTCCATTTTGTCTGCGCCTCCGTGAACACGCGAGTGGAGACGACCGACTCGCCGTTCCTCCAAGGCACCACCGTCGGGGAGATTTTGCAGATTCCGATCGCCCACGGCGAAGGCTGCTATTTTGCCGACGAAACGACGCTGCGGGAATTGAACGAGCGCCAACAGGTGCTCCTCCGTTATTGCGACGCCAAGGGCAAGATCACCCTCGCGGCGAACCCGAACGGCTCGGTGGAAAACATCGCCGGGATCTGCAACCGCGAGCGCAATGTCTTTGGCCTGATGCCGCACCCGGACCGCGCCTGCGAGACGCGCCTCGGGAGCCGGGATGGGGTGAAGATTTTTCAGTCCATGCTCCATTCGTTAGGCGCGATCGAAGCGGCAGCGTGAGTATCTTCGTCACCGGCACGGACACAGGCGTCGGGAAGACGACGTTCACCGTCTGGCTGCTCGAGCGCTTGCGGGCGGAAGGAGTCCGCGCCGCCGGCTACAAGCCGATCTGCTGCGGCGATCGCGATGACGCCGAGCTGTTGCTTGCA
The DNA here is from genome assembly GCA_038240025.1 of Chthoniobacterales bacterium. Taxonomy (GTDB): domain Bacteria; phylum Verrucomicrobiota; class Verrucomicrobiia; order Chthoniobacterales; family UBA10450; genus Palsa-1392. The sequence continues at coordinate 63,034 of JBBSED010000004.1, forward strand.
GCGAGCGCTCCCGGCCTGACGATCGACGACGTGAATCCGGTCTGGCTGCAAATGCCGGCCGCGCCGCTCACCGCCGCGCTCGCGGAAAAACGCACGCTCGATCTCGACGTCTTGCGCGACGGCTTCGCGCGGCTGAGCGCGCGCGTCGATTTCGTTGCGGTCGAGGGCGTGGGCGGCTGGATCGTGCCGATCACGGCCGATTATTTCTCGAGCGATCTGGCGGCGGATTTGCAACTGCCGGTGCTCGTGGTCGCGCACAACAAGCTCGGTTGTCTGAACCACATCCTGCTCACCGTCTGCGGGATCGGAGCGGCGGATTTAAAGTGCGCGGGCGTGGTCCTGAACGACCTCGGCGCGGCGGGCGATCTCGCTTCGGAAACCAACGCCGACATTCTCCGGCGCTGTGTTCCCCTGCCGCTGCTGGAGGAGCTCGATCTGACGACCGACAAAATCCCCGGGCCGCTGCGCGAGATGCTGCGATGAATCTTCGTCTTGAATCAAAACCGTAAAACTATCGCTGTCCTCGGCGGCGGCTCGGCCGGCTTCACCGCCGCGCGCGTGGCCTGCGAGCAGGGCGCCAAAGTGCTTTTTTTCATGGGCGATAACGCCGATCACGCCTCGCTCTGCATCAACGCGGGCTGCATGCCCTCGAAGGCGCTCTTCGAGCCGATCGACGCGATGCGTCACGCGAAACAGCACGGCTGGTTTCGGGTCGAGCCCAAACAGCCTAACGAAATCCTAGCGCAGATCGTCCGTTGGAAAGATGAGGAGATCGAAAAATTCCGCGCTTATCGGCAGGCCGAGATCAGCGCGCTCGCGGGCGACTGCTTCGAGATGATCCGGGCGAACGCGCGCTTCACCGGCAGGCACGAAATCGAGAGCAACGGCCAGCGTTACGCTTTCGACGGTGCGATTGTCGCCACGGGATCGGTCACCACCTTTCCGAAGTTCAACGGCCTCGCCGAGGTCCGCAGCGAGATCTGGACGAGCGACGAAATCCTGCACAACACGCGCATCCCACGATCGCTCGCAGTGATCGGAGCGGGCCCGATCGCGCTCGAGTTTGCGCTCCGTTACGCCCGCCTCGGCTGCTCGGTCACGCTCTTGGCGCAGAGCACGCTCCTCTCGCGCTATCCGGCGAAATTCGGCGAGCGCTTAAAGCTGATTTACGAGCAGGAAAACGTGCGCATCCTGACCGGCCGCAAAGTCGCGCGCATTTCCCGCAACGGTTCCGGCGAGTTCGAGATCGAAAGCGACGGCGCGGAGAAGCTCCCCGCGATTCGAGCCGAGCGACTGCTCCTCGCCACCGGCCGCCATCCGGCCGTGGCCGAGCTAAATCTCGACGCGGTCGGAGTCGCGCCTAACGAACAAGGACGCCTCGAGATCGGCGAGGACATGCGGGTGCACGGCTCACGGCACATCTTCGCCGCGGGCGATGTCGCGGGGAAACGAATGGTCGTGCACCACGCACATATCGAAGCCGGAATCGCGGCAGAAAACGCCTGCAGCGACGGTGACCGGCGCTGGACGAAACGCTCCAATATCCAGGTTGTCTTCTCCGATCCGGAGTTCGCCTTCGCGGGCATGAAATATCCCGCCGCGGAAAAAGCGGGGCACCAACTGGTCACCGCCAGCGGCGAGAGTCGCGACGTCGGTAAACTGCATCTTGCCGGCGACGACCTCGGCTTCGGCGAGTTCGCGGCTGACGCGCAGACGGGAAAATTGCTCAGCGCCGGTCTGCTCTGCAACGACGCGAGCAATCTGATCCACCTGCCCGCTTACGCGATCGATCACGAGCACACCGCGTTTCAGCTCGAGGACGCGGAATTTTATCACCCGACGAAGACCGAGATCATCACCGAGATCGGCGACAAACTTTGCCGCCAGCTGGGCGGCAGTCCCTTCGCCCGTGCGGAGGAGTGAACGCCGCGGCTAGGGCAAATCGTAGACCTCGACCAGCGCCACGCCCGTCGTCCCGCCAGCTCCCCGCACGACCGCGGTGTAATTCCCGGGCGCGAGCGTGGCCAGGATCGCGGCTTCGCGGTCGTCGTTAGGCGCGAACCCATTCGCGCTGAGCTCCGCCTCCTGGGTGTCGCGCCAGTTGTTGTTCGATTGCAGGAGGGCGCCGTTGCCGTCGTGCAGTTCCAGGGTCGGATCGAGCAGCGGATCAGGAATGGTCGGCCCAGCGAGCGTCGGACCGATCGCGCGCACGACCAGCGTGCGCGACGTGGCGCCGCCCACGATAAAGCCACCGATGAGGACGTCGTCGCCAGTCGCGACGAAACCGCGGGAGGAAATATTCGCGGGATGGGCCGCGGCCGCGAGCGCGTAGAGCTCGACCAGGCCGATCCCGGACGCACCCTGCGCGTCGCGCAGGATCACAGTGTAATTGCCGGGTGCAAGATGACCGACGATGGCGGCCTCGGCGTTGTCGTTAGGCGCGAAATGCAGGCTGGTCAGCTCGGCGGCGTCCGGGCTGTTCATCCAGTTGTCGTTCGAGGAAATTAGCGAGCCGGTGCCGTCGTGCAGCTCAAGCAGCGGATCGCTCAGTCGGCCCACGAGCGGGACGCCATTGACCGCGAGCGACGGCCCGAGACCGCGCAGGACGATCTCTTCGCTCTCGCTGCCCGTGATGATGAAGCCGCCGATCAAGACCTTGTCGCCGGTCTGGACGTTGAGGCGCGCGGAGAGATTCAGCAGCGTCGGCGTCGCCGGGATGGAAATGATTTTGTAGGCGGTGCCGCCCGTACTCGTCGGGCTGAACCCGGTATCCGCGAGCACGTAGACATCGCCATTGCCATCGGTGCCAAAGCCCTTGATCAGGGCGCCGAGTGGGCGGTTTTCATTGCCGATGCTCAGTTGCTGGATCGTGCCGCTGGCGAAGTCGCCGGTGAAAATGCGCCCGCTCCCGAAACCGATATAATCACCAAAAAGGTAAGCGCCGCTGAGCGCGGGCACGCTCGCGCCCCGCTCGACGAAGCCGCCGATGATCGCCTCGCCGTCGCCGTGGCCGTACTCCAGCACCGGATCAATGAGCGACGGGTCCGGCGAGGAATCGACCGTAACCGAGCCATCGTTAGGGTGAAAAAGGAAACTGCCTTCTTTCCGATTCCAGCCGTAATTTTTGCCGGCCTCGACGAGGTCGACTTCCTCGACACTTTTCTGCCCGACGTCGCCCACGATCAGCTGGTCGGTCGCGGCGTCGAAGGAGAAGCGGAACGGGTTGCGAAAACCGTAGGCATAAATTTCATGGAGCGCGGTGTTGCTGTTGATGAACGGGTTGCCGATCGGCACGCGATATTTGCCATTCGCGCTCACCGGATCGGCGCTCCCGGGCGTGAGCGAAGGCGCGAGCGGGTGAATGCGGAGAATTTTACCGAGCGCGGCGGTGAGATCCTGGCCGTTGCCGAGCGCTGGGTTGTGGCCGTTGCCGACATCGTTCGAGGCGCCGCCGTCGCCTAACGAAATGTAGAGATACGGTTCGCCAGGCCGGAAGGCGAGTTGGCCGCCATTGTGATTCACCTGCGGCTCATCGACGCGCAGCACTTCGCGGCGGGTCGCGGGATCGGCGACGTCGGGATTCGCAGCGGAGGCCTGCCATTCCGCGACCACGCTTTGATGATTGAAGGCGACCGGATTCGGCACCGTGAAATCCGCCGGCCCGCTGACCGGCTCGCTGGTGTGGGTGTAGAATTTTCGGAAACCGGGGCTCGTCGGATCGTTGAAGCCCGGATGAAACGCGAGGCCGAGCAACCCGCGCTCGTCGGAGCTGCCGAGCGGCACGAGCCGCGACGAGAGATCGAGAAAAGGTGTGCTCTGCAAAGTTCCATTCTTCAAGAGCCGGATCCGGCCCGCCTGCTCGACGATGAACAACCGGCCGTCGAAGGAGGGGACGAGATTGTTCGGTGCGGTGAGGCCGCTGGCCACGGCTTGCAGCTCGACGCTGACCGGGCCCATGTTGATGAGCGGCAGCAACGGAGTGGCGGTCGGTGTCGGCGTCGAAGTGGCCGTCGGGCTCGGGGTGGCCGTCGCGCTTGGAGTCGCGGTCGGCGACGGGGTGGAGTTTTCCTGCACGACGTGGACGGTCGCGGTCATGGTGCAGCAACTACCGTGGACCGAGCAGTAATAGGCGAAGTCGCCCACGGTATTGAACTCGTGCTCAAACTTCGAGCCGCTGTTGAGCACGCCCGAATTCCACAGCCCGCTCGGATGATCCGGCGTGCCCGAGGTGCTGCTGTGGAAACTCGAATCCCAATCCCACTCGACCTTATCGCCGGTCCCGATCGTGATCGCGACGGGGGAAAAAAGATCGCCGCCCGCGCCGACGTGGACGTAGAACGTCTTCGCCGGCAACGCCGCCGCAGCGGCGAAAAAGCCTGCGCCGAGAGCGAGAAAAAACAAAATGCGGAAAGACCTTGTCATAAATGGCTGGTGCGAAAAATTTAATCTGTCTGTTAAGGCCGGAAAAGCGATTCGCGGCAGGTAACGCCGTTGTTACCTTTCCGGCCTAACGAATTTTCAAAAGCGCACGGTAAATTGCGCGGCGAAGAGACCGTTCACCCGCTCGGAGACGAAATCGCCGCCGACGAGGCTGTATTGCAGCTTCAACTGCGTGTGTGCGCTGAAGCGATAACCGAGCGCGACCTCGGCCCGCCAGACATCGTGCGCCTTCGCGACCGAGCGACCGGCGCTATCCCGCGCGCTCTGGAACATTTCCTGGTTCCAACGCAGCGCGCCGTAGAGTTGCGGAGTGATCTCGTATTTCGTCTCCAGGTAGTAGGCGAAAACATCCGCGCCGCCGAGCCGCGGCACCTCGAAGCGCGACTCGATCGCTTCCAGCCAGAACTGCCAATGGCCGCGCGCGTAACCGATGTCCTGCCCGAGCACGAACTGCCGGTAGTCGCCGGTCCCAGCAGGCGGGAGTGGGCGCACCCTCCCGCTAAGGTAGGGCCCTTCCGCCGCTGAAAGGCCAAAATGCCAAGCCTCGTTAGGCTGCAAACCCAGCCGCAGATTCACCGCGGGATGACGAAAGTCGAAGTCATCCCACGATTCGGGGCGCGCCGAGATCGAGACGTTTTTTATTTCCGCCGCATACTCGAAAATCCCGAGCTCGCCGGAAACGGAAACGCCCTGGGTGTAGGCGGGGCCCCAGATCACCGGGAGAAATTCGTACTTATTTGATCCGGGCACCGCGCGAAAACTTTGGCCCGTGAGCGGCAGCTCGAGGTCGGAGACGAGCGTCGCGGTTTCGTAAGGGAGCGGCGCGTTCACGAACGGGTTTTCCCACGAGTGATGCCGTTCGACCCACGCGCCGAAGATGCTGGCAAACTTGCCCACTTGGATGGTGAACCGGCCGTCGCTCCAGGGCGTGAAACGGAGCGCGTATTCATCTAGCCGCCACTGGGTGCCGCGATCGGTTGGATCAAACCCGGTGTCGAGCCGCGATTGCGCAAAGAAGTAGACCTGGGGCCCGAGCTGCGCATCCACAAAGGTCGTTAGGCGCGGGCTGAAAAGGTCGTGGCCAGCGGCGCGAATCCGGCCGGGCGGCGGCTGCGCGAAATTGTAATACTCGAGGTCGAGCATCCCGCTGAAACGGACGCGCACCTGGTCCTGCAAGGTGCTGAAGGTGAGCGCGTCGTCGATCCGATCGATAAAATCCTCCGCGGCCAGCGCGCGGAGGGCCGCGAAGAAAACCCACACTCCGAACAGTCGCGATTTCATTTCGACTCCTCTCCGGCCGGGAGAAAAACCGCGCAGAACTCGGTCCACTCCGCATCCGACCGGACCAGGCTCAACTCGCCCCCGTGCAGCCGCGCGAGCTCGCGCGCGAGATTGAGACCGAGGCCGTGGCCGGAAACATCTTCGCCGGTGCTCGCCCGCTGGAAGCGCTCGAAAATATCGGCGCGAGAGTCCGGCGGGATACCGCGCCCAGTGTTGGCGACCCGCAGTTCCACCTCGCCGTTCAGCGCGTGGCTGGTGATCCGGATGGTCCCGCCGCGGCAGTTATATTTGCGCGCGTTATCGAGGAGATTTTGCAGGATCAGGCTGGTGTATTTTCGTTCTCCCGCGATGCGCAATTCCTCCGGGAGATCGCTTTCCACCGTGAGATCGCTCGCCTCCGGCAGCGCCCGGAGATCATCCAGCCATTCCAGGACGAGCTGCGCGAGGTCCACCGGGTGGAGATTCAAGCGCAGCTTCCCGGCATCCATCCGCGAGAGCAGGAGGAGATCCTCGACCACGCCGGTGAGCCGGTAGGTTTGATGGATGAGCAACGAAATATCCTCGTAGATCTCCGGGGAAAAGCCTTCGCGGGTGAGCAGTGAATCGAGCCCGGCGCGCAGCACCGTGATCGGGCTTTTGAGCTGATGCGAAGCATCGGCCGAGAAACGCGCCGACCGTTGCAGCTCCTCGGCCGTCGTCTGCAACTGCGCTTCCGCGACCTGCCGGCGAGCGCGATTTTCTTCCGAGACCACCGCCAGTTTTTCCACCGGTCGGGCGAGCCGGCGCGACAAGAGGTGACTGACGAAAAGGCCCACGAGGAGAAGCACGACCCCGCCACTGAGGACCTGCGTACGCAGGTGCCGCTGCCGCGCGAGCAATTCCGTGAGCGGATAAACGGAGACTTCGTAGGCCGGCGGGTAATTCGACTGCGGGTTGAGCCGCTTGAAGAAGAGGAGATGCGGCGTCTCTTCGAGCACGACGCGCAGACTTTGCGCGCGCTCGGCCGCACCGTGCGCCGCGACCTTCTCGATGTCGGCGATCACGCGTTTCTGCGTGGCACGATCGAAGGCCGGGAGCTGCAGTTTACCGCCCACGAGGATGCCATTGCGCATTCGCGCGGCGCCGTGCTGCGCCTCCACCTCCACCGGCTTGAAGCCGAGCACGAGCGCGGCGATCACTTCGTTCGTCTCCGTTGAGCGGATCGGAACCGCGATCATTTCGTCAATCGTGAGGTCGCCAACGTCCGCGGTGCGCGCGAGGTAGCCGGCCTGCATGGTCCGGGGCACGGCCGGTTGCGCGAGCTGCGCCTGTTCGTTAGGCAACAGCCGCCCGGCCAGGCCCGGCGGCGGCGGGATGACCGCGCCCCGCCCATCGAGGAAACGATAAAAGCGCGCATGCAACGTGTCCGCCCCACCCTCGCCCATCAGGTCGCGCAGTTCCTCGGCCGCGCTCGGGTAGAGCAGGTCGAGCGCGTTATCCTCGAGCGCGGCGTGAATCCGAGCGTTGCGCGCGAGCGCGCTCGAGCGATCGGCCACCGCAGCCTTACGCAAATCCTGCAGCCGATGGAGCGCGGCCAGCTCGAGCTGGAAGTCCCGTTCGAGGTCGTTCTGGGCGTCGTCCGCCGCGTTCTTCTGCGCAAAGAAAATGCCTAACGAAGTCAGGACCGAGACAACGAGCATCATGGCCACGAAGAGCCGCAGGCGAAATCGGCGCGGGGTGACCGGCCGGGTGTCCGCGAGCGTGCTCACGGGAGGTCGACGTGTGCGACCGTGCCGCGCTTCAGGTCGACCGGTTGCGTGCGCGTCGTCCGGCTATCGACCCACGCTTTGACCACGAAATGCCCCGGCGGCAGATTCGTCAGGCGATATTTCCCGTCCGGATCGGTGATGGTGAAATACGGCGTGGCGAGGACCAGGATAAGCCCGCGCATGTGCTCGTGGATGTCGCAACGAAGCGTGACCAAGCCGGGCTTGTCGAAGACCTGCGAAGGGGCCGGTCGCTCGCCGGGAGGATAACGGCCGAGATCGAAACGTTTCGCCGGCGAGTAGGAAAAAATATTGTGATAGGTGTCGTCGAGATTCGGAAACTCGACCTTCGTCCCGACCGCGATGGCGAGGAGCGGCGGCGCGAAGGCGAAGTCCTTCTGGGCGACCTGCTTCATCGGGTGCTCGCTCGGAATGGCAAAATCCCCCTCGAGATAAACCACCGCGCGCGGCGGGCTGGTCGCGAGCACGCCGGCCTTGCTCACGATCTCGTAGCGTTCGGTCATGACCGGGGTGAAGCGCGCCTTCGGCAGGGTCACCCGGCCCTCGAGCGTCGCCTGCGCCCCGGCCGCGACCGGCAGGAAGCCGAGCGCGAGACAAAGGAGACGGGCAGAGGCGAGGTCGTTCATCTCCATTTGAGACTAGCAGAACCGGCTCCGAGAGGAACGCTGCCGTGAATTAATAAGGTCCATTGCGTCAAGGCCGGGAAGTTGCACCGGACGCCGGTGAATAAGCAGGTGATGAAAAGTAACAGAGCCGTAACCTTTCGCGCATCGCGCCCGGGAAGCGGTCAGGGGAAATTCTCGCCCTTCGCCCTCTTTCGATTGTTGATAAGTATCTCTTTTTTCCATGCGCATCCTGGTCGTTGAAGATGAAGTCCGCCTCGCCCGCCATATCTCGCGCGCCCTCACGACCGCGGGTCACGATGCGCTCGTGGTGCACGACGGCGACGTCGCCCTGCGCGAGGCGCAGCGTTCGCCCTTCGACCTGATCGTGCTCGACATCATGCTCCCGGGGATCGATGGCTTCGAAGTTTTGCAGCGACTGCGCAAAGCGCACGTCGACAGCCGCGTCCTCATCCTGACCGCGCGCGGGGAATTGACCGACCGGGTCCACGGGCTCGCGCTCGGGGCGGATGATTACCTCGCGAAACCGTTCGCGATGCAGGAGCTGGTCGCCCGGGTGGGCGCGCTCGGCCGTCGCTATGCCGAGAAGCCGGCGGTGAAATTGCAGGTGGCCGACCTCGCGCTCGATCTCACCGAGAATCAACTCACGCGCGGCGAGCGCGCGATCGAGCTCTCCGCCCGCGAGCTCACCTTGCTCCGGGTGTTGATGCGCGAGCCGGGCCGGACCTTTAGCCGGACTGAACTCTGCGAGCGGGTCTGGGAACGCGAGCACGAATACGACATGAAACTGGTCGAAGTTTTTATCAGCCGGTTGCGCAAGAAAATCGGTGATCCGCCGCTCATCCAGACGGTCCGGCATCTCGGCTACACCCTCCGCGAAGCGTCATGAAAAACTGGCCTCTTCGCTGGAAGGTCGCGCTCTACTCCGCGCTCCTCGCCCTCGCCGCCACCATCGGCGGCGCCGCCACCACCTGGACGGTGATGCGCTACGAAGAGATCGCAGCGTTCGATCGTCGCCTCACCATGGACGGGGAAGAACTCTTCCGCGACTTCCAGCATTTCCAGCGCGACCAAACCGCGAGCGCGAGTGAATTCCGGGAAATTTTCATTCCCCTCGCGCTGCGCGACCGGCTCGTGCAGGTGACCGACGCCAAGGGCAACGCGCTCTACCTCTCACCAGGCTTGGTGAAGCCGATCCCGGGTGACGGGATCCAAAAAATTCATACCCGGAAGCTGGACGGGCGCAACATCCGGGTCGGGGAATTCTCCCGCGACGGGCTCACCCTGCGCGTCGGCGCCGATCTGAAAGAGATCAACCAAATCGGGCGAGACATTTTTCTCGGCATGCTCATGGCGATCCCGACCGTCCTCTTTGTGATCGTGATCGGCGGTCGGCTCGTCGCCAGCAAAGCGGTCGCCCCGGTGGAGGAAATCCGGCAGGCCGCTGCCCAGATCACGGCGCAGGATCTTCATCGGCGATTGCCGGTGCCGGCTTCGGGTGACGAGATCGCGGGCTTGATCGAAGTGCTGAACGCCGCCCTCGAACGCCTGCAGCGCAGCCTCGAGCAGGCGATCCGCTTTTCCGCCGACGCCTCGCATCATTTGAAGACGCCCATCTCCGTCCTCCGCGCCGGAGTCGAGGAAATCATCGCGGACGAAGATTGCAATGCCCACACGCAGGCGACCGCCGAAGGCCTCCTCCAGCCGATCCATCAGCTCAACGCCGTGGTCGATAATCTCCTCCTGCTCGCGCGCGCCGATTCCGGCCGGCTCGAGCCGCGGCTGAGCGACTTCGACCTGAGTGAACTCCTCGAAGGCGTGATCGACGACGCGCGCGCGCTCGCGGAACCGTTTGAGCTCACCGTCGAGGCCGACATCCCGCAGCGCCTGCCGCTCCATGCGGATCGCGCCTTCGTCAGCCTGATCGCGCAAAATCTGCTCGCGAACGCGGTGAAATATAACGCGCCCGGCGGCCGCGTCCGGGTGGCGGCGCAGGCGGTGAACGGCTTCGTGGAGATGATCGTCGGCAACACCGGCCCGGCCATTTCGGAGGAGTTGGCGCCGCACGTCTTCGAACGCTTCTACCGTGCGCGCGGCGACGAGCGGGTTGGCGGCAGCGGGCTCGGCCTGAGCACGTCGCGCGAGCTCGCCCGCGCCCAGGGCGGCGAGATCACGCTCCGGCGTTCCGATGACGAGTGGACGGAATTACGGGTGCGCTTCCCGGCCGTCGCCGCCTAACGACTAAAGGCCGCGGACGCACTCAGCGGGCCGGAAGCTTCGGCGCCAGGAGGCGCCGGCGAGCACCGCGCGGACGGCGGTCTGCGCCGATCGGACAGGGGAAATCTTGAGCCGGGTGAAGCCGAACAGGCGCTCACCGCCTTGCTCCGTCCAGGCGTAGCAGCGGTCGACCAGCGGCTGCGCCACGAGGTCGAACACATGCACCGTCCCGCGCCAGATCGAGCCGTCCGGGAGCGATTCCACGATCGTGCGCACAACCACATGCCGGGCATGACAGCGATGTTTGCGTTCGATGACGAGTTTCAGGCGCGCAGTGCGAAAGAGCATGCTGGTCAAAGAGCACGTGATACACCGCACGCCCGCCGCGCCGCGATGAAATGTGCGGCGCGAGTGGCTCGACCCGGGCCATCGACAGCAAGAAGCAACTCCCTAAAAAACTGTGAGAGACTTCGTCGGGACGCTGTCTGCCGGGGCAAACGTGTAACCCGCGCCGGTGAGGCCTGTGACCTTTATGGTATAGGTCCCGTGAACATCGGAGGTCCTGAGGTAGCCAGACCCTTCTTATTGGTCGCCGCGGTTTGCGCGAAGGTCTTACCGCTGGGCACCTGCCAATTGAACAGCCGCGATGACGCCGGAAACGCCCTTCCCTTGGGAATTCTGGACGGAGAGGGTGGCGGTCACGCTCACGGCTTGGTCCACTTTGGAGGTAGAGTGATATTGGTCACGCGAAGCGTAGGCCCCGGTGGTTGGCGTTGGGGTGGGTGTCGGGGTAGGAGTCGGAGTGTGAAGAGTAACGTCCCGAGCAACGAAAACGCGGAGGCGGCCTGAGACCGCAGATCAGGTGGTTTAACGTTCGCCGCGATCGTCGCGCGGCTCACGGTGGCGGCCGTGGTCATCACCCGGCTCCCGCTCACCACGGGTCACCGTCGTTGCCGCATTCCCGCGACCGCGATCATCACCGCGCTCACGATGGCGACCGTGGCCATCACTAGGCTCCCGCTCGCCAAGGTTCACCGTCGCCGCCGCGTTTCCACGACCGCGATCATCACCGCTGACGTTCGCCGCCGCGTCCGCCGTGATCGTCGCGTCCGGCCGCCGGCATAGACCTGATCGCGTTGTGGGCTGGGATGTACCGGTTCTGCCCCAACCCAGTCGCGAAACCACGGTTCATCATCCTATTCTGGTGAACTGCGGCGTTGTTATTCATCATGCCGCCCCCCGTGCATGCCGCCAAAGCTCATCCCGCACCCGCCCGGACCACGCGCTTCAGTGAGGCTTGCGGTGAGCAAGGTAAGTCCGGTTGTGACCACTGTTACAGCCGAACGGACTAACTGCTTGTTTGTTTTTATGCCGCAACGCTAGAAATACTTTTCCGAGCGCGCGAACTCCCAAAGTTAACGTAACTGTAACTTCGTCTTCTTCGGCTCTAGCTTCAGTCGCCAACAATCACGAAAGAGTGGGTCTCTCCGAGGGAGAACCCTCATCGGACCGGCCCCGCTTTCCCTTGGAAAGCGGGTGCGATCGCGAAAGAGGCGTAGTCCCGCAAGCGGTCGCTAAAAAATGGCAACCCACCGACAGCAGACCGAAATCAAGCTGTTAGGATGGCCGCATGTCAAAATACCAGGGCACCTCAACGCTGTCCCTTGCTCTGTCTGTCTTCGCAACTTGTCTCGTCCTGCTCGCGCGAGCGGACGCAGGGTCGCGGCGCTTCACCTATGTCTACGAGGCCACGTCCGCAGCACCGGGCTCGGTAGAATCGGAAAATTGGATCACCTGGAAAACGAATCCGCAGGAGAACCGGCGGTTTAATTCGGTCGATTTCCGTAACGAGATCGAATTCGGGGTAACCGAACACCTGCAAGTGGGAATATACCTGGCGGACTGGGGTTACCGGGAAGCTCCGGGTGCCAATGAGCATGGCTTCCGTTACCAATCCTCAGCAGTGGAGTTGATTTACAATCTGACCAACCCTACGACCGATCTGCTCGGCCTCGCGCTTTATCAGGAAGTGCGCGCTGGTCCCGAGCTCTTGGAATTGGAATCAAAGGTCATCCTGCAAAAGAACCTTGGGCGTTTCGTCGTCGCATACAACGGCACCCTTGAGGCAGCCTGGGAGGGGGATGACCTGGAGGAACGAAAGGGCGAATTCTCTGAGACCGTGGGGGTCAGCTATGAGATTACGCCCGCCTGGTTGCTCGGCGCGGAGCTTCTTCATGAGATCGATTTCCCCGATTGGGCGAACGCGAAAGCCTCGGTCGTCTACGCCGGCCCGAACCTTTCCTATCGGCACGGCAACTGGTGGGCGACGGCCACGCCTCTGGTGCAGCTCACAGGGATTTCTTCAGAAGTCGACGTGCAGACACGAGTGATTTTCGGCTTCAACTTCTAACCTGTGTCTTTGCCACCGACCGCGGTGCTCTTTCTGCCGCTTCTACTCTTTCTCGATGGCTGCGCGAGTGCGCCTCGACAGGCTTTTCCAACGGCACAGTCTGTCGCGCGGCCAGGGATGAATGTGGCGCTGCTGGCGCGAGGCCGGGAGATATTCACGACCAGTTGCACGGAGTGTCATGTTGCCCGTCGGGGCGCGGATTACTCGGTTTCGCAATGGCGGCATAACGTAGCGGTGATGGCGCCGCGCGCTCGTCTTCGCCCGGCAGAACGCGCCGCGCTGGAAGCCTATCTCGTCGCTGCGCGCGAGTCCCTTCCCTAGCGCGGTAAACCTGCGAGACCGAAAGAACGACCGGTCGCGCCACCGTGGTTGCCGTCGCTGCCGAAGGTAACAACGGCGAAACCTTTCCCGGTTCGCGACCTTCCATCCCCCTTCCTAGTTTCTCGGCACACAGTTATGAAAAAAACACTTAGTCAGTTATTCATGATCCTCGGTTTGCTGCTCGCTTTCGCAGCACCGGGGCGCGCGGAGGAAAGCCATCGGGGATTCTTCGAAGCCGATCTCGCCAGCGGGGGCAAGGCGGTCTTTTTCCTGCAGGGAAACCACGCCATCTCGATCTACGTCTTCAACGTGGCCTCGAGCACCGCGAGTTTCGCCGGCGGCGACGTGGCCGATGACGGCACGTTCAGCGTCGTCGCCAGCAATGGCGCGACCATCACCGGGTCGCTGAAGGACAATGATGACTCCAAGTCGGACGATGACTTCGTGACTGCGACGGTTGCGGGTCAGACAGTGACGGCGGTGCGCACGCCGATTTTCGGACCGAGCGATGATATCCCGGGCCGATTCACCGGCACGGCGAAGGCGGCGGACGGCAGCACTCTCGACGTTAAGCTGGTGATCGATTCACAGAATCGCATCTTCTTCACCGCAGCGGACGGTAGCAATGTGTGGGGCGGTTTCGGCACCGTAACTCTGACCTCGGGCGCGGCGGCCTTGAAAGCTCCGGTCAGGACAAAAATGGCGACGACGACCCTCCCGGCGACGATCACGGCCAGGATGCCGATGACCTGGAAGACTTCAACGAAGACTTGAACGACGCTCATCCGAACGCCACTTTTGCCCTTACCCTGCTGAGTGGTGAGTCACTGACCGGGACCCTGACCTACGGTCACGGCGCGCAGCTCGGTGACTTTACTCTCGCCGGCACAACTTACTTCTTCCGTGCTCCCCAGGAGTCATCGGAGAATCACCTCGCTAACATCTCGACCCGCGGCTTTGTCCAGACCGGTCAGGGTCAGCTCATCGGTGGCTTCATTATCACCGGCGGCCCGAAACTCGTCCTCGTCCGCGCGCTCGGTCATTCGCTTACAGCTCAGGGAGTTAGCCCCGTGCTGTCTAACCCGGTCCTCAAGCTCATGAGTGGCGCGACGGTTGTTCGTGACAACGATGACTGGCAGAGTGAGTCGAACTCCGACGACATTATCTCCACCTCGCTCCCGCCGCTCGATCCGGGGGAGTCGAGTATTCTGGTCCGGTTGGAACCGGGCGCTTACACGGCCGTGCTTACTGGGGCGAATGACTCCACGGGCATCGCCCTGATTGAAGTCTACGAAATCGACCACGACTAACCGTTTGGGGTTGGTGGGAAGGTGCCCTCGCGTCCTCGGACGCGGGGGCACTTTTTTCCCTGAAAGATGTCGGGAGAGACGAATCACTCGCAATCGTGGGCGAGTCAGCGACCGAGTTGGCCGCGCATTTCCCCGCATATTGGTCGGCAGGCGGAGGGAGCCGAAGGCGGGGATTGAACCCGCGACCTGCTGATTACGAATCAGCTGCTCTACCACTGAGCTACTTCGGCCTGCGAATCGAAGGCGCCCAAGATCGCATTCGGTGCACCTCCCGGCAAAAACGGCGGAGCCCGCTGGGCGGAAATCCTGTTGCGACTCCGCACGCGAGGTCCATTATTTCCCATGCCCAACGAACCCAACCGACTACGCGCATCCTGAAGCTCTGGTGCACACGGATTGGCTCGAGCGACACCTCAACGACAAGAACATCCGCATCGTTGAATCAAACGAAGACATCCTGCTCTACGACACCGTCTTACCTGGGGGCTTCTGCCAACATACGGCCGCGATGACGTCAACCATCAGTGGGTAGTCGCAACGACCTCAGTTAACGGCGCGCCGGATTCCGGGCATCAGCTTGCTCGCGATCCCGACACCTATTCGCCCCTCCCCGATCGGCTTCCCGGCTGGTAGCAGTTAATAATGGACAAATGGGCCAAGAAATTGTAAAACCACGGACTGATGAAATCCCACTGGGATACATATCAAACATCCCTCGAACGACATCTCATCGATTACAAACTTCGGCGTCTAGCTATTTCTGAAGATGGATTGTCTTTTTACAAATGGAAAACTAAAAGTCACATTCTTCCTCGGGCCCAACAACCGATGCTGAGTTTTACTTCATGAGCGTAGTGGCCCCCGTTCCTTCTCCAAACTTGCCGACGCGCGAAGGGTAAGCACCCAGGATAGCTATGCTGAAACAACTTTTTCTGTCTGGACTGTTGGGTATCTGCGTATTCGCCTCTCCGTCTTTGGCCCAATTGATTTCCGCGCACCCGAATATCGTTGTGATCCTGGCGGACGATTTAGGCTATGGCGATGTCAGTTTCAATGGATGCCCCGATTTCTCGACGCCTAACATCGATTCGATTGCGAGCAACGGGGTTAGCTGTCCGGACGGATATGTAACGCACCCCTTTTGCAGTCCGTCGCGCGCCGGTCTGCTTACCGGCCGTTATCAACAGCGCTTCGGACACGAAAACCAGCCAGAGTATGATGCGACTAACCCTCTGCTAGGGCTGCCCATGGAGGAAATATTGCTACCGCAAATATTGAAGCCGGCGGGCTACGTCTGCGGAGCGATCGGCAAATGGCACTTGGGTTATGCGCCGAACTTCCATCCCTTAGCAAGAGGTTTTGATGAGTTTTTTGGTTTCCTCGGGGCAGACTCGCCCTACTACAATGCCCAAATTCTCGATGGTTATACGACGATCACGGAAACCGCGTATCTAACCGATGCTTTTACTCGGGAAGCAGTTTCCTTTATCGATCGCCACGCGACTCAGCCGTTTTTCCTCTACCTCCCATATAACGCCGTGCACTCGCCCTTTGATCGACCGCCTCAGATTTACCTCGATCGGGTAGGAAATATCACCGATCCCGCCCGGAAGATTTACGCAGCAATGGCGACGGCAATGGATGACGGCGTTGGGCAAGTGCTGGAAGCGCTTCAGGCGAATAACCTTCTCGAAAACACGTTGATCTTTTTTGTCAGCGACAATGGCGGCGGACAACAATCCGCCGCGCGAAATTATCCGCTTCGGGGTTATAAGCTCAATGTCCTGGAGGGCGGTATTCGCGTGCCCTTTGCCGTGCAATGGACTGGGCGGTTGCCGGCACACAGCGTCTATGATGAGCCAGTCTCGTCTTTGGATATTGTGGCCACGGCTGCTGCTGCTGCAGGAGTGCCACTGCCGGCCGATCGCGTTTATGACGGCCTGGACATCGTACCCTATCTGACGGGGAAACAGGTCAGCCCGCCACGAAACTTGTTCTGGAGATGGTTTGGACTAGGTCCCGACGGTCCTTCGGGATCCGTCGATACGATCTGGGCAGTGCGCAGCGGACCACTCAAGCTTATAACAGAGAGAGATAGCGTGGGTCGGCCTCCGGCGCTTTACAATTTGCTCAATGATATAGGCGAGACACAGGATTTGTCCGCCACGCAGCCGGTCGATGTGAATGCTCTACAGCAGTTATATGCTCAATGGGATACGCAGACGGTTCCTCCTCTTTGGCAGAACACCCATTTTAACATTTCACAATTTGTCCTGGCGGGTGACTGGAATGGATTCAACAAGGGTGATACGGCGCATCCCTGGGCCGTGACAAGAACCACCGCGCCTGGGGTGAACGGAACGCCGGACGGATTTACTTGGTTCACGACCACCATTCACGCCGCTGCCCGCGGCGGAGACACGACACCTGGAATGCATTCGTTCGTGCTCGTGGGCGACAACACTTTTAACCACCAATGGGGAGGAGGCACGATTACCATCGACGGCATCAGCTCGTTGCAGTCCTTCGTAGGCACTGTCTTGGGACCTACCAGTAGCATTTCGTTAGCAGATGGATCTTACTATTCGTTTCGGATTCTCGATCCATTAGAAATGGGCGGCCCCACCAATTTTGACCTTTCGGTAATGAAAACCTCTGCTCCGCCGGTTTCGGTGAACCGGAGCGGGCAAACACCACTAACACCTACCTCGGACGAGCCGGTACTAGTTAGTATTACGACGGATCAACAGCTATCGGCGGAGGAGAAAATCTACCTCCGCTGGTCGACGGACACCTTTATCACCTCCTCCCTCGTTCCGGCGAATGGCTCCGCAACGAACTACTCGGCGACGATTCCGCCTCAACCGGCGGGAACCTTGGTCCAGTATTCCGTTATTACTTCGACCGTCGACCTTGCGCCGTTTGTCACCTCTCGCACGATCGATCTGCTGACTCTGGCCGATACCGTCGTCTTTGGGTTCGTCGTGAGCGGGGCACCCGGTTCCCCCGTGATCACGACTCAGCCGGCTAACAAAACCGTAGCTGCAGGCAGAACGGCCAAATTTAAGGTCATAGCCAGCGGGGATGGGACTCTTTCTTACCAGTGGAAGAAGAATGGTACGGACATCGCCGGGGCGCGCAAGGCCTCCTACACTACTCCAGCCACTACTCTGGCGGACAGCGGAGCGCTCTTTGCGGTTCTGGTGAGTAACAGCACCGGAACTGTAACCAGCAACAGTGCGGTCTTGACAGTGAACGCCTCCACGCCCCCTTCGATTATCACCCAGCCGGTCAGTAAGTCTGTCACCGCAGGAAAGACAGCCAAGTTCTCCGTCGTGGCGACAGGCGACGCGCCCTTGAGCTACCAGTGGAGAAGAAATAGCCTGGCAATTGCGGGAGCCACTGCAGCTTCCTATACCACCCCCCCGACGAAGCTGGCCGACAACGGTGTTCTCTTTTCCGTCGTGGTGACCAACAACGCGGGAAGCGTCACCAGCAACGACGCCACGCTAACGGTGAAACCGTAGTTTCAATGGCCCTCATCAGATTGTTCTAAATCCGCGCGCTGCAACGCGACCGGTTTGGGAATGCAAAGTCCAGCATCCAAATTGCAAAATGCAGTCGGTGCCTGCTCGTCCACGGATCAATTCCCGGTCGTGCGCGACGCGCCGCTCGCGGGCGAGCGAACACAGCGGAAGCCAAGGTGATTTGTACCGGTGTCTGGTTCGCCTTTGCCACGACCGCCTGGCATGTAGCGTTTGCAGTATTGATCGGTGCACAAAAACGAGCCTCCCTTATACACACGCATCTTTGTCCTAGGTTCGGTCGGATCGAAACTATCCGGAGGCCCTTGCGGATTGCGCGCGACGCCCCCGGCAGCGGCGAGTAATTTGAAATAGTCAGGCCGGTACCAATCGCTGCACCACTCCCAGACATTGCCGGCAATGTCGTAAAGACCGTAGCGATTCGCCGGAAAACAAGCGACGGGCGCCGCGCCGGTAAAACCATCCGCGCCTGTATTATTATCCGGGAAATGTCCTTGAAAGGTATTTGCCATCCACTTGCCGCCCGGCTGAAATTCTTCGCCCCACGCGTACGGTTTCCGATCTAGCCCGCCGCGCGCAGCAAACTCATTCTCCGCTTCCGTGGGCAGACGTTTGCCGGTCCATTTGCAGTAAGCTAGCGCATCGTCATAGGCAACGTGCACGACCGGATATTCTTCTTTGCCCTTAAGATCGCTGTCCGGGCCTGTTGGGTGACGCCAGTTTGCGCCCTTTACATAAGTCCACCACCGCAAATGGTTGTCCAAAGGCACGGCTTGGTCCGGGGGCGCAAACACTGCCGAACCTGCGACGAGATTTTCCGGCGGCGCATTCGGGAACTCCCGCTTGGTCGGCGCGCATTCCGCCACAGTAATGTAACCGGTAGCTTTAACGAATTTCTCAAATTGTTCGTTAGTCACTTCCGTCTTGTCCATCCAAAAGCCGTCGACGTAGACGCGATGCCACGGGCGCGCATCGCCGAAGCGTGGCTCGTCCGCACCCATCCAGAATTCGCCACCGGGAATCCAGACCATGCTTTCAGGTGCGTTGCCCGGGGGCGATTTCCTGTTGGCAATCGTGCCGACCTCCGACGTACCGCAAAATGCTGGTACTCGCAGCACAAATTCCGCAATGAGCACTAGGGCCACTCGTTTCGCGTCTTTCCAGAGTGGGGATCGTATCACTTCTATTTTCTTTCTCATCCCGCCGACAAACCCAAGCAATCGCATTTGCCTGGCAAATGCAGCGGGCCGGGTCACTCCTCGAATCTCAGAAGTTGGGACCGCTTCGCTTCTCGGTCAAGCTAACCGATAAAAACTGCGAGAAAGGTCGCGAGCGCAAGCGAAATCTTGAGAAACGCGCCAGCAATCGCCCAACAGGATCCGACTCCGGCATAAGATTCTGCCAGGCTCGCGGGCGACCCCACTCCGCCCGCACCTACACGAACTGCTTGACACTCTTGGTCGCTGCCGCCCAGGACGGGAATCGAGGTCAGGCTAAGAATCACGGTTGTCTGACTCGCAGTGAAAAATCTTTAGGCAGCCTCCTCGATGCAAGCCTCCCGCGCGGCACAACTGCTGGTCTACGGTGAATGCACTCTTCATTGATAATAATTATGCCATCGCAAGGGCGAGCCGTTTGTCAAAAAGGCTGTGACCTCGTTAACATCAACACGTTCCTGGGGATGGCGGTCTCATTTAGAATACTTTCGGCAACCTAAACACGGCCACCGGTGCTTTGGCGCTCAACCACAACACAGCCGGAGTGACAACACGGCATGGGCTTGCACGCGCTCGGAGGCAACAATAGCGGCAGAAGTAACGTCGCTATAGCTACTTCGGCCGGTCTAAACCTTACCAACGGCAGTAACAATATCGATGTAGATAATGCTGGCGTGGCCGGTTAATCGGGAGTCATGCGTCTTGGCACGGTGGGAAAGCAGACTGCGACTTTTATCGCCGGGATCACGACTTCGCCACTCGCAGCGGGAACGACCGTCACGGTGGGATTACGTCCTCGAGCCAGTTATGTGCGAGAGCTTTCTAGGCGCGATTCAAAGAAGCGATCATCAACCAGCAGCAAAAGTGAATCGGAATGCTCACGGCCAGCCTGAAAGCGCAGGATTGCAAATCCAACTCGTGAATGAGCGGCTGGAACGAGCTAACCCGCTGCAAGTGGTAAATAAAGACTAAGCCAGGCGCGGCGAGAGACGGCAGTCGAACGTTAGACAATCTTCCGTCCGCCGATTGAGTGACGGTGGCAAGTGGCATGGGCGTCATCATCGATTCAGACGGCCACCTCGACTCGATCACGTCATCGGCTCGCCACAAGAGGCGCCAAGCCCATGGACGTGGCGAGAGAAATGATCTCTCGCTCCTGCCGGTAACCTTTCGTTACAAGCACGACCGTGAATCCGCAGGGCGTCCCGCAGTTCGGCTTGTCGCTGAAATAAGTAGCGAAGGTGAAGCCTGATTCCGGTCGCCCGCGACGACCAAGGCAAGCCATACACCGTTCGTTACGAAGAAGTAAACTCAATGCTGCTCAATGAGTTCATCAAAGAGCACCGCAAGGTCGCAAGCCTAAAAAGGACGGTGGCAGAATTGAGGCGACTTTGCAGCAGCAGGCGCCGCAGATCTAAAAAGTGAGCGCGTCCATCACGGCGGGTAAATCCGCGGCGCAGATTGTGTAAACCGACGCGTAATTTCGAGTTCCATTTCTAGCTACTAAGTTACAAATGATAATGCGCAACGGAGTCAGAAGCGCCCTTACGCTTCACTGCGCCGCCACGCCTTCACCTCTCGTTCCCGACGGCTCTTTGGGAAAAGCGCTTGTCTCTGAAACTCTGTTTCCAAATGTTGGTGTCACCGGAGCGCTGGTGCTGTTGCAGTCGAGCGCTCCTTCACGGTGAGCGTCGCATTATTGCTGGTCACACTTCCCGCTCTGTCGCTGACTATGACCGCGAAAAGAGCGCCATTGTCCGATAGCGTGGTCGCGGGCGTCGTGTAGGTCGGCTTAGTCGCTCCCAGAATATTCGTGCCGTTCTTGTTCCACTGATAGCACACCGGTTTCGTGCCTGTCGCCCTGACGCTGAATTTCGCTGCCCGTCCCAAGATTACTGTCTTATCAGCCGGCTGAGTCGTGATCGATGGCAGGATCGGCGGCACTGCATTGAAGACGCTGGTCGTCGCCAGGATCAGCGCGTCAATCACCCCCGAGGCCGACTCGGCGGTCAGATCCGCGGTCGAGGTGATAATCGTGTACAGCACCAAGGTTCCGGTCGGTTGCGGCGGGATGGTCGCGGAGTAACTCACGCCCGCGCCTACCGCTTCGATGATGTGCGAGGTGATGAACAAATCTGTCGACCAGCGCAGATAGACCCGCTCCTCTGTCGACTTCGCTTGACTCGTCGCGATATTGACGATGATCGAATCATGCGGCGTCGGCGCGGCCGGTATCTGACCGCTCCGGCTGACAGAAACAGGTGGCGCTGAGGTTTTCATGACCGCCAACTTCAAGGGAAGTCCGACTTGGAACAATTGGTCGAGATTGCGGAAAGAGTAATAACCTTCTTGAAAAAGGATGGTATTCGTGGGGCCCAAGGCGCTGCCTGAAAAAAATGGAATGTCCGTCGTACTATCGATGTTGATTGTCACGCCTCCCCACTGAGTTGAATAACTCCCGGTTCCTACCAGCGTGAAAGAGTGTGTTCCGGGCGTGGTATCCCCGCCGCTTGGAGCGACATGGATGGTGTTTGTAAACCAGTTGTATGCATCCGGCGTTCCTTGCAGGTCAGGCGCGCTAATTAGTGTTAGCATCCAGGGTGGCTTCGGATCGCCTATCTTGAAGCCGTTCCAGTCGCCCGCCAGGACCAGCGGTAACAATCGCGGATCGGAATTTTTTTGCCAGATAGCAGGAATCGTATCGAGGGTCCATCGCCCGTATGCTCGTGTGAGAGAATCCACATCCGATGGCTGGATGGCGGCCAAGTCCAGGGTCTCGCCGATATCGCTGCCCAGGTTGTAGAGCGCCGGCGGCTGCTCTTCTTTTGCTCTTTCCACGACCAGCTTGAGCTGACCGCTGCGCACAGCCCAAATAGTATCGAAAGATCCCGGCGGGCCATCGGGACCCAGACCAAACCAACGCCAGAACAGGGTTCGCTGCGGGCTCACCTGTTCCTGCGCCAGATAAGGCACAATGTCGAGACCGTCGTAGACGCGGTCTTCCGGCAATGCGATTCCCGCGGCCGCGGCGGCCGTGGCGACAATATCCAGAGTTGAAACCAAATTATCATAAACGACGTGCGCCGGCAGCCGTCGTGGCCACTGGACAGCGAATGGGACGCGAATACCTCCCTCCAGGACATCCAGCTTATAACCCCGGAGCGGATAGTTATTTGAGATCTCCCCGCTGGTGGCAGCCTGCTGGGGCGCGCCGTTATCGCTCAGAAAAAAGATCAGTGTGTTATCAAGCAGGTTATTAGCCTGGAGTGTCTGCAGCACTTGCCCGACGCCATCGTCCAACGCGACTGTCATCGCCGCATAGAGTTGCCGGGCGGGATCGGTGATATATCCCACCCGATCCAAGTAAACCTGAGGCGGCCGATCATACGGTGTGTGGACCGCGTTGTACGCCAGGTAGAGAAAGAAAGGCTGTCCCGCATGGTGATTAATAAAGGAGACTCCTTCGCGCGTGAACGCATCCGTCAGATAGTCCGGTTCGATCAGATGCGTCTGGTTTCGTAAGACCGGAGCATTGTAATAGGTGGAATCGGCATCGAGGAAACCGAAGAATTCATCAAAGCCACGCTCCGTCGGATAAAGATCAGGAGCATAGCCCAAATGCCACTTGCCGATCGCCCCGCAAACATAGCCCGCCGGCTTCAGGAGTTGCGGCATGGTCAACTCCGTCATCGGCAGGCCCAGACGCGGATTAGTCGAACCAAGTGACGGTCCAGAGTCGTATCCAAAGCGTTCCGGATAACGGCCGGTCATGAGAGCGGCTCGCGATGGGCTACAGTAGGGGTTCGTGGCGTATCCGTTGGTGCAGAGCACGCCGTTGGCCGCTATGGAATCGATGTTGGGGGTCGGGATATCTGGGGATCCATTGTAGCTGACACCCGCATAACCCAGGTCATCCGCTAAAATAACAATGATATTCGGGGAAGCCGTTTGTGCCCAAGCCGAGGAGACCAAAGCCAGTCCCACCAGAAATAAAGCCGAAAGATATCTTCTCACGATGAGAAGCGCCTTCGGTTAAGGGTGCAAATGTGTCGAGGCCTTGATTGATAACACTGTAACACCCGGAAGCGGCGCTTTTGTCTGATTCTCATAGCCATTATCTCAGGTTAGTACGAGCAAACCCTGCCGATCGCGATTTCCGGGCGGCAAGAGGATGAGGTGGCTTGGTGGAGTCGCCTAACGGACTTGACGCCAGCCGCAGATTTTCAAAGGCGCGGAGGACCGTCAAGAACAAATTTCGGAACCGCGCGGGACACGGCCAGAAGCAGGTGCCTGCCTTGGATGATCGCCCCCTGAGTTGTGCGCAAACTAAGCCGAGGGAGGCGGCCCACAATTGTCAATCGGCGGTCAGAGGGGAAGATAGGCGCTCGAGCGGTATCGTTCAGTCAGATGAATTGGATGACCCTGAACATGCAACAACCTGCCCGCGCATTGCGCTGGAGAGTCGGTCGCCGACTAGAACCTGGATAACCACGCGATAGCACAGGCCAATCCGCGCCCGAGCCAACATAACCGGTCGCGGTGTTATGGCTGCGGGCGATGTCGGTCGTTGGCGAAGACTCCCGATGTAGCTTTGTCCGCTTCGAGCCGCGCGTTCACTATCTGGACTTGCGCGGACTGCTCTTTCAAGGCGTCCTCAAGCTGGGTAATAGTGCCTCCTGAGCGTTCGAGCCGATGGCCAAGGCAAGTGAAGCCCTGCTCTCGCTCGAGCCGGTGACGTCCCGTTACAAGAAAGAGTTGGACCCCGAGGCCATTCCGTAATTTGGCCTCATGGCAGAAGAGGTAGCAAAAGTCGATCCCGACCTGATAGCGCGGGATGAGAGGAAAGCCGTCCACGGTGCGCTATGAAGCAGTAAACGCGATGTTACTCAATGCCAGGCAGCTGGGAACCGACCGCATCGATGCGGCGAGCGGACTCGCGATCGCACTCACAGTTCTCGCTGGTTAGTATCTCCATCTCCCGCTGCTGCAGCGGTTCAGTTCGGTTACGCGTCGATAATCAGAAATCAGAAAGTTTTTCTTCCGAATTCCGAGCTGATTCCCGTTTGAGCTGGGGTATTACAGCACTCGCGCGGGGCGGATAAACAAATTCATGTCCAAGCAATGTCCAAACGGTAAAATGTTTCCGCTCTTTCAGAGGCAGATCAGAAAGTTAAGCGCGTGACTACGAACATTTTAGACATGGAGCCGAAGGCGGGGATTGAACCCGCGACCTGCTGATTACGAATCAGCTGCTCTACCACTGAGCTACTTCGGCCTGCGAATCGAAGGCGCCCAAGATGGCATCCGATGAACCTCCCGGCAAGAAGCGCGGCGCCCGTCGGACGGAAATCCGGTTGCGACTCCGGAGGCGGGGTCCATCCTTTCCCATGCACACGAACCCAACCGACTACGCGCATCCCGAAGCCCTGGTTGACACGGACTGGCTCGAGCAACACCTCAACGACAAGGACCTCCGCATCGTCGAATCGAACGAAGACATCCTGCTCTACGACACCGGACACATCCCCGGGGCGGTCCACATCGACTGGCGCGCGGATCTGCAGGATCAGGTGGTGCGTGATTATATCGATCCGAAAAAATTCGCTGAACTCTGCGAACGCAACGGCATCGGGCCGGAGACGACCTGCATTTTCTACGGCGACAAAGCCAATTGGT
Organism: Chthoniobacterales bacterium; assembly: GCA_038240025.1. Classification (GTDB taxonomy): domain Bacteria; phylum Verrucomicrobiota; class Verrucomicrobiia; order Chthoniobacterales; family UBA10450; genus Palsa-1392. The sequence goes on from JBBSED010000004.1 coordinate 87,840, forward strand.
GGGCCTGCTACGCGCTCTGGGCCTTCCGGCTTTTTGGACACAAGAATGTGAAGATCCTCAATGGCGGGCGCGATAAATGGAAGGCCGAGAACCGGCCGATGACCCGCGAAGTGCCGTCGTACCCTTCGACGGAGTATCCGGTTCCGGCGCGACGTTTCGACCAGGAGATCCGCGCGTTTGCCGATGAAGCGCTGGCCCAGAGCAAGGCGAAAAAGCCCCTCATCGATGTGCGTTCGCCGGGCGAATATAAGGGCGAGATCACCCACATGGCGGAGTATCCGCAGGAGGGCGTACTCCGCGGCGGTCATATCCCCGGCGCGAAAAGCGTGCCGTGGAAAACCGCGACGAAGGATGACAACACCTTCAAGTCGGCGCCGGAACTGGCGAAGATTTACTTTGAAGGCGCGGGCGTGAACCCAGAGGTCGACACGGTGGTTTATTGCCGCATCGGCGAACGCTCGAGCCACACCTGGTTCGTGCTCACCTATCTGCTCGGGCTCGAGAACGTGCGGAACTACGACGGCTCCTGGACCGAGTGGGGCAATAAAGTCGGCGCGCCGATCGAGAAAGGAAGTTAGGCGTCCCGCCTGACTTCCAAACTCATGGGAGATTCGCTGCTGTGTATCCGCCGAAGCTGCAAAACATCATCGAGCTCTTCGAGACGCTGCCCGAAGTGGAGCGCCGCGAGACGCTCGTGAACTACGCCGAGAGCGCGCCGAAGCAGGAACCCCGGCCTAACGAGAAATTCGATCTCGAGGACGAGCGCAAAGACGAGGAATGCGCCGATAAAGTGGGCGTCTACCTACAGGTGGACGGCGAGGGCCGCGCGCACCTCCGCATGACCCTCGGGCCCGAAGTGCAGACGCTGACCCGCGCGATGACGTCGATATTATGCAAGGGCCTCGACGGCGCGACGCCGCAGGAAATTCTCGATCTTCCGAGCGATTTCGTGACCCGGATCGTCGGAGCGGAACTGGTGCGCGTCCGCAGCCAAACGACTTACTACGTGCTCACGCGGATCAAAGGCATCTGTAAAGTCTATCTCGACCGGCAGCGCGCGGCGGCCTAGGAAGTCAGGCGTCCCGCCTGAATCGGCCGACGGCCTTCCAGCCCGTCGGCTGCAACACCGGGCAGGCTGGAAGGCTGCCCGCCGAGTCAGTCAAGATGACTGGCTTCCGTATCCGCGCTTCCGCAGGAGCGGCTCGCAGAGCAGAATCGCCAGCGCGCATTGGCCGTCCTTCATTTTCCCGGCGTGCACCAGCGCGAGTGCCCGCGGCAACGGCATCACTTTCACCTCGATCTTTTCGGTCGCTTCCTTCTCCGGCTTTTCCGAAAGCACCACGCCTTCCGCGAGAAAAACGTGGCACTTCTCGTCTGTGAGCGAGCTCGCGGAGAAAAGATAGTCTACATAAGTGAGTTTCCTGCAGACGCCGCCGACTTCCTCGCGCAACTCCGCACGCGCGACCTCTTCGAGGGACTCGTTAGGCTTGTCGTGGGTGCCGCCGGCCGGGACTTCGAGGCACCATTCGTCCACGGAATAGCGGTACTGATTAATCAGCACCATTTCTCCCTTCGCGGTGATCGGCACGATGATGACCGCGTCGGTCCGCTCCATGTAGGCGAAGCGCTTCCGCTTGCCGTCCGGCAACTCGATCTTGTCCTCGCGGAGGACGAAGACTTTGTTTTGGAAACGGACCTTACTCTTGCGGAGTTGCCAGCCCGCCTTCGCACCCGTCGGCTTGTCCTTTTTTGCAGCCATCGCCGGCCGTAACACAGCGCCAGCCTCGGCTCTGCGAGCCGCTCCTGCGGAAGCGCGGATACGGAAGTCAGTCATCTTGACTGACTCGGCGGGCAGCCTTCCAGCTTGCCCGGTGTTGCAGCCGACGGGCTGGAAGGCCGTCGGCCGATTCAGGCGGGACGCCTGACTTCCTAAGCCGCCGCGCGCCGGCGGTCGAGATAGACTTTGCAGATGCCCTTGATCCGCGTGAGCACGTAGTAGGTCGATATTCCCGCCGTTCAATTCGATCCGGTCTTCCCGCAGGGTGAAGACCTTGTTCGCGAAGCGCACTTTGCTTTTGCGCAAATGCCAGCCCGCCTTCGCGCCTGTCGGTTTGTCCTTTTTTGCCGCCATCGCCGACCGTAACACAGCGCCAGCCTCGACCTCGGCCACTTTCTGCATACTCTCCCGCTGCGCATGCCGCGGAACGATCAGCTCCACAAAATTCTCCTCATCGGTTCGGGCCCAATCATCATCGGGCAAGGCTGCGAATTTGATTACTCCGGCGTGCAGGCCTGCAAGGCGTTGCGCGAGGAAGGCTACGAGGTTGTGCTCGTCAACTCGAACCCGGCCACGATCATGACCGATCCGGAGTTCGCCGATCGGACCTATATCGAGCCGATCACGCCGGAAGTGATCGAATTGATCCTCGAACGGGAAAAGCCCGACGCGATTCTGCCGACGATGGGCGGCCAGACCGCGCTCAACGCTGCGATGGAGTTGAACCGGAACGGCGCGCTCGTGCGGCACAACGTGAAACTGATCGGCGCGAATGCGGAGGCGATCGCGAAGGGCGAAGACCGCCTGCTCTTCAAGGAAGCAATGGTGCGGATCGGGCTGGAGGTCGCGCGCTCCGGGATCGCGCGCTCGCTCGAGGACGCCGCCCGCGTCGCGGGCGAGATCGGTAGTTTCCCGCTGATTATTCGACCGGCCTTTACCTTAGGCGGCTCCGGGGGCGGCATCGCCTACAACCGCGAAGAACTGGAAACGATCGTGGAGCGTGGGCTCGATCTCTCGCCGGTGAGTGAGGTCCTGATCGAGGAGTCATTGTTAGGCTGGAAAGAATTCGAGATGGAGGTGATGCGCGATCGCGCGGACAACTGCGTGGTCGTCTGCTCGATCGAGAATCTCGATCCGATGGGCGTGCATACCGGCGACTCAATCACCGTCGCGCCTGCGCAGACCCTGACCGATCGCGAATACCAGGCGATGCGCGACGCGTCGTTTGCGGTCATCCGCGAGATCGGTGTCGAGACCGGCGGGTCGAATATTCAGTTCGCGATCAACCCGGAGAACGGGCGCATGATTGTGATCGAGATGAACCCGCGCGTCTCGCGCTCGAGCGCGCTCGCTTCGAAAGCGACCGGTTTTCCGATCGCGAAAATCGCGGCCAAGCTCGCGGTTGGCTACACGCTCGACGAAATCCGGAACGACATCACGCGCGAGACCCCAGCGAGCTTCGAGCCGACGATCGACTACTGCGTGGTCAAGGTGCCGCGGTTCACCTTCGAGAAATTTCCTGAGGCCGACGCGACGCTCACGACGCAAATGAAAAGCGTCGGCGAAGCGATGGCGATCGGGCGGACGTTCAAGGAAGCGCTGCAGAAGGCGCTGCGCAGTTTAGAGATCAAACGCTTTGGGTTGTGCGGGGATGGCGCAGAGCAGCGAGTCGATGCAGAGACGTTGCGGCGGAAACTGAGCGTGCCGAACGCGGAGCGGATTTTTTATGTCGCGCAGGCGTTTGAGGATGGGATGACGAGTGAGGAGATTTTCGGGCTGACGAAGATCGACCCGTGGTTCTTGAGCAACATCGCGCAGGTGGTGAAAGCGCAACGGAAGTTAGGCGTCTCGCCTGACTCGGCCGAGTCAGTCAAGATGACTGACTTCCAATTCCACGGCTTCGACCCGCGGGGCGAGGTGGAAATCAAACGCCGTCACCTGCCGCATTGGGAGCAAACGGGCGTCACCTATTTCGTCACCTTCCGCCTCGCTGACGCCGTCCTGGAAACGGTGCTCGCACAATGGCGCGAGGAACGGGAGCGCTGGCTTAAGTTTCACCCCAGGCCCTGGGACTGGAAAACGAGCCGCGATTACCAGCGCCTCTTCGAAGAGAGCCGCGAGGAATGGCTCGATCGCGGCGAGGGCAGTTGCCTTCTCCGCGACGCGCGCCTGGCCGGCGTGATCCGGGACGCGCTGCTCCATTTTCACGGCGAACGCTACCTCCTCGATGACTTCGTGATCATGCCGAATCACGTGCATCTGCTCGTCAAACCGCTGGGCGATCATTCGCTCAGCGAGATTTTGCGCTCGTGGAAATCGTTTACGGCGAAGACCATTAACCAGCAGGCCGGACGAGAGGGCGCGCTCTGGATGGTGGAAAGCTTCGACACCATCGTGCGCGATCACGAGCATCTCGCGGCGGCGCGTGAATACATCGCGCGTAATCCTGAGAAAGCGCATCTCCCGGCGGGCGCATTCTTGCATGCCCGGAGGTCAGTCATCTTGACTGACTCGGCGGCCGGCCATCTTGCCCGGCCGGAGGAGCGGCAGGCTGGAAGGCTGCCGGCCGAGTCAGGCCAGAGGCCTAACTTCCAGACGCATGACTTCCGCCATTTCAAACGTCTCGGGTTTTCCGACCGGCAACTGGCGCACTCGTTAGGGAAAACCGAAGAGCAAGTGCGCCGGGAAAGGATCGCCGCGGGCGTCGTCCCGACCTACCGCCTGGTCGATACCTGCGCGGCGGAGTTCGAGGCTTATACGCCGTACTATTATTCCACTTACGGCTCGGAAAACGAAATCCGGCCTAACGATAAGCGCAAAATCATGATCCTCGGCGGCGGGCCGAACCGGATCGGCCAGGGGATCGAGTTCGACTACTGCTGCGTGCACGCGGCATTCGCGCTCGGCGAGCTCGGGATCGAGACGATCATGGTGAATTCGAATCCGGAAACGGTTTCGACTGATTACGACACCAGCGACAAACTTTATTTCGAGCCGCTGACGCACGAGGACGTGCTCAATATTTACGAGCAGGAAAAGCCCGACGGCGTGATCGTGCAGTTCGGAGGGCAGACGCCGCTGAATCTTGCCGCCGGTTTGAAAGCCGCGGGCGTGCCGATCATCGGGACGCAACCGGAAAGCATCGAGCTCGCGGAAGATCGCAAGCTTTTCGCCGCGATGCTCGATCGGCTCGGGCTTCGCCAGACCCCGAGCGGCTCCGCCGTCAGCGAAGACGAAGCCGTCGCGGTCGCCGAGCGGATCGGTTATCCGGTCCTCGTTAGGCCATCATTCGTCCTCGGGGGGCGCGCGATGGAGCTGGTTTATCACCCGGAAGATCTCCGGCGCTACATGCGGAGCGCGATCGAGGTCAGCCCGGAGCGGCCGGTGCTGGTCGATCGGTTTCTTGAGGATGCGATCGAGGTGGACGTGGATTGCATCGCGGATGGCGAGACGGCCGTGATCGGCGCCATCATGGAGCACATCGAGGAGGCCGGGATTCACAGCGGCGACAGCGCCTGCGTGGTGCCGACTTTTTCGCTCTCCCCGCAGATCCTCGACGAGATCGCCGCGGCAACGAAAGCGATGGCGCGCGCGCTTGAAGTGCGGGGGCTGATGAACGTGCAGTTCGCGGTGAAGGGCGAACTGCTCTACGTGCTCGAGGTCAATCCGCGCGCGTCGCGGACGGTGCCGTTCGTGAGCAAAGCGATCGGGGTGCCGCTGGCGAAACTGGCCGCGAAAGTGATGACCGGGATGTCGTTAGGCGAACTGGGCTTCACCGAAGGAGTGATTCCCCCGCATTACTCGGTCAAGGAAGCGGTCTTCCCGTTCCTGCGTTTCGAAGGCGTCAACATTTCGTTAGGGCCGGAGATGAAATCGACCGGGGAAGTGATGGGGATCGATGCGGATCTCGGGCTCGCTTACGCGAAGTCGCAGCTCGCCAGTTCGTGGCCGCTGCCCCGCGCGGGGAATGTTTTCGTGAGTGTGAAGGACAGCGACAAGCAGAACGTGATCTCGGTCGCGCGGGAGTTTGCGGAGCTGGGTTTTGGGATCATCGCAACCTCGGGAACGGCGGACGCGCTCACTGCCGGCGGCGTGAAAGTGACAAAGGTTTTCAAGATCGCCGAGGGGCGCCCGAACGTGCTCGATTTCGTGAAGAACGGGCAGATTCAGTTCATCATCAATACGCCGAGCGGCAAGGTGCCGCGGGAAGACGAGGTCAAGATCCGCACTGCGGCGTTGGTGCAGCGGATTCCGATCATGACCACGCTGCGCGCGGCCTCGGCGAGCGCGATGGGGATTCGCTCGCTGCAGCGAGGGCCGATGCAGGTGAAGAGCCTGCAGGAATATCACGCCGCGCTGCCGGAGGGCGCGCTGTCGGCCTAGCACACGCATCTGGCTGTGGGGGCCAACGGGCGTCTCACCCGTTGCATCTTCCGGCACACAAGACACAGGCAAGATGCCTGTGCTCAGGCGGAATGCCGCGCCTAACGAAAGAGCGCGGGCAGTTTCAGGATCGTGTTATACACGCCCCAGACCAGGGGAACGCCCACGACAATCCAGGAAATGAAGAGCATCGCTCCGTTACTGCTTGCGTGATTTTCGTTCGCCATTTGGTTCTCCTCGTTACTTCGCGGGGGCGTCGCCTTTATAACAATGACTCTCGTCCACCGGCCGGACGCAGAGGTTACAAATCAACCCGATCACGAGCAACCCGGCCATCAAATACATCGTCGGCGCGTAGAGCGCGACCCCGCTCGCACCGCGGTTCTTGAGATACTCGCGAATGTAATTCACCAGAACTGGGCCGAGAATCCCCGCCACCGACCAGGCGGTGAGCAGCCGCCCGTGGATCGCGCCGACCTGCATCGCGCCGAAGAGATCCTTCAAATAAGCCGGCACGGTCGCGAAGCCACCGCCATACATACTGATGATGATCGCACAGACCGCGACGAAGATGGTGGCATTGCCGCGATGGCCGGAGAACGGAATCAGACAATAGAGAATCGCGCCCAGCAAAAGGAAGATGACATAAACGGCCTTGCGCCCGGTGTAATCGCTGAGCGACGACCAGATGAAACGTCCGCCCATGTTAAAGAGGCTGAGCAAGGCGACGAAGGCGCCGGCGGCCGGGGCGAGAATTTTCCCCGGGAACATTTCCTGAATCATCGGAGAGGCCTGCTCGAGGATCCCGATGCCGGCCGTGACGTTGAAGCAGAGGACAATCCAGAGGAGCCAGAACTGCGGCGTCTTCGTCGCCTCGCTCGCGACCACATTGCCCGTGGTGATGAGCCCGCGTGACTTCGTCGGCGGGGCCCAGCCGGCCGGTTTCCAATCCGCCGCCGGCACGCGCACGATGAACGAGCCAAACATCATGTAGCAAAAATAAATCACGCCGAGCGCGATGAAGCTTTTGCCCACGCCGGTGCTGGTCGCGGTTTTGAAGGTATTCATCAGGAGCAGGCTTAGGTTCGAGCCGATAAAAGCGCCGCCACCGAAGCCCATGATCGCCATCCCGGTCGCCATGCCGGGGCGATCGGGGAACCATTTCACGAGGGTGGAAACCGGCGAAATGTAGCCGAGCCCGAGTCCGCAACCGCCGATCACGCCGTAACCGAGATAGATGAGCGCGAGCTGATGCCACCAGACGCCGAAGGCCGAAACGACAAACCCGCCGCCGAAACAAAGCGCAGCGACCGCCATGGTTTTGCGCGGACCGACGCGCTCAACCCAGCGTCCAAAGACCGCGGCGGAAGCGCCAAGGAAGAAAATCGCCAAACTGAAAATCCAGGCCACCTGCGGCTGCGTCCAATCGTTAGGCGCGGACGCGGTGATGCCGATGGCCTTGGTGAGCGGCAGCTTGAAAACGCTAAAGGCGTAGACCTGCCCGATAGAGAGGTGGACTGCGAGGGCGGCCGGAGGAACCAGCCAGCGGCTAAAACCCGGCCCGGCCACAGTGCGTTCGCGATCGAAGAAGCCCATAAGTTATTTATTAATCGGAAGTCAGGCGGCGCTTAAACAAAAAAATTTACGAGCCGCGGATTTTCTGTTTACCCTGCGACGCGGAAATCAGTATTTATAAGTCTTGTTTATGATCGCATCTCTGAAACTTCGGATTTCTTGCCTCTTTTTGTCCGTCCTTCTCGCCGGCCCGCTGAGCGCGCAGGATTCTCCCGGGCGCTCGGAGGCCGAGCGTCTCCAGAAACTTGAGAACGCCGTCCGCCTCTTGCAGCAGCGAAATTCCGAGCTCGAGAGCCAAGTGCACGAGTTGCGCGCGAAAGGTCCCTTTGCCCCCGCTTTCGGGGCGCAGGCTTCCACCGTCACGCCCGGGAACGACAACAAGGCGGTCTTCTCCGCGCCCCCGCCGCCGTCCATGGTCGAAGTCCATTCCGCCGGCCCGGAGTACAAGCTGACCCTCGGCGGTTACATCCAGGCGAATTTCGAAGATGGCGACGTGTCCGCGTTCGAAGGGCGCTTTGGCGCGACCGCCTTAAAGGACCGCTTCCGTCTGCGCCGCGCGCGCATCACCCTCACCGGCGATTTCCTGGAGAAGTTTGATTTCAAAGTCGAGGGCGACTTCGAGCAAAGCGACGCCGCGGTCACGGCCTTGCGCTCGGTCAATCTCGCCACCGGCGCGGTGACGACGACCTCGACGAGTAATCGCACGCAGTTTTCCGCGACCGATGTTTTCATCAACTACCACGGGACGCCGGAGCTGAACGTGAAGGTCGGCCAATGGAAGGCGCCGTTCGGCCTGGAAAATCTCACGCCGGACACGCTCATCTACACGATCGAGCGCAGCCTGCCGACGGGCGCGATCGTGCCGGAGCGGCAAATCGGCGCGATGATCTGGGGCAAACCGCTCGCGACCGCAGCGCCGGACTACAAGGATTTCGTGACCTACTACGCCGGCGTTTTCAACGGCAACGGGCGGAACTTCAACAACAACGACAACAACGAATTCATGTATGTCGGCCGGCTCGAGCTGCAGCCCTGGAAAGGCCAGATCATGGGGCAGGAAGCGAGCCTCAAACTGGGCGGCGATTATTTCCACAGCCGCGATGAAGCGGGCACGAACATCTCGCCTTCGCTCAACCTGAAGGTGAACCCGGACGGTTCGCTGAGCTCGTTCACGATCGCGAGCGCGGATGAGCGGAACGCCTTCAGCTTCGATGCCTGGTTAAAGATCGGGCCGTTCGATCTGATCTCGGAATATCTCGAGGAGCACGTGAACGGTCGCACGTCGGGCACCATTCCCGCGATCCCGAGTTTCGTGACCAATGGCTGGTATGTGCAGGGCAGCTATTTCATCCTGCCGAAAAGACTGCAGGCGGTCGCGAAATGGGAGGCGCTCAATCCGGGTCAGTTCGGGAACGATGGCATCCACTCGCTCACCGCTGGCCTGAACTACTACGTGCACTCGGACAACGTGAAGCTGATGGCGGATTACGTGCACACCTGGTCGGATTTCCGCGAAGCCAATCCGCAGTTCGGCGATGCGGAGTTCAACGAAGTGTTGGTCCGGTTGCAGGTGCTGTTTTAACGAGGCGACGCGTCGTCGTCTTTGGAGCAACCAGGACGGCCATTCTGTGCGATACGTCTCTGATGGCGTCGCTCGGTGACCTTCTTTCCCAATGGCCACTCGTTAGGCAAATCCGCGAAAGAAAAGACGGCACCGGTCTCGAGGCGATGTCGGCTAAGACCCGCGCGACGCACGCCCGGATCGATGACGCGCAAGTGGCGCGCTCGATCTGCCCCTACTGCGCGGTCGGTTGCGGGCAGCTGATTTATCACCAGAACAACAAGCTCGTCTCGATCGAGGGCGATCCAGAGTCGCCGATTTCGCAGGGGAATCTTTGCCCGAAAGGCGCGGCTTCTTATCAACTCCTCACGCATCAGCATCGCGAGCTGAAGGTGAAATATCGCGCGCCGCGCGCGACCGCGTGGAGCGAACTCTCCCTCGAGCGCGCGATGGAAATGGTGGCCGACCGAGTTTGGGAAACACGGAAGCGCACTTTCCAAAAACACTTCGAAGGCTCGGTCGTGAATCACACCCAGGGCCTCTGTCACCTGGGCGGCGCAACGCTCGACAACGAAGAGAATTACCTGATCAAGAAACTGTTTACCGGAGGCCTGGGCATGGTGTGCGTGTCGAACCAGGCCCGGATATGACATAGCAGTACGGTGCCCGGTCTGGGCACCTCTCTCGGCCGGGGCGGAGCCACGACCGCGCAACAGGATCTCGCGCGTTCGAACTGCATTTTGATCGAGGGCTCTTCGATGGCGGAGGCGCACCCGGTCGGTTTCCGCTGGGTGATGAAGGCGAAGGAAAACGGCGCCACCATCATCCACGTCGACCCGCGTTTTTCGCGCACGAGCGCGCTCGCCGACATCTGGGTGCCGATTCGCGCCGGCACGGACATTGCCTTTCTGGGCGGGATCATTCGGCATGTGCTCGAGAACGATCTTTTCTTCCGCGAGTACGTCGTCCACTACACCAACGCTTCCTGCATTCTGCGGCCGGAGTTTCGCGACTCGGGCGAGGAACCGAGCGGGTATTTCTCCGGTTGGAACGAAGAGCAACGCGCCTACGACGCGGACAGCTGGCTCTATCAGGGGAACGGGCTCAGCTATCCCGAGCGTGACCTGACCTTGCAGAATCCGGACTGCGTTTTCCAGACCCTGCGCCGGCATTTCGATCGCTACACCCCGGAGATGGTGGAGAAAGTCTGCGGCATTCCGCCGGAGCTTTTCCACCAAGTGGCCACCGCCCTAACGAATGCTTCCGGTCCGGATAAAACCGCTGCGCTTTGCTACGCGGTCGGCTGGACCCATCATTCGAAAGGCGTGCAGATCATCCGCACCGCGGCGATTTTGCAGCTCTTGTTAGGCAACATCGGCCGGCCCGGCGGCGGCATCCTCGCGCTCCGCGGTCACGCCTCGATTCAGGGCTCGACCGATATCCCGACGCTTTACGATACGCTCCCCGGTTATCTCGCGATGCCGCACGCTACCGACGAGGAGAAAACGCTCGCTGGCTACCTGAAGAAAAACACCAAGCCGACCGGGCTTTGGAATAATTTTCCGAACTACTTCATCAGCACGTTGAAGGCCTACTACGGCCGGCGCGCGACGAAAGAGAATGACTACGGCTACGAGTGGATGCCGAAGCTCACCGGCAATCATTCCTACTATTCGTTTCTCTACAAAATGCTCGACGGCGAGATGGAAGGGATGTTCCTCATGGGACAAAACCCCGCGGTCGGGGCGCAGAACGCCCGCCTCGAACGAAAGGCGCTCTCCTGCCTGAAGTGGCTCGTGGTCCGCGATCTGGTCGAGATCGAGTCGGCTTCGTTCTGGTATGACTCGCCGGAGATCGAGCGGGGTGAATTAAAGACCGACGAGATCGAGACTGAGGTTTTCCTTTTTCCCGCCGCCGGCCACGCGGAAAAAGAAGGCGCCTTCACGAACACCCAGCGTCTTCTGCAATGGCGCGAGAAAGCGGTCGACCCGCCCGGCGATTGCCGGAGTGAAGGCTGGTTCATCCATCAGCTCGCGCTGCGTCTCATCGCGAAAGCGCACGCCTCCGATGATCCGAACGATGAGCCGCTCCGCGCGCTCGATTGGTGGTATCCGCAGGACGAAGCCGGCGAGCCGAAAATGGAGGCGGTCCTCGCCGAGATCAATGGTTGGAAGACCACGCCGGAAGTCGACGCCGCAGGCGCCGTCCACCCACACGATCGCGCCGGCAAGCTCCATCATGGCCCGCAGGTCGATGGCTTCAACGATCTAAAAGACGACGGCACGACCGCGTGTGGATGCTGGATTTACAGCGGCTGTTTCCCGAGCGACGGCGAGAACAAACCCAAGGCGCGCAAGTCTCACGATTACCTCGGCCACGGCTGGGGTTTCGCCTGGCCGGCGGACCGCCGCATTATTTACAACCGCGCCAGTGCCGCGCCCGACGGCTCTCCCTGGAGCGAGGAGAAAAAACTCGTCTGGTGGAGTGCCGAGGAAAAAAAATGGACCGGCCAGGACGTCCCCGATTTCAAAAAAGACAAGGACCCGGCCTACCGACCAGAAGGCCACGAGACCGGCCTCGACGCGCAACCGGGCGACGCGCCCTTCATCCTCCACGAGGACGGACTCGGCTGGCTTTACATCCCGCAAGGTTTGCAGGACGGCCCGCTGCCGACGCACTACGAACCGCTCGAGTCGCCGGTGCACAACGCGCTCTACGCGCGCGACACCAACCCGGTCGAGAACTGGTTCCCGCGCGCGGAAAATCGCTTCGCCCCGCCGGGCGATCCCCGCTTCCCGTATGTCCTCACCACTTATCGCCTGACGGAACACCACACCGCCGGGGCCATGAGCCGATTCCTCCCGCACCTCGCGGAGCTGCAACCGGAAATGTTTGTCGAGATGTCGCCCGAAGTCGCGCAGGGTCTCGGGATCAAGACCCGCGACTACGTTTGTCTGGTTACGTTGCGCGGTGCGATCGAAGCGCGCGCCCTCGTCAGTCGCCGGATGCGCCCGTTAAAACTCAACGGCACGACGGTCCATCAGGTGGCGATTCCGTTTCACTGGGGCAACTCCGGACCGGTTCGCGGCGACATCGCCAACGATCTCATGGCGATCTCCGGCGAGCCGAACGTCACGATCATGGAAACCAAAGCACTTGTCTGCAACCTCGTGCCCGGCCGGCGGCCGCAGGGTCCGGAATTTCTAACGTGGCTGAACCAATATGCGCCGCAAACCGGCCCGGTGGTCCTCCATCCCGAGCAGCCCCCGTTAGGCGCGCCGACCGGCGGCAAACTCACCCCGGGTCACGGGCAACATGGGAAATCGGTTTAATACAAAGATGAATCCCTCTTCATGATCGGCGAAGGCACTCAGAGCACGAATCAGCGCCGGCACACCTTTGTGGCCGACCACGTCGAGGTCGGTTTCTTCACCGACCCCAGCGTCTGCATCGGCTGCAAGGCATGCGAGGTCGCGTGCAAGGAATGGAACGAAGTCCCCGACGACGGCTACACCTGGACGGGAAATTCCTATGACAACACCGGCCACCTCGGCGCTTCCACCTGGCGCCACGTGCTCTTCGTCGAACAGGATTTACCGAAAGGACCGCAGGTCGCCGGACCGATGTCGTTAGGCAACGACGCCGAAGATCCGTTCCGCTGGATTTTTCTCTCCGACGTTTGCAAACATTGCGAGAACGCCGGCTGCCTCGAAGCCTGCCCGACCGGCTCGATCGTGCGCACGGAAGTCGGCTCGGTTCTGGTGCAGGACGACGTCTGCAACGGCTGCGGTTATTGCGTGGTCTCGTGCCCGTTTGGCGTGATCGATAAACGTCCCGAGCCGCTGCCCAAAGCCGGCGGCGCGTTCAAGTGCACCTTCTGTTACGACCGGCAAAAGAGCGGGCTCACTCCGGCTTGCGCCAAAGTTTGTCCAACCGAATCGATTGTCTTCGGCCGGCTCGATGACGTCCGCGCGCGCGGGGCGGCACGGGTGAAGCAACTGCAAGCCCAAGGCTACGACGACGCGCAACTTTACGACCCCGTCGACACCTCGGTCGGCGGCATTCACGCTTTCTTTCTCTTGTTCGGCGGACCGAAAGCCTACGGCCTTCCGCCCAAGCCGCAGGTGCCGACGATCTATCTCAAATCGAGCTGGACCGCCGCTGCCGCGACTGCGTTGGGCGCAATCGCCGCGGTCGCCGTCGTCTTCCTCTTCGCGTGAGCACGCTCGCAAACCCTGTAGACGCTTCGCTGTGCGAAGCGCGGGAACACGCTTCCGCATCCTCTCGGCACCGACGCTTCCTCCCTCGCCTCCCACAGGGAGGCGTCCACAGAGGAAGCGCGAGCGTTTCCCGGGGGTCATTATGAGCGCCGACAAAGATTTCGAGGAGAGGCTCGAGACCTGGCGCGAGGAGGCCAAGCACGGGGACGTCGTCACCGGCCGCGGCGTCGATGTCGCCGGTGGACCGATCCCGAAATACCCCGGCTACTACGGCGAGGCGGTCGTTAGGCCACCGGTTTGGACCTGGGAAATTCCGCTCTACTTTTTTGTCGGCGGCGCCGCCGGCATGGCGCCGCTGCTCGCCTGCGCCGGCCTGCTCTTCGGTCAACCGGATCTCACCCGCGCCGCACTCTGGATCACCGCCGCGGGAGCCATCATTTCACCGGTTTTGCTCGTCCTCGATCTCGGCCGGCCGCTGATGTTTTTAAACATGCTCCGCGTTTTCAAATACCAATCGCCGATGTCGGTTGGCGCTTGGATTCTCTCGATGTTTGGCACCTGCGCGGTGCCGGCTTGCATCGCGTTTGAATTGCACCTCCGCCATTTCTTCAATGGCACGCTCGACAAGGTGATCGCCGTCATCGCCGACGCCTTGATCGCCGGCTCCGCTTTCTGGGGACTCGGGCTTGCGACCTACACTGGCGTGCTCATCGGCGCGACTGTCATCCCCGCGTGGTTTCTCCATCGTGTCCTGCTCCCGATCCATTTCGGCACCGCCGGCCTCGGCTGCGCGGTCGCCTTGCTCGAGTTGTTGGGTCTGCAAATTCGCCCTCTCTTTCTCCTCCTCATGCTCACCGCGATCATCGAGACGTTCCTCTGGATTTGGCTCGAACTCGACAAACACGGAGCCGCTGATCGCGCGCTCCACGCCGGTCGTTCCGGCTGGCTCATTCGCGCCGGCGAATTCTTCTGCGGACCGCTCCCGATCGTTCTTTGCCTAACGAACCTGGTTCCCGTCGCCGCCATCTCTTTCCTGCTCGGCGCGCTCTGCAGCCGCTTCGGCTGGATCAGCGCCGGGCGCGTCTCCGGCAAAGATCCGGAAGCCGTCTTTGCTTCGCAGGCCTGACCGGTGCATTCTCCGGCCATGCCTAACGAAAAGGCGACGAAGCAAGGCGGAGCGGACGAGGCCGAGGTCGAGGAGCGGACTTCTCCCGGCGGCCATATCGTTTACGAAGCCGTCCGCCAGGAAGGCCTCCACGAGCTCGAACGCTCCAATTCCGCGCTCGCCTGGTCCGGCATCGCCGCCGGTCTCGTGATGGGATTTTCCCTCCTCACCGAGGCCGTTCTGCAAAGTCATCTTCCCGACGCGCCGTGGCGTCCGCTGATCACGAAATTCGGTTATTCGGTGGGCTTCCTCATCGTCGTGCTCGGCCGCCAGCAGCTCTTCACCGAGAACACGCTCACGGTTATCCTCCCGCTCCTGCGCAAGCCGCAGTTGCGCCTTTTCGGCAACGTCGCGCGGCTTTGGCTGATCGTTCTGGCCTGCAATCTGGCCGGCACTTTTGCGATGGCCTGGCTCCTCGGTCATCTCGACGTGGTGGAACCCGAGATCCGCCAAGCCATGCAGAATCTTGCGCAAGCCTCCCTCAACCACAGCTTCGGCACGCTCCTCATCCGCGGCGTCTTCGCCGGGTTCCTCATCGCGATGATGGTCTGGCTGATGCCCTTTGCGGAAACCGCGCGCGTCTGGGTCATCATCCTCGTCACTTATGTGGTCGGGATCGCGGAGTTCTCGCACGTCATCGTCGGTTCGGTCGACGCGTTTTACCTCGTCGGCCTTGGCCAGAAGACGCTCTTGGACTACTTCGCTTTCATGGTCCCGGTGTTGCTCGGCAACGTCATCGGCGGCTCCACTATCGTGGCCACGATCGCCCACGCGCAATACATCGGCGGCGGCGAGGGGACCGGGGAAGTCAGTCATCCTGACTGACCCCGACGGACGAGACGGCCGTCGGCCGAGACCGACCAGGAGGTCGATCTTCCCGGCGCCTAACGAAGCCGGCGCCGGTCGCCGGCTCGAGTCGTTAGGCCGGTTTTGTCGAGGTGTTCGAGGAACGGGATGAGCACCCGCCGCGTGGTACCGAGAAGTTGGCGCAGCTCGCTCGTGGTCGCCGGTCGCGCGCGAAGCGCGGTGGTGACCTGCGCCTTCATGTTTGTGAATGCGGCCGCGCTCAGCGCGACCTCGTCATTCAAGAGAACGGCTTCGCCCGTCTTCGCGAGAAAGCGGAGCGCTTCCCGCGCCGCGGGATCGGGCGCGAGTTCTCTGCGCGAGGGCGGATCGAACGGTTTCGCGGCGAGCGCGGCGCGAATCGCCGCGCCTTTTTGCTCGAGCTGCGGCGGCAACGCGAGCTGATGCGCGGCGCGCTGGAGCGCGCTCCCCGCGCGCACGAAACCGTGCTTGCACAGATCAGCCACGAGCGCGTCAAAGACGCTTTCATCCGTGAGCGTGAGGGCCGCGCGGAGCTGGGTCAGCTCCAGGCCGGATTCGTTAGGCCGTGCGGCATGGGCGTCATCGATTGCCTTCACCGCCCGGATGGAAAGCGCGCGCCACCAGGCCGCGTCGGCGACCAATCCTTCGCGCTGGAAGAACTCGCCGTGGCGCAACGATTCGGCGATTTCGGCCGCGCCGAAGTTCGACTTCGCAAGCAGCGCGTCGGCGCGCGCGTAGCCATCCCGCCGCAACTGCGAGGTCAGCAAATTCGGGAGGTCGTTCGGCGCGACGACGCGAGTGCGCAAAAAATCGCGCTGTTCGGCCGCGCGAAAATTTGTTCCCACCGCGTCCGGGTCAAGCACGACCCCGCCGGCAATCGTGGCCCGCGCAGAGGAATCGCGCAGAACAAAGCGGTCGCCCGCAAAAGCAAAAACTGGTGCGGCCAACGCGAGCCGCGCGATCGCTTCTTCCCCGCTGGCCAGCTCGCGCCGATCGAGGAATTGCACGCGCGCCGTTTGCCGCGCACTGCCGTAGTGCACCTGCACAAACGATCCCGTCTTCAGCGGCCGCGCCGAGCTGCGGGCGGAGCGCCGCAGGAGGACATCGAGCGCAGCGCTCGCGCCAAGGTTTGCAGTCGTGATCACGGTGCCGCGCGGAACTTCCTCCAGCCGCACGTCCGGCAGATTCAACGCGACCCGCATCGAGGGCAGCGCCGCTTCGAGAGCCTGGTTGTAACTTTGCAGCGAGCGAACCCGCGCCGAGTGGTTCTGCGGTCGGAGCATCACGCCCGCGCCGCGCGCGAGCTCGCCTCCGCTCAGCGTCCCGGTCACGACCGTGCCCGACCCATGCATGGTGAAAGCGCGATCGACAAACAGTCGTGGTTTTCCAATGTCCCGCGGCGCGGGCGCGAGAGCACATTCACTGGCCAACGCGTCTTTTAGTTCCTCCAGCCCTTGTCCTGCCCGCACCGAAGTCGCCACGATAGGCGCGTCGCCTAACGATGAACCTTGCAGCCGCTGCCGCACCTGCTCTCCCACTCGCGCAGCGTCGCCGAGATCGGTCTTCGTGATCGCCACCACGCCGCGCGTGATCCGGAGGTAATCAAGAATTTGCAGATGCTCTTCGGTCTGCGGCATCCACCCGTCGTCGGCCGCGACTACGAGCAGCACGAGATCGATCGAGCCGATCCCGGCGATCATGTTGCGGATGAAATCTTCGTGCCCGGGAACGTCGATCACGCCCAGGGAAAAACCCGGGAGCGCGAGATGGGCGAAGCCGAGATCGATCGTGATCCCGCGCGCCTTTTCTTCCGGCAGCCGGTCGGTGTCGGTGCCGGTCAGCGCTTTGATCAGCGCCGTCTTGCCGTGATCGACATGACCGGCGGTGGCGAGAATGAAATTTTTCGGCGTCACAGCGCTGCGCGCAGGATGGAATCCTGCGCCGGGAAAACGGTGCGCAGATCGATCCGAAATTTACCCTGGGCGATGTAGCCGATGATCGACGCCTCGCGGAAACGGACCGCGAGTTCGTTAGGCGAAAGCGCGTCGCTGTGAATTTGCAGCGCGATCGAGGGAATGGCCGAGCGCGGCAAAGCGCCGCCGCCGATCTCCGCTTTGCTTTCGACGATCTTGATTTCAAAAATCGGCGAGGCAATTTGCCTAACGAGCGCTTCGGCGCGAACCCGCAAATCGTCGATCGTCGTCTGGAGCTGCGCGAGGATCGGGAGCTCGTTCCATTGTTTCCGCAGGTGCGTATCGACCGTCGCCTCGAGGGCGGCGAAGACGAGTTTGTCGCAGCGCAAGGCGCGGAAGAGCGGCTCGCGTTTCAACGCAGTGATCAGCCGCGACTTGCCGGCGATGATCCCCGATTGCGGACCGCCGAATAACTTGTCCCCGCTAAAGCAGACCAGATCAGCTCCGTGTTTGAGCGTTTCACCCGGGGTCGGCTCGTGTTCGGCGAGGCCGAATTTTTCCGTCGCCACGACCGCGCCACTGCCAAGATCGACCACGAAGGGAATCTTCCGCTTTCGGGCGACCTCGGCGATGGCCTCGTTAGGCGGCGAATCCGTGAAGCCACCGAGGAAGAAATTGCTTTGGTGGACGCGGAGGATGAAGCCGGTCTCCGGACCGATGGCAGCGGCGTAATCAGCGACCGTGGTTTTGTTGGTCGCGCCGACTTCCCGCAGGCGCGCACCGCTCGCCTCGATGATTTCGCCGATGCGGAAGCCGCCGCCGATCTGTACCAGCTCGCCGCGCGAGATGATCACTTCCGGTTTCTTCTTCGTGAAGTGGCGCACCAGGAGCACGATGGCGGCGGCGCAATTGTTCACGACGGTCGCGGCCTCGCTCCGGCAGAGGAGCGCGAGCGCCGGCTCGAGGTAAGCCGCCCGTGGGCCGCGGCGACCGGCGTTCAGGTCGTATTCGAGGGTGTTGTAGGACTGCGCAATCTCCGTGACCGCTCGCACCGCCGCCGCGCCGAGCGGTGCCCGGCCGAAGTTGGTGTGGATGAGAACGCCGGTGCCGTTGAGCAACGGCTGGAGACGGTCGCGTTCGCGCTCCAAGATCTTCGCCCGAATTTGCCTAACGATTTCCCCAAGAGGTTCGTCGGTCGCGGCGGCGCGGCGACGCGCCAGTTCTTGCCTAACGAACTGAACAACGACGAGCCTCGGGAGCGCTTGCTCGCCGAGCGCCTGCATGACCTTTTCTACCGCGGGAATGGAACGCATCAGGAGAGGAGGCGGATGAGGCGATCTTCGCGACGGGTGATCTGGCCGATGACAACGCTCTGCCCATCGAGCACCTCGTCGAGGTGACGGCGAGGAACGCAGAGCAGCAGGCCGCCGCTGGTCTGGGCATCGGCCAGGAGGATTCGGCGTGTTTTGGGCGCGCGGTTCCAGGCCACGAGGCGGCTGGCAGTCTTGAGGTTTTGCGCGGTGCCTCCAGGCACGCAGTCAGCTTCGATGAGCTCAACGATTTCCGGGCTGATCGCCGGGACATCCGGAACGTTCAGCGTCGCGCTCACCCCGCTCGCCCGGCACATCGAAGCGAGATGACCGAGCAGACCGAAGCCAGTGACGTCCGTGGCCGAGCGGACCAAACCGCGCTCGGCGAGGTCGGCGCCCGCGCAATTCACCTGCGACATGAGTGCGATCGTTTTCTGGACGAGTTCGCGGCTCGTTAGGCCGCGTTTGATTCCCGTAGTGGCGATGCCGGTGCCGAGCGGTTTCGTGAGCACGAGCAAATCGCCGGCGCGCGCGCGCGCGTTCGTGAGCATCTTTTTCGGCGAGACGAGGCCGGTGACTGCTAGCCCGTAGATCGGCTCGGGATTGCGGATGGTGTGCCCGCCGATGATCGCGCAGCCGACTTCGCGCGCTTTTTCCTGACCGCCGCGCAGGATGGTCGCGATGGTTTTCGCGGAGACGAGATCGGCGGGGATGCCCATGATGTTGAGCGCGGTGAGCGGCCGCCCGCCCATCGCGAAAACGTCGGAGAGCGCGTTAGCCGCGGCGATCTGGCCGTAGGCGAATGGGTCGTCCACGATCGGGGTGAAGAAATCGACCGTTTGCACGAGGGCGCGGTCGGCGTCGAGGCGGAAAACGCCGGCGTCGTCGGCCGTGGCGGAACCGACGAGAACACTGCGATTCGAATACTGCGGGAGCTGACGCAAAACTTGCGCCAGAGCCTGTTGGCTCAACTTGGACGCTCAGCCGGCGCAGGAAGAGAGCGAGGTCAGCTTACGGATTTGCTCGCGCGACATGCGAATCACCTCCTTTCGTTAGGCAGAAAAAAGAGCGGAGAGGATAGGAATCGAACCTACCTCGACCCTTGCGGATCGACGGCGATTTTGAAGATCGCGAGGGCCACCAGGCACCCTTCACTCTCCGGGAAAAAGAAAGCGGGTCGCGGCGAATGCAGCCGGTCGCCGGGGAGCTACTTGAGCTTGCCGATCTGCACGACGACGGCGTCGAAATCGGGCCATTCGTCGGAATCGAGTTTGGAATGGAGCAACTTGCCATTGGCGCTGACTTCGAAGGCGCCGCCACTCGATGGAACGAGGGTGAGCGACGCGATCCGATCGCCGAATTCGAGAATTTTAGCCGCCAAACTGACGGCTTTCGGTGCGTAGTTTCAAACGCTGCAATACTCGATCCGGATTTCGGTTTTCATCGCTCCCTCCTTTCCGCTGCGAAGTTATGGGTGCGGCCGTAACCGGTCAAGGCTGCCCGTCTGCTCGTTAGGCTGCGACGGCGTTGGCTGCGCGCTTGCGAGCGTTGGCGTCGAGCACGCGCTTGCGCAGGCGGAGGGACTTCGGAGTCACTTCCACATACTCATCCGCTCCGATGTACTCGATAGCACGCTCCAGGGTCATCTTTAAGGGCGCTTCCAATTGAATGCCTTTGCCGTCGCCCTGGCTGCGCATGTTGGTGAGGTTTTTCGCCTTGCAAGGATTCACCGGGAGATCCTCCGGGCGCGCATTCTCGCCAATAATCATCCCCGCATAAATTTCCTCCTGCGGTCCGATGAAAAGTTTGCCGCGCGCCTGAATGTTGTTCAACGAATAAGCCTTGCTCGTGCCAGCTTCCATCGAAACCATCACCCCTCGATTGCGGCCTTCGAGTTCGCCTTTGAAAGGAGCATACTCGCGGAAGATGTGGCTCATGATGCCTTCGCCCCGGGTCAGGTTGACCAGGTCGCTCTCGAAACCGATCAGGCCGCGGGTGGGGATGATCGCCTCGACGCTGACGCGGGTGGCGTGGTGATCCATGCTCACGACCTCACCTTTGCGACCAGCCATGGCCTGCAGAACATCGCCCAGGTTTTCGTTAGGCACTTCAGCGTAGAGAGTTTCGATCGGCTCGAGCAGGGAGCCATTTTCGTCGCGCTGGAAGATGACTTCCGGGCGGGAGACCATGACTTCAAAACCTTCGCGGCGCATCTGTTCGACGAGGACGGCGATCTGCATTTCACCGCGCGCGTTCACTTCGAAAGCGCCCGAGGATTCCGTGTCCTTGACCGAGAGGGAAACATTGCCGCGAGTCTCGCGGATGAGGCGCTCGCGCACGTGGCGGGCGGTGACAAATTTGCCTTCGCGCCCGGCGAACGGGGAGTCGTTGACGAGAATGCGCATTCGGATGGTGGGCGGATCGATGTCGACGAACTGGAGCGGAGTGCGCTCCTCGCGATCGGTCAGGGTTTCGCCGATGAAAACTTCCTCGAAGCCGCAGAGGCCGACGATATCTCCCGCGCTGGCGTGCTGGGTCTCGACCTGCGCCATCCCGGCGTAAGTGAAGAGCGCAGTGACGTTGCTCCGCTCGCGGCGTCCATCGCGATGGATGCAAACGATGGCATCACCGACGGTCACGCGGCCGCTGACGATGCGGCCTAACGCGATGCGGCCAAGGTAATCGCTGTAGTGCAGGTTCGAGACGAGCATTTGGAAATAGGGCTCGGACGCAATCGTGGGCGCGGGGATGTATTGCACGATCGCCTCGAAGAGCGGGGTCATGTCTTCGCTGTTCTCGTGCACTTCGCGCATGGCAAAGCCGTTCTTCGCGCTCGCGTAAACGATCGGGAAATCGAGCTGCTCATCGTTCGCCTTCAGCTCCACGAAGAGATCGAACACCATGTCGAGGACCTTGTGCGGTCGAGCATTTTCGCGATCGACTTTGTTGATCACGACGATCGGTTTGACCTTGTTCTCGAGGGCTTTTTTCAGAACGAACCGGGTCTGCGCCTGCGGACCATCGTGCGCATCGACGACGAGGAGAACGCCGTCGACCATTTTCATGATCCGCTCCACTTCGCCGCCGAAGTCGGCGTGGCCGGGCGTGTCGACGATGTTGATGCGGTAGCCGTTCCAGTTAAAGGCAGCGTTCTTCGCGCGGATGGTGATGCCCTTTTCGCGCTCGAGATCCATCGAGTCCATCATGCGCTCCTCGGTTTTTTGGTTGGAACGGAAGGTGCCGGACTGGCGAAGGAGTTGATCCACGAGCGTGGTCTTGCCGTGATCGACGTGGGCGATGATGGCGATGTTGCGGATTTTGTCCATGTGTAGGTACCTCGGGAAACTTGCAGGGGTCGTCGTCGTGATGGCGGCGAGGGCAACCGAAGAGGTCGCCCTACAATTTGAGGAGCGCGAATATGGATGCGACCACCCAGTGCGTCAACCGGCTGCCGGCGTGGCCCTCTAGTGTAAAGAATGCGTCCGAAGCGGCCGACGTCCGCGCCTTAAAAGCAAAAACGGCAGGCCATCGCTGGCCTGCCGTCCCGCTAAGGATTGCTCGTCTGATTAGTTCAACGGAGCACGGACCGCGGACTCGGCATTGATGAAGCCGAAGCCGTCCGTCTTGGAATAACCCGCACCAACCTTGTTACTGATGAACCCGCTGAAGGTTCCACCACCGGAGGTCGTGCCGCTGAAATTCATCCCGCGACGAGCCAGCGTGCCACCGGGCAGGAGGAATTCCTGGCCGAAGAGATCAGCCTGAGTGAACGCCGTGGAAGTCGCGCCGCCGTCCGGCCCGGTTCCATTGGTCACCGTGGAGTTGTGTTGCGGGCCGTGACCGACCGTGAAGCGCAAGGTTTTACCAGCGGTCAACGCGTTGTTGGAGACCGCGAGCGACATCGTCCAGAACTGGCCGGCGAGCGAAGGCAGCGGCGCCTGATTACTGAAGGAAGCCGCCACGTCACTCGAGCTCACATCCGACAGGTTACCCACCGTGAAGGCTTTGGTGTTCGGTTCAAACACGATGCCCGGGTAGATGTTGTCGAAGTAAGTGTTCGTGAGATCGAGGCCGTTGTTGCCACCGGTCGTGTTACCGGCCGTGGCAGCGGTGCCTTGAGGATTGAATACGATGCTCGTGAGCGAACCCGGACCCTGATAGGTCACCGTGAGGTGGTTCAGGTTGTTGATGCCGGAGTTCGGGTTGAGGCCGAGGTCGGTATTCGCGGTGAAACTCACGCTGCCGCCATCGGAGGTGCGCGTCCGACCCGAGGCGAAGTTCGGATCGAGATCGTGCGGGAAGGCGTTGGTGTGCAGGAGGTCCATCATCTGTGACGGAGTCACGCTGCCCGGGCCGCCGTGAGCTTCGATGACCAGCGCCGCGATCGCAGCGGCGTGCGGCGCGGCCGCACTGGTGCCGGAGAAGTTCGGCTTGGTATCGAGGTCACCCGCACTGTCACCACCGAAGAAGGAAGTGTTGGCGTTGTCGGCCGCGGCAACGCCTGGCTGGAGACGCACTTCAGGGCTCGAGAGACGGTTGCCCATCTTGTCGAAGTAAACGGTCGCCGGACCGGGCGAGGTGTAATATTCCGGAATGCTCATCCGGAAGACGTTGTAAGCCGCCGTGCCGTTGCAACCGTTCGCCATCGCATGGCCCTTGGTGTTCGGAGTGTTAACCGTGAGGTATTCCGCCGGCCCGATGCCCGAGAGACCGTTGCCGCGGATGATCCAGCGGAAGTGGGTCGCCGGCTGAGGAGCCGTCGGCACGCTGGAGCGCGCGATCACATACTGGACCTGAGTCTCGCCAGTTTTCGGCTTGGTGGCGCCGAATTCGAACGGGACGTTGGTCGCGTAGTTGTTCGTCGCGAGCGAACTTGTCGGGAGATAATTCCCCTCGAGATCGAAGGTCAGAATGTTGAAGTCCGTCGTGAGCTGCGGATTGAGGCCATTGTAGACGTTGACCGAGAAGCCGCCGGTGGTGCCACCGAAGTTCGTTACGACAATGCTATAAACACCGTTGATCGGCGGATAGAAGTTGATCGTCTCATCCGTGCCGGTGTCCTGCGCGTCGACCACGATGTTGCCGTTCGGATCCTTGATCGTGACGATCGCATCAAACGAGCTCCCCACGTCCGCAACCACCGTGATGACGTAGTTGTTGCCCGCCGTGAGGGGAGGCGTGTTGAAGGTCAACGCCGTGTTCACGTAGACGGCGTGCTGGGTGAAGATCGGGTTCGGATCGAAATTCAGCACCTGATTGTAGGGATCGTCCCACTGGAAGTTCGTCGCGGGCGGCGTCGCCGGGACGTTGACCGTCTGCGCGATATCCTGCTGGCCGGCATTCGGATTGAAGTTGTGAAAACCACCCTGGTAGAGGTTGGTCGGCACTCCGGCGAGGTTGATGTTCGTGCCCGTGAGCGCACCCGGGCCGTTCGGCACGTTGCGATAATCGGAGTCGTAATCGTAGGAACCGATGTCGTTACCTGCGGAGGAGAAATAGCTCACCCCGGCCGCGAAAACTTCGTCGACCGCGCTGCCGATGAGGCCGTCTTCGAAGAACGGCTCGTCGCTATAGCCCACGTCGTCGCAGATCACGTCGGCCTTAAAGCCCTGCTGCACGTTCGGCGGATACTGGAATCCCGGGAGGGCGGCGAGCGCGCGGATATTGTTGGCGAAGCCCACCTCGCCGCCGTTGGCGGTGGCGAAAGCGACGCGCGCTTTCGGCGCCATCTTGTAGCCGATCTGCACCATGCCGCGACCTTCATCGGTCCCGGCGATATCCTGGAGGATCACCACCGGCTGGGTGTTCACCGGATTATTGGCGGCACCTGGAAGGTCGAAATTATTCACATCGGTCGCGATGCTGCCGATGCTGTCGGAGATGAAACCGATGCTCATGCCCGAGCCTTCGAAATCAACTCGCGCACTCGGATTGTAGAACTTGTTGATCTGATCCACGCGATGCTGATACACGCCCTGATCGAAGGCGGTGCCGAGCAAGGGCAGCGTGGTCCCGACCTGGATGCCACCCGCCCGTGAGCGGTTCACTTCCGGCTTGAGACCGAGCTTCACGGAACGCACTTCGCGCATGTTGCCGAGAGCGGCCACGTCATCGAGCGCGATGAAACCTTCCACCACCCCGACGCCCCGATATTTTTTATCGATCGCGGTCATGGTGAAGGAGGGGAAGCGCTGTTGCAGCGTGCTCACCAGTTTCTCGGCGGTCACCCGGTTATTCAGCGGATAGATATCAACCAGAAAACGGCCCGAATCGGGATCCTGGATTGCATTGCTCGCATAGTCAGCAGCCTGCTGGGTGGTGAAGCCGTTGAATTGCGCTTTGCCATTGGCCTTGGCGGCGAGATGGCTTTCGACGAGAGCGCCGAGGCCACCAGCGAGATTTTGCGGCACGGGCCGCGCCACGAGGGACGTGGCGACGAGGCCGAGACAAAGCGAAGCCGAAGTGACGGCGAGCCGCCTCCACTGCCCCGCAGGGGTAAACCGATTGAACGTATTAATCATAGATGAGCTATTCGTTTTCTTGTTGATGTGAACCGATGCCGCAGTGGAGAGCACTGTGGCGAACGGCGAGTATGACAAACTCGTCAGGTTTGAACAACAAAAATCTTCGTTTGCCGAGGGAAATGAACGCCTTTTCAAACGTCTGGCAAAGACCCCACGAAATCCCCTCGCGCCTCGAAAAATTAGGCCGAGACGCCTGCTGCGGCGGGCTCGTCTTGCGCAGCCAGCACGGGCTCCACCCACTTCCCGTGTTCACGAATCAGGTCCTGGAGCCGATCCACCGCTTCCGCTTCCGGGATGTTAAATTTCACCGCGGTCTTCCCGACGTAGAGATTCACCTTCCCCGGCGCCCCGCCGACATAGCCGAAATCCGCGTCGGCCATTTCGCCCGGGCCGTTCACGATGCAGCCCATGATCGCGATCTTCACGCCCTTCAGGTGCACAGTCGCCGCCTTGATCCGCGCGGTGGTGGTTTGCAGGTTGAAAAGCGTCCGCCCACAGGAGGGGCAGGCCACGTAATCGGTCTTGAAAATCCGGGTTCCGGCCGCCTGCAGGATGTTGTAGGAGAGGCGCATCGCCTGTCCCGGCCCGTCTTCGCCCTGCACCAGAATCGCATCGCCGATTCCATCGCAAAGAAGCGAGCCGATAGGGGTCGCGGCCTGGAGCAGAGTCGGCAAAAATTCCGCACCGGGATTATCCGCGATCGTTAGGCGATCCTTCAGCAGAATCGGATGGCGCGGCTGCAATTTAGCCGCGAGCAACCGGTAGGCGGCGATCACCGGGAGATCAAGATCGTTGGCCACCGCGACCAAGCGGAGGTTCGCGGTTTCGTTTAATTTTGCGATCGCCGCGTCGTCCCGCGGGTCGACCTCCGCGACGTCGGAAAATTCGTATACCAGCTCCGGTTTGTAGTCGCCCATGCGGTCGATCTTGTGCGCGATCTTATCGTAACCGGCTTGGCGAATCGCGACCCGCACGGTCTCCTCGCCGCCCAACGAGAAGGCGCCGACCGTGAGCGTCCGCGTCGCGCGCCGCTGATAGGAAAACGGGTCGAAGGAAAGGCCCGTCGCCGGCGCAGCGATTTTAGTTTCGCGTGTCTCGGTCGATCTCGCGAGGGCCTGAGCGACCGGAATCTCATGGATACTGTCCTCCGTGAGCGAAACCCGGATCGTGTCGCCAATGCCATCGCTCAGGAGCGATCCGATACCGATCGCGCTCTTGATCCGCGCGTCTTCGCCTTCCCCCGCTTCGGTCACGCCGAGGTGGATCGGGTAATTCCAGTCCGGACCCTCTTCTCGCAACCGGGCGACCAGCAGCCGATAAGCCGCGATCATCACCTTCGGATTGCTCGATTTCATCGAAAAAATCAGCGCGTGATAATCGATCTCGCGGGCGATCCGGGCGAACTCGAGTGCGCTCTCCACCATCCCGAGCGGGGTGTCGCCGTAGCGGTTCATGATCCGGTCGCTGAGCGAGCCGTGATTGGTGCCAATCCGCATCGCGATCCCCCGCTCTTTGCTCAGCCTAACGAGCGGCGCAAAGCGTTCGCGGATGCGCTCCAGCTCGGCGGCGTATTGCTCGCCGGTGTACTCGATGATCTTGAACTTCTTCGAGTCGGCGTAATTGCCGGGATTGATCCGGACTTTCTCGACCCATTTCGCCGCTTCCATCGCGGCATCCGGTTTGAAATGGATGTCGGCCACGATCGGCACGTCGCAGCCGCGCTCGCGCAGCCCGCTCACGATATCCTGCAGGTTCGCCGCGTCCTTCACCGTCGGCGCGGTGATGCGCACGATCTCGCAACCAATAGCCGCAAGCTCCATCGTCTGCGCGATCGAGGCCTCCGTGTCCATCGTGTCGCAAGTGATCATCGACTGGACGCGGATCGGGTTCTCGCCGCCGACGCCGACGTGGCCGACCATCACCTCACGCGAGACGCGACGGTGATAACTGAAGGGCGAGTCGCAGTAGTTCATTGCTTCGCAGGCGCCTGCGGTTCGAGCACCACCGCCGTTCCGTAACACAAGACTTCGGTTACCCCCTGCATGATCTCGGTGGCATCGTAGCGCAGGCCTATGATCGCGTTCGCTCCCAGCGCGCGCGCGTGCTCGATCGCTTGGTCGAGCGCATCCTGGCGAGTTTTTTCGCAGAGATTCGTCAGGATTGTGATGTTCCCGCCGACCAGAGTTTGCAGGCCAGCCCCGATCGTCCCGAAGATGGACCGCGAGCGCACAATGATCCCGCGGACGACCCCCAGACTCTGCGCGACACGGAATCCCTCGATCTCGAACGCCGTCGTGGTCATCGAAGTTTGCATGCTTCTTTATAACGGCGATGCCGCACGAAGCAAAAGGCCGGCGCGGTCTACGGTTTCGCCGTCGCTGGAGTCGGCTTCGGCAAATCCGGGTCGCCTTTTGACCCGAAGAAATCGCCGATATCGAAGAAGCTGACGTAGCAGATGTAGCCGATGATTACGACCGCGCAGCCGGTCTGCACGAACTCGAGCAACTTGATGCTGATCGGCTTGCGCCGGATTCCTTCCAGGATCGCGAGCACGATGTGGCCGCCGTCGAGTACGGGAATCGGGAGCATGTTGAGGATGGCGAGATTGACGTTCAGGATCACGCTGAACCACAAGGCGAGCTGCCAGCCGCGTTCGTTCTCGAAGAGGAGGTAATAAATGTGACCGATGCCGATGGGGCCGCTCATGTGCTGGAGTTTCACGTCGCTTTTCGGCGAGGCGACCGCGCCGAGCGTTTCGAGGGTGCCGGTGACGCTCTTGTAGACCAGCTCAAACGGATTCGTATGTGCGATGAAAGTCTTGCCGTCCGCGTCCCACCCGATGCCGATCCGCGCTTTCATCTTCCCCTCGGTCGGCAGGAGGGTCGGCGTCACCTTCACGACCATGGTGCGGTCCCCGCGCTCCACGGTGAGCGCGACTTGCCCGGTCGGATGTTTGTCGATGAACTCGGCGAGCGCGATCGGGCTATAAATCGGAGTGCCGTTATAGGCCGTGACGACGTCGTGTGGTTGCAAACCGGCAAGCGCTGCGGGTGTTTTCGGCTCCACTTTCTCGATCACCGCGCTCTCCGCGGGGCTGATCAACAACTGCCGCGTGCCCTGCCGATGCCAGCCGGTCTTGGTTGGTTTAAAGGGGACGACTTGGACCGTTTGGGCCTTGCCCGCGCGCTCGAATTCCACCGGCACGGTATCGCCTTCACTGCGGATCACCGCCCAGCTAACGCTGTCGTTAAACCCGAGAAAGCGCGTCACCTTCTTGCCGTCGACCGCGAGAATCTTATCGCCCGGTCGCAGGCCGACCTGTTCCGCCGACGAACCCGGCATGACGTAGCCGATCGTGGTTGTGACATCCGACTCCCCCACCGGCCGCCCCACCGCCCAGACGACGCAGGCAAAAAAGAGCGCGAGGAGCACGCTGAAAACCGGCCCCGCCAGCGCGACGATGATTTTATCGGGCACGGAGATCGGCGGCAGCGTCGCGCGATCGACGTCGGCTTCGCCCTCGATGATATCCATCGGCGCGAGCTGCGGGAGTTTCACAAATCCGCCGGCGGGAATGCTCCCGACGCTGTAGAGCACGCCGTTGATTTTCTTCTGCCAGATCGGTTTCCCAAACCAGATGCCGAACTGCTCGATGAAAAGCCCGCGCCATTTCGCGGCGAGGAAATGCCCGAGCTCGTGGACCGCGATGAGCAGGTTAAAAAGGATGACGACCTCGAAGAGGAGGAAAACGACGCGAGCGATGTGCGAAATCATGCGGGAAAATCAGGTAAGCGATGCCGCCGTTTCACGCGCCCAGCGATCGGCGTCCAATATGGCATCGAGGGTCGTCTGTGCAACGGAGGCGTGGCGGTTCATCACTTCCTCGACCAAACCCCAGATGCGTGGAAAGGCGATCCGGCGATCGAGAAAGGCTGAGACAGCGACTTCATTGGCGGCGTTCATTACAGCAGGCAGGGTGCCGCCGGTCTCGCCGGCGCGGCGCGCGAGCTGGAGCGCGGGGAAGTCAGCGAAGCGGGGAGTCGCGAATTCGAGCTTCTGGAGCTTCCCGAAATCGAGCGGCGGGAGAGTGTTCGCGACCCGATCGGGCCAGGTGACCGCGTATTGAATCGGGAAACACATGTCCGAATGCGACAGCTGCGCGAGGATTGAGCCATCCACGAACTCCACCATCGAGTGCACGATGCTCTGCGGGTGAATCACCACATCCACGCGATCCATCCCGACGCCGAAAAGCCAGTGCGCCTCGATCATCTCGAGGCCTTTGTTGAAAAGCGTCGCAGAATCGATCGTCACCTTCGGGCCCATGTTCCAGGTCGGATGTTTCAGCGCCTGCTCGGGCGTGATCGCGGCGAAGCTATCGGTAGGCGTTTCGCGGAATGGGCCGCCTGAGGCAGTGAGAATGACCCGGCGCACAGTCGCCAGGTCGCGGCCTTCGAGACATTGATAGATCGCGTTGTGCTCGCTATCGACCGGCAACACGTGCGCTCCTTTTTTCGCCGCCGCGCCCATCACCGCTTCGCCGGCCATGACGAGGATTTCCTTGCTCGCGACGGCGAGATCTTTCCCGGCCTCGATCGCGCGCAAAGCCGGCCGCAAGCCACCTGTCCCGACCACGGCCACGAGCACCATCTCCGCGCTCGCGAGGCAGGCTATCTCGTCCAGACCGTCTTCGCCGGCGAAGATCTTCGGCTTGTATTCGAGGTTAGCGCAGAGTTCGCCCAGCTTGTCTTCATCGACGAGGCAAACCGCTTCCGGCCGCACGAGATTGGCCCGCGCCGCCAGTTTCTTCGCGTTCGATTTCGCCGCGAGCCCGACGATTTCCAGCCGGTCGGGAATATCGCGCGCCACTTTCAACGTGCTCTCGCCGATCGATCCGGTCGCGCCGAGCACGACTACGCGTTTGCGTCTCACCCCACAGTTGTAGCGTGCGCTGTCTCAGCGCACAAACCGACCGCCATCGCCAAAGACGAACCGCGGATTGCGCGGATGGAAGAATCCCGTTTCCAGTTCCCATCCGCGGAATTCGCGCAATCCGCGGTCAAAATCCCCTCTCCCTACGGCACCCTGATCACCAGCCGCAGATAGAAAAACAGCAGCGGCGCCGTAAACAATAAGCTGTCAATCAAGTCGAGCGCGCCGCCGATCCCCGGCAACATATTCCCGGAATCCTTCACGCCCGTGCTGCGCTTGATAATCGACTCCGCGAGATCGCCGATCACCGCCGCGAAACCGAGCAACAGCCCGAGCACGATCGCGTGCGGCATGGTCAGGATCGAGAAATGTCCCGGCATTAACAAAATCAGCCCCACACTCGCGAGCAGTGAGAAAAAAAGTGCGCCGAAAAATCCTTCCCAGGTCTTCTTCGGACTGATGTGCGGCATCATCTTATGTTTACCGATCAGGCTGCCCGTAAGATAGGCACCCATGTCGCTGAATTTTGTGATCGCGATGCAGTAAAAGACGTAGAACTGCCCAGTCACCGACCCATCCGGCAGCCGCGGTGTCGCGTAGACGATCTTGGTCACGAAGTTAAACAGCCAAAGGACATAGAGTAGTCCGAAAAGCGTGTAAGCCATCGTCCGCAGCGGCTCGTCGTCGCGCAGGAAACTGAACATCTGCCGGGTAAAAACCGTGAGCAGGAAAAAGAGCAGCACCGCCGTCTCAAAATCGTAGGAGCGCGCCGGACCGTAGTGCGAGAAGTAATAGAAACTTCCCACGAGCATGATCGCGCCGCAGATCATCGCGGTGATTTTAAAATTCGGGAGCCCCTTGTGATCGAGCATCCCGTAAAACTCCCAGAGCGCGATCATCCCGATGACACTGATGAGTGCATAAAAGCCCAGCTCATAGCCGGCGAAAACGATGAAGAGCGCCACTGACCAAAGCGCGATCGTGCTCGCAAAGCGGAGCACAAAAGTAAGGCGAGCCGTGACCGGCTTCGGGTTGGCGCGGTCTACAGACGCGGACATCCCTGCCATCTTCCCAAGGCAATGCTCTTTGTCCAACAAGTTGTCGCGGACCTGGGCGAGAGCCGTCTTCGCAGCCGGCTGCGATTAATTCCCGCTTTCCTGCCTGCGGGAACCGCCTAGTTTTCCCGCCATGCAGAAGACGATGCAGGCACTGGTGAAAAAAGAGGCCAAGCCCGGTCTCTGGCTCGAAGAAGTCCCCGTCCCGGAAGTCGGCGATGATGACGTCCTCATCCGGATCAGGAAGACATCGATCTGCGGGACCGACGTCCACATTTATAACTGGGACGCCTGGTCGCAGAAGACCATCCCGGTCCCGATGGTGGTCGGACATGAATTCGTCGGCGTCGTCGAGCGGGTCGGGGCGCGGGTGCAGGGCTTTGCGGGTGGCGACCTGGTGACGGGGGAAGGCCATATCGTGTGCGGACATTGCCGCAATTGCCT
This sequence comes from Chthoniobacterales bacterium, assembly GCA_038240025.1. GTDB lineage: Bacteria > Verrucomicrobiota > Verrucomicrobiia > Chthoniobacterales > UBA10450 > Palsa-1392. The sequence goes on from JBBSED010000004.1 coordinate 119,524, forward strand.
GGCCGGGCGGCGGCATCTTTGCCCCAACACCAAAGGCGTGGGTGTGAATCGGCAGGGAGCTTTCGCGGAGTTCCTTTCCATCCCGATGTCGAATGTCTGGCACGCCGATCCGAACATCCCCCTCGATGTCCTTTCCTGCTTCGACCCGTTAGGCAACGCGACCCATACCGCGCTTTCGTTCGACCTCGTCGGCGAAGATGTGCTCGTCACCGGCGCGGGACCGATCGGCTGCATGGCCGTGGCCATCTGTAAATTCGCCGGCGCCCGCAACGTCGTCATCACCGACATCAATCCCTACCGCCTCGAGCTTGCGAAGAAGATGGGAGCCACCCTGGCGCTCGATGTGCGCAGCGCCACGCTCGGCGATGCCATGAAACAGCTCGGGATGAAGGAAGGTTTCGACGTCGCCCTCGAGATGTCTGGCAGCCCCAAGGCGATGGCCGATCTCCTGCCGGCGATGTTTCATGGCGGCAAGATCGCGCTCCTCGGGATCATGCCCGACAGTGCGGCGATCGATTGGAACGTCGTCGTCTTTAATGGCCTAACGATCAAAGGAATCTACGGCCGGGAAATGTATGAGACCTGGTATAAGATGACCGCGATGATCCAGGGCGGGCTCGACATTTCTCCCGTGATCACACATCGTTTTCCGTATCAGGATTTCCAGGAAGCGATCGAGCTGATGAAGTCGGGTAACTCCGGCAAGATCGTGCTCGACTGGAGCCAGAATTAGCCGCGGCCACGGCCGCGTCGCCACACGATCGTAACATTAAAAGCGTTGTCGGTAGCGGGGCCGTTCCGCATCGTCCTCGGGTGGAAATGGCGGCGCCTCTCTTGACTCTGACCGACGGCAAGACCAAGGCCCGCCGGAGCCGCCAGTGGACCGAGCGGGGGATCAAATATTTTTTTGGCGGCAACGCCTTCATCGCCGTCGTCGTGCTGGCGCTGATCACAATTTTCCTCGGCCGGGAAGGCTTCGGCTTTTTCGGCGAAAATCTCCGCAACCTGCGCCGCTATCGGACCGCGGGGCTCGAGTATGTGGACATCCTGCGCCAACCCGCGGCGGAACATGAGGCGCTCACGCGTGCGCTCAACCGGATCCGGCTGGTGGCGTTTACCGATCTCATGCGCGAGCATCGTACCGCCGCAGCCGCGCAGGCGGCGCTAGCACCTTTCGATCAGTTCGCGACAGCGTTCAGCGATGCCGGCGAGGAGCTCAATGGTCTGGTCTCGGATCTGAACGACGAAGCGATGGGTTTGAAAGAAGCGATCGCGCATCAATCCGAAGTCGTCGCGGAAAAGGATCGGTTGATCCGCGCGGGACAGGCTCAGGCGGCGGCGAAACTAGTTGTGCCGCCGGTGGACCAGGCGGCGACGATCGCGAGTCTCCGCGCGAGCGCGCCAGCCTTCCGTCAAGCAACCACCGGCGTGGCCGCGAAGGTCGCCGGGTTGCTCAACGCGACTCCTCGTCTCACGAGCCCGACCGCGGAGAAACAGCTCCAACGCTGGAAGGGACAGGTCCGGGATTTCATCACCACCCTGCCGACGGTGCAGCAGGACTTGGCGAACTGGAATCCCGCGAAGCCGGTGCCGTGGTATCGAGGGATCAACGCGTTTCTCTTCGGGCACGACTGGATCACCGCGAGCTTCTGGCAAGATTGGTACGGCATCCGACCGCTGCTCGTCGGCTCGATCATGGTGGCCACGGTGGCGCTGGTGATCGGCGTCCCCTTCGGGGTCGCGGCGGCAATTTACGTGAGCGAAATCGCCAGCCGGACGGAGAAGAAACTGATCAAGCCCTACATCGAGTTCATCGCCGCGATTCCCTCGGTGGTGCTGGGATTTTTCGGCATCGCGGTAGTCGGGGAAGCGATCCGCGCGGCGTCGCAATCTCACTGGCTGAGCTGGGTTTCGTTTTTTCCGATCAGTGAGCGGCTGAATGTCTTCACCGCGGGCTCGCTCCTCGCGCTGATGGCGATCCCGACCATTTTCACGCTCTCGGAAGATGCACTCCGGAATGTGCCTCGGGGCTTCAAGGAGGCCTCTTATGCGCTCGGCGCGAATCGTCTGCAAACCATCGCGCGCGTCCTCGTGCCGGCGTCGCTCTCCGGCATCATCTCCGCGATCCTGCTCGGGCTCGGCCGGGTAATCGGCGAGACGATGGTGGTGCTGCTCTGCGCGGGAAACCGGATCGAGATTCCGGATTTCAGCGAAGGTTTGGGCGCGCTTTTCCAGCCGGTCCACACCATGACGGGGATCATCGCGCAGGAGATGGGCGAGGTGGTGCGCGGGAGCATTCACTACCGCGCCCTCTTCATGGTCGGGCTGGTCCTCTTCACGATCACGCTCGGGATTAACTACCTCGCGCAAAAAGTGGTGCAGCGTTACCGGATGAGCATCGGCTAAATGACCACGCTCTCGCCGCAACACCGCCGCGCGCGGCTGGTGGAAAAAATCGCCTTCTGGAGTTTCCGACTCGCCACTTATCTCGTGATCGCGACCACGAGCTACATCTTCCTCGACATCGGCATCAAGGGCGGGAGCACGGTCTTCTCGCTCCGGCCGCCGTTTGTGAATGTGCCTTTCCTCACCGAAGCGCCGGAGACGCTTTACGTTTTCGATTACGAGGGAAAAAAACTAACCCTGGGCGACCACGCTTTCCGGGAATGGCAGACGGCTCATCCCGCGGCCAAGGTGGAACCCGAGACGGTCGCGTATTCGGCCGGCGGGATTTTTCCCTGCATCGTCGGCACCGCGCTGCTCGTCATCGGGTCGATGGTCGTGGCGCTCTTCATCGGGATCAGCAGCGCGATTTACCTGAGCGAATACAGCCGGAACGGGCGCACCATTCGCCTCATCCGGGTGGCGATTCTAAATCTCGCCGGCGTGCCCTCGATCGTTTTCGGCCTCTTCGGTTTTGGGCTCTTCGTGATTTTTTTTAAATGGAACGTCTCCCTCATCGCTGGATGGTTCACGCTCGGTTTGATGGTGCTGCCAGCGATCATCACCGCCAGTGAAGAGGCGCTCCGGGCGGTCCCGCAGGGCTTGCGCGAAGGCTCTCTCGCACTCGGCGCGACGAAGTGGCAGACGATCCGCAAAAACGTCCTGCCCTATGCGATGCCTGGCGTGCTGACCGCTTCGATCCTCGGAATCGCCCGCGTCGCCGGGGAGACGGCGCCGATCATGTTCACCGCCGCCTACGCTTTGCGCGACGAAATGCCGTGGCAGGTGAAACACTGGACCGACTTTTTCTTCCAGGGCGTGATGGCGCTGCCCTATCATATCTATGTCGTCAGCTCGAAGATCCCGCAGAACGAATACACCGAGCGCGTGCAATACGGCACCGCCTTCGTTTTCCTTGCGCTCGTCATGCTGATCGCCCTGACCTCCGTGATCTTGCGGGAACGCAGCCGGAACCGCCTCTCGTGGTGAACACGCTCGCTATGCCTGAAACCGCTACTCCGCAGCCCGCTGCTGAACTCGCTCCTCCGTCGAGCGCCGCCCCTGCCACGATCGAGATTGAGCACCTGAATTTCGCCTACGGCGCCCAGGAAGTCCTGCACGGGATCAACCTGCAAATTCCACCCCGCGCGGTCACGGCTTTCATCGGCCCGTCGGGCTGCGGGAAGACGACGCTCCTCCGCTGCCTGAACCGGATGAACGACCTCGTCGACAGTGCGCACATCACGCGCGGCGCCATCCGGGTCGACGGTCTCGACATCAACGCGCCCGAAGTGGACGTGGTCGATCTCCGCCGCCGCATCGGGATGGTCTTTCAAAAATCGAACCCGTTCCCGAAATCGATCTACGACAACATCGCTTACGGTCTGCGGATCGCGGGAGTGAAGAAAACGTCTCTGCTCAACGAAGCGGTCGAGAAAAGTCTCCGCCGGGCCGCCCTCTGGGACGAAGTGAAAGACCGCCTCGAGCGCAATGCGCTCGGTCTCTCTGGCGGCCAGCAACAGCGCCTCTGCATCGCGCGCGCGCTCGCGGTCGAACCGGAAATCGTGCTCATGGATGAGCCTTGTTCCGCCCTCGATCCCATCGCCACCGCGAAAGTGGAAGAGCTGATTCGAATCCTGAAACAGGACTACACGATCGTGATCGTGACCCACAACATGCAGCAGGCCAGCCGGTGCTCGGATCACACCGCCTTCTTCTATCTCGGGAAGCTGATCGAGTTCGGGGACACGGCGAAGATCTTCTCCCAGCCGCTCCAGCGCCAGACGGAGGATTACATCACCGGCCGCTTCGGTTAAGGCGCTTCCCTTTTGCCTAACGATTATAAGTCAGGGAGACCGGCTGGCATGAAAAAGAAAGCCCGCCGGAGTTTCCCCCGGCGGGCAGACCTCTAGCCTAACCTATAATTACTTGATCGGAACGAAGCCCACCTGGCCGACGATCCGTTGTCCCGCAGGACTAATCGTGAAGTCGAGAAACTCCTTGGCCACGCCGGACGGCTCGCCGTTGGTGTAATAGAAGGTCGGCCGAGCATAGGGATAGCTCTTGTTCTGCACGCTCTTCACCGAGGGCGCGTTGCCATCGATCGGCTCGACCTTGATCCCGCCCGCCTTGGTGTAGGCGAGTCCGACATAACCGACCCCGTTGGCGTTCTTCCCGACTTCGGAAGCGATCTGCTCGTTGCCGGCCATCTTCTGGCCGCTCGGGGCGTAGTCGCGCTTCTTCATCGCCAGTTCCTTGAACTCGGAGTAAGTGCCGGAGGAGGTGTTACGGGTGTAAACCGAGATCTTACCCGGGCTCCCGCCAACTGCGCTCCAGTCGGTGACATCGCCGGTGAAGATCTGCTCCACTTGTTTCTTGGTCAGCCCTTTCACCGGGTTGGCCGAGTTCACGATCACCGCGATACCGTCATACGCGACGATCGTCGGCTTCATGCTCACTCCCTTGCCCGAGGCCGCGCCGACCTCCGCCGGCTTCGCCCGCCGGCTGGCCATGCCGATCTGAGCCGTGCCATCAATAATCGCTGCGATCCCTGTGGTGGAACCTTCGGCCGCGATGTCGAAGGTGGTGCCGGGATGCCCAGCCTTGAAGGCTTCGGCGAGCTGCGGCACGAGCTTCGCGCCGAGGGTATCCGAGCCTTTGATCACGAGCCGATCGGCGTAGGCGGAAGAGCCCAGCACGCTGAGACCGAGAGTTAGAAGCAGTAGTTTAGTTCTCATATCGTAGGATAATTAGTTTTAGTTTTTTTCTGCCTCAGAACTTCACGCTCAAGTCAGCTTGGAAGATGCTGTATTTGCGTAGCGGATTGAGGCCGAAGGCATCGCCCACGCCGCCAGTTCCGAGACTGCGATCGGCTTGTCCGCCGTAGCCGTAAGTCAGGTTAAAGATGACCGCATCACTGACGGCATAACCCGCCTGGACGACGAAGCCTTCCATGTTGACGCGACTATCGAAGATGTCGGAGTCCACCAGATTAGGATCGAGCGCGTACTGATCGACGTGCTGGTAGAAGCCGGAGAGCTGCCAATCATGCTTGGCTTTCAGTTTACCTGCGGCCAGGCCGATCTGGTAGGCATAGCGTTGGTCGCCCTTGTCCGCGTGCCCGGCCGCGGCCGCACGGTCGTCGCCATTGAAGTTCACCGCGAAGTCGCCGAAAGCGCGCATGGGGAGTTCTCCAAACTTCCACCCGAACTCAACCGGCATATCGAAGACGAGGAGACTGTTAATGCCCGTCTGGTTCGGCGTGATCTTCGTCCCGTTCGCGTCAAGGAAAGCGGGATCGCCGCTGAAGTGAGTGTTAAAGCTATCGCCGTTCCCGGTATAGTTATAAAGAGTCGGCGCCAGCTGGAGATAGATCGATTTGGTGAAATTAACCTTCGCCCCGACCTGCCAACCGAGGAGAAAAGCGTCGTTTCTCGGCACGCCGTTCGGCGCCGGTCCGACCGGATTTTCCGGGTTAGAATCGTCGTAGATGAATTGCCCGAAGTTCGCGAAGACATCGACCGTGATCGGGCTCGAGGGTTCACCTGCGCTATGGGTTACGACCGTCTTGCCATCCTTGCCCATGGATTCAACCGCGGAAGACCCCCCGCCGCCGCCAAAGCTGAAGGTATGCTTCCACTGCTCGGCGAGACCTTCAGGATTGATATCGCCGTCCCAGGTCATCGATGTGGTCACGAAGGGGTTCGCCATCTTGCCGACCGTCAGGGTTAGGTCGCGGATGCCTTTGTAACCGAAATAGGCTTGGCCGACGCTCAGGCGATCGCTGTCTTTGGAGAACGGCCCGTTCACCCCGCTGTCATCGCCGAAGGTGATGTTCGTGGAACGCGGGTTGGTGCTTGTCTCCACGCGGACGCCGAAGAAGAAGTCGTCGACCAGGGTGCCGCGAAGGCCGAGCCGGAGGCGATAGCGGAAACGGTTCCGCTGCGAGTTATCACCCGGGGTCGTGATTGTATCGGGAGCGCCCGCTTCCGCGGTGCGAATCTCGTAGCGCACCCGCGCGTCCCCATAAATCTCCAGTTCGGTCAGCGGCGTGGAAAGCTTCAACTTCCCGGCCGCCGTGCCGGCATTGTCTTTGACCAAGTCCGCGCGGACATCTTCCGCTTCCTGGTCCGAGATCAGGCCCTTCTTCACGAGCAGCTCCAGCAGCGCTCCACTATCCTGGGCCCGCGCAAGCGAGGCGCCGCCGAATAAAGCCGTCGCCAGCGCGATGGCTGCAATTTTTTTGACAAACATTGTTTCTCCTTTTTTGCGGCTCGCGCCGCGGGTTGGTTAGGCACCGGCGCTCCGAGGAAGCCAGCGGTCCGAATTTCTTCGATACGGCAGAGGCTAGGGAACGATTGTTACGAACGCGTGGCGGCGGCGTGACAGTTCGGTGAATTCTCCCGCCCCCGGGAGGGCCCCGCTTTACGCCACCGGCGAGCGATAGCCGCGGTCGTCGATCAGCACCTCGGCGTAGCCGACGGCGCGCAGGGCAGAGCAAAGCGCGGCAGACCGGCCGGCGAGGTTTGGCAGCTCGTTAGGCAAGATTTCCACCCGCGCTTCCGGCCGGTTGGCCTGCAAGTGATGCCGCACGCGGAAGACGCAGAACCCAAACTCGCGCACAATCGCTTCCGCACGCTCGATCATGCCGAGCGCTTCCGCAGTCACCGGCGTACCGTGCGGGATGCGCGAACTCAGGCAGGGCTGGGCTGGTGCATCCGCCGTGGGCAGATCCAGCGCGCGGGAAAGAGCGCGGATATCGCTTTTCGTTAGGCCCACGTCTTTCAACGGCGCGAGCACAGCGAACTCCGCCGCGGCTTTGCGGCCGGGGCGGACCTGCTGCGCGTCGTCGGCGTTCTCGCCATAAGCGATCGCGCGGAAACCTCGAGCCTCCGCCAGGGCGTCGAGTTTCGTGAACAGTTCCGCCTTGCAGAAGTAGCAACGATTTACCGGGTTGCTCGTGTAGTTCGGATCGTCCATCTCGCCGGTCTGGACCATCTCGACGACGGCGCCGATCTGCTCGGCGAGCGCGAGCGCATCGTGCAACGCCTGCCGGGGCAAACTCGGACTGTCCGCGATCACCCCCAGGCAATCCGGACCAATCGCTTCCGCGGCCACCGCGAGCAGAAAGGCACTATCCACTCCCCCGGAATAAGCGATCACCAGGGGCGCATGCTCCCGCAGCTTCCCGCGCAGCGCGGTGAGTTTCTCCTTAGCGGTCTCTCCCGGCGTCATCAGGCGGGGAAGCTAGCCGCTGCGGAGAACAGCGACAAGTTAAGGCTCGACCGGGTTCGGCCTACCGAGCGCGTCGATTTCGGCGCTCAACTCAGCGTTCCGCTCGTTGAGCGTTTGCAGGCGCAGTTGCCAGCGGTGGAGCTGGATGTTGAGTTGATTGATGTAGCCGGTGATCTCGGTTCGTTGCGACTCGTTCTCCTTCAAATGACGCCGCAGATCCGCCTCGCGAACGGCCTCACCCTCGGCGTCGGACGGTACTGATGTCACCGCTAACGGGACCGTCGTGGGTCGTCCGCACTCCTGGCAGTTCAAAGTCATTCCAGCGGCCGCGGCATCCACCACGAGGGAAGCTCCGCAAACAGTGCATTTAAAGAAAAGGTCCGAAATGCGGGCGGGCGGATTACGGTCGGCCACAGGTTGCATTCGAATATCTGAGCAACCGGCATACCAAGATGCGGGGACATCCTGGCGCAACGAGCTGGTTCTAGCCCGATAATTTCGCGCCACCGTGTCCCAATTCTATCCGAGCTTCGCCTGGCAAGAAATACATAAGCTTATTTTGTTCAAATCTTTATAAACCAACTCCATGACCGGAACGCCCCTTGCTAAACACTCTGGCGAAAGGATTTTCTATATATAAATGGCTAAAGTTTTAGGTATCGATCTGGGCACCACCAACTCCTGTATGTCGGTGATGGAGGGCGGCGACCCGGTAGTTTTGGAAAACAGCGAAGGGGCGCGCACTACGCCTTCGATCGTCGCGTTCGCAAAAAACGGCGAACGACTCGTCGGTCAGGCCGCAAAACGGCAGGCGGTCACCAACCCCGCGAATACGGTTTTCTCGATCAAGCGGTTCATGGGCCGCAAGTTTGATGAGGTCCGTGAAGAGGAACACCGCGTTCCCTATAAGCTCGTGAAGGCCGCCAATGGCGACGCCCACGTGCAGGTCGAGGTGAACGGCGAGAAGAAGACTTTCTCCCCGCCGGAAGTCTCCGCCATGATTCTCGCAAAGCTCAAGTCCGACGCGGAAGCGAAGCTCGGCGAGAAGATCACCCAGGCAGTCATCACCGTGCCGGCTTACTTCAATGACTCTCAGCGCAATGCGACCAAGGACGCGGGTAAAATCGCGGGCTTGGAAGTGCTGCGAATCATCAACGAACCGACCGCGGCTTCCCTGGCTTACGGTCTCGACAAGAAGAAGGACGAAAAGATCGCGGTCTACGACTTGGGCGGCGGCACCTTTGATATCTCTGTCCTGGAGATTGGCGACGGCGTTTTCGAAGTGAAGGCGACCAACGGCGACACTCACCTTGGGGGTGATGACTGGGATAACGTCCTCGTCGATTGGATCGTGAACGAATTCAAAAAGGACAGTGGCATTGATCTTTCGAAGCAGCCGGATGCGATTCAGCGCATCAAGGAAGAAGCGGAGAAGGCGAAGATCGCGCTTTCCTCTTCCCAGGAATACGAGATCAATCTGCCCTTCATCACCGCCGACGCGAGTGGTCCGAAGCATATCCAGAAGAAGCTGACCCGCTCGAAACTGGAGCAGCTCACCGACTCCCTTTTCCAGCGCACCATCAAGCCGGTGAAAGATTGTCTCGCGGATGCGAAGCTTTCCGAGAAGGACATCAACGAGCTCGTACTCGTCGGTGGGATGACTCGGATGCCGAAAGTCATTGAGACGGCGCGGGAATTAATTGGCAAGGAGCCCCATAAGGGTGTGAACCCCGATGAAGTCGTGGCGGTCGGCGCCGCGATTCAAGGTGGCGTGCTCAAGGGCGACGTGAAAGACGTCCTCCTGCTTGATGTAACTCCGCTAACTCTCGCGATTGAAACTGCGGGTGGCGTGGCCACTCCGATGATTCCGCGCAACACCACCATCCCGACCCGTAAGTCGCAGATTTTTTCGACTTACAGCGATAACCAGCCGGGCGTGGAGATCAAAGTTTTACAAGGCGAGCGCCCGCTCTCCCGCGACAACAAGAACCTCGGCACCTTCCACCTCGATGGCATTCCGCCGGCGCCGCGTGGTGTGCCGCAGATCGAAGTCACTTTCGACATCGACGCGAATGGTATTCTCCATGTCTCCGCGAAAGACTTGGGCTCAGGTAAGGAGCAGAAAATCTCCATTACCGGCAGCTCAGGTCTGAGCAAGGAAGAGGTCGAGAAAATGCAGCGCGACGCGGAAACTCACGCCGAGGAAGACAAGAAGGCGAAGGAAGCAATCGAGATCAAGAACAACGCCGACACCCTGGCTTACCAGAGCGAGAAGCAGCTCAAGGACCTCGGCGACAAGGTGCCCGAGGATAAGCGGAAACCGGTCGAAGACGCGATCAAGGCGGTGCGCGAAGCCATCGAGGCCAACGACACCGAGCGCATGAAGACGACCTATGAGGACTTGCAGAACAAGTTCCAGGAGATCAGCGCTGACCTTTACCAGCAGGCCGCGGCGAGTGCCGGCCCGATGCCCGGTGCCGAAGCCGGTGGTCGTCCCGAACAGGGAGCCGAGCCTCAAACCGGTGGCCCGCGCAAGGACCAGGGCGACGTGGTCGACGCTGAATTCGAAGTCGTCGACGAAGACAAGAAGTAATCAGTTCAACAATTTGCCGGTCGCTCTTCGCTAAGTTGCGGATAACGGCCGGCAGCAACCCAACAAAGAAGGAGTAAGTAACAGTATGGCAATTAACGTAAGACCGCTTGGAGACAGGGTGCTCGTGCAACCGATCGAAGAGCAAGAAACCAAAAAGGGTGGCATCATCATCCCCGATACCGCCAAGGAAAAGCCGCAGGAAGGCAACGTTGTCGCTCTCGGCACCGGGAAGACGGACGACAACGGCAAGAAGGTGGAATTCACCGTGAAGAAGGGCGACAAAGTCCTTATCTCCAAATACGGCGGCACCGAGATCAAAGTGGACGGCGAGTCCTATTTGATCATGCGCGAGGACGATATCCTGGGCATCATCGGCTAACTGACCTGGAAGTCAGGCTTTTAGCCTGACTCGGCAGACAGGCATCTTGCCTGTCGCTTATTTCCACCAAATCAGATCTCAACCAATAGACTAAGAACTAATTATTATGGCAGCTAAACAATTACAATTTGATGAGAGCGCGCGACATGCGCTTCTCCGCGGCGTCGAGAAACTCTCGCGCGCCGTCAAAGCAACCCTCGGGCCGAGCGGTCGCAACGTCATCCTCGACAAGAAATTCGGCAGCCCGACGATCACCAAAGACGGTGTGACCGTGGCCAAGGAAATCGAACTCGAAGATCCTTATGAAAACATGGGCGCCCAGCTCGTTCGCGAAGTCGCTTCCAAGACTTCCGACATAGCCGGTGACGGCACCACCACCGCGACCGTTCTCGCTGAGTCCATCTACAAAGAAGGTCTCCGCAACGTGACCGCGGGCGCTAACCCGACCTCGCTCCAGCGCGGCATCAACAAGGCTGTCGAAGCCATTGTTGCCGAGCTCGCGAAGATCTCGAAGAAAGTCAGCGACCGCACGGAAATCGCGCAGGTCGCAACCGTCTCCGCTAACTGGGATCGCACCATCGGCGAAATCATCGCTGACGCGATGGACAAAGTCGGCAAGGACGGCACCATCACGGTGGAAGAAGCCAAGTCGATCGAAACCAGCCTCGACGTCGTCGAAGGCATGCAGTTCGACAAGGGCTATCTCTCTCCTTACTTCGTGACCAACGCCGAAGCGATGGAAGCCGTGCTCGAGAATCCTTACATTCTCATTCACGAGAAGAAAATCTCGAGCTTGAAGGACATGCTCCCGCTCCTCGAGAAGGTGGCAAAAGCCGGTCGTCCGCTCCTCATCATTGCGGAGGACGTCGAAGGCGAAGCCCTCGCGACGCTCGTCGTGAACAAGCTCCGTGGCACCTTGCAGGTCGCGGCCGTGAAAGCCCCAGGCTTTGGCGATCGTCGTAAAGCAATGCTGGAAGACCTCGCGGTTCTCACCGGCGGCCAGTGCATCACCGAAGACCTCGGGATCAAACTCGAGAATGTTAAACTCGAAGACTTAGGGCGCACCAAGCGCGTCACGATCGACAAGGAGAACACCACGATCGTCGAAGGCGAAGGCAAGCAGGCCGACATCCAAGGCCGGGTCTCGCAGATCCGTCGTCAGATCGAAGAGACTACTTCCGATTACGATCGGGAGAAGCTCCAAGAGCGTCTCGCGAAACTCGCCGGTGGCGTAGCCGTCATCAATGTCGGTGCCGCGACTGAAACCGAAATGAAGGAGAAGAAAGCCCGCGTGGAAGACGCTTTGCATGCGACTCGCGCCGCGGTGGAAGAAGGCATCGTCCCCGGTGGCGGCGTCGCTCTCATCCGTGCGCAAAAGGCTCTCGACAGCCTCAAGCTCGAAGGCGACGAAGCCGTCGGCCTGGCGATCATCCGCCGCGCCGTCGAAGCTCCGCTTCGCACTCTCGCCGATAACGCGGGCCAGGAAGGCGCGCTCATCGTGCAGGAAGTGAAGAGCCGTAAAGGCAACGAAGGCTACAACGTCGCTACTGGAAAGTACGAGGACCTGGTCAAAGCCGGCGTCGTCGATCCTACCAAAGTGACGCGGAGCGCGCTGCAGAATGCCGCTTCGATCTCCGGACTGTTGCTGACTACCGAAGCGATCATCACCGAAGCTCCCGAGAAGGAAAAGGGCGGCGGCGGTGGCGGTATGCCCGGCGGCGGCATGGGTGGAATGGGCGGCATGGGCGGGATGGACTACTAAGTCCAAGAGCCACAACCCCTAACTTAAGCAATCAACCACGGCCGGGTCTCGCAAGAGGCCCGGCCGTTTTGCTTTTCCGGCCCCGCTAACTCGGAGCCTGGATCGAATAACCGACATACCTTTGAGTCTGGATCAAAGGCACGGAATGTTCCGAATCGATTTTCTTGCGCAAGCGGGTAATGAAAATCTCTACCGTCCGAGTGTCATACTCATGTTCGCGTTGCCAGATGCGCTCGCACAGTTCCGTGCGCGAGAAGACCCGTCCCGGCTCCAGCATTAACACCTGCAGGACGTCGAACTCCCGGGGAGATAAAGAAATCGCCCGGCCCCCGCGCGCCACGTGTCGATGCTGCACATCCATCTGGAGGTCAGCGACCAGCAGCAGATCTGTGGAACCCGAGGTCGCCGGTCGCCGGCCCAGCGCTTCTACCCGCGCGACCAACTCGTTCATCGCAAAAGGTTTGGGCAGATAATCGTCCGCGCCGCCTTTCAAACCCTTGACTCTGTCGTCGACGTCTCCCCGCGCGGTCAGGATAATGATCCGTGCAGTCGAGTGAGCTTTCCGGAGACGGCCGAGGACAGTGAAGCCATCGAGACCCGGGAGGTTGAGGTCGAGCACGACCAGATCCGGTGGATTTAACAGCGCCGCCTGCAAGCCCTCCGCGCCGTCATGACAAGCGCTCGCCGCATGACCGGAGCGTTCGAGCTCGCGCGTAATTTGTCGGCTCAGTCGAATGTCGTCATCGATCACGAGCACGTGCATAAGGGTTAGACGATCAGAATAGGGTTGCTCCCGCAACCACGAAAAAAAGACTTTTGGAGCCGCGGGCCGACCGTCACCGCGCCTTCCATGTTTACGGTTGCAACCATTTCATTCAACGCCATTTTGGTAGTTCGGTCACTCTTTTTCTTATGCGTAATTCTTCTCGTTTCTTTCTTTTTTCCCTTTTTTCTGCGACGCTCTTTTCTATCCCTCTCGCCTCCGCGCAGGAGCTGCCCAAGACGACTCGCCTGCTGCGTTTTCCCACCACCAACGGCGATCAAATCGTTTTCTGCTACGCCGGCGAACTCTACACCGTGGGCAAAGATGGCGGGACCGCTCGACGCCTGACTAGTGGGCCGGGCTACAGCTCGTTTCCGCGTTTTTCCGCCGATGGCAAACAACTCGCCTTCACCTCGCAGTATGACGGGAACACGGAGGTCTACGTGATGCCGGGTGACGGCGGTGAGCCCAAGCGCCTGACGACGACCGCGACGCTCGGCCGCGATGATGTATCCGATCGCATGGGGCCAAACAACCTCGTCATGACCTGGGAAAACACCAAGCCCCTGGTGGTCTTCCGTTCCCGCAAGAAGTCCTATAACTCGTTTAACGGCGAACTCTACACCGTCGGACTCGACGCGGAACTGCCCCAGCAGCTTCCGCTGCCCCGCGGCGGCTTTGCTTCCTTCTCGCCGGATGACTCGAAGATGGCTTTCAACCGAATTTTCCGGGAATTCCGCACCTGGAAACACTATCGCGGCGGCATGGCCGATGACATTTGGATCTACGATTTCAAGACCAACCAGACCACAAATCTAACGAACGATCCGAGCCAGGACATCTGCCCGATGTGGGGACCGGATAACCGGATCTACTTCATCTCGGACCGCGACAACCGGATGAACCTCTTCTCCATCGGACTGGACGGAAAAGACACGAAACAGCTGACTCATTTCACTGACTACGACATCAAGTTCCCCTCGATCGGCAAAGATGCCGTCGTCTTCGAGCAAGCCGGCTACATCTGGCGCTATGACCTCGCATCCGGCAATGCCACCCCAGTGCCGATCGAGATCAAGGAGGACTTCAACAGCGGTCGGTCCGGAATCGTGGACGCTTCGAAACACACAGACTCCGTGAGCCCCGCGCCGGATGGCGAGCGCGTCGTCGTGGTCGCTCGGGGCGACCTCTTCTCGGTCCCGGCGAAGAACGGGACGCCGCGCGATCTCACGAAGACTCCCGGCGCCCATGAGCGCGACGCGATCTGGTCGCCGGACGGTAAGTGGATCGCCTATAACTCTGACGCGACGGGCGAAAATGAACTCTATGTCCGCGCACAGGACGGAAAGGGCGAGCCGCAGCAGCTCACCAAGGGTGCCGATACCTATTTCTATCAACCGGTTTGGTCGCCCGACAGCAAGAAACTACTCTGGAGCGATCGGCTGCAGCGCTTGCGTTACGTCGATGTGGCGAGCAAAGCTGTGACCGAGGTAGACCAGGATAAGGAAGGCGAGTTCGGCTCCTATGATTGGTCGCCCGACAGCCAGTGGATTGCCTGGTCGCGACCCGAAGAGAATGGTTTCGAGAAAGTTTATATCTCGTCCCTCGCGAACAAGAAACCCGTGGCGGTGACGGACGACTGGTATTCAGCCGGTCGAGTTCGTTTTAGCGATGACGGCAAATATCTCCTGCTGTCGTCCAGCCGTGATTTCAAGCCGACCTTTGGCGAGCAGGAGTTTGAGGCTCTCTATCTGGATATGCAGCGGGTATATCTCGTCACCCTCGCGAGGGACACGGAATCGCCCCTGGCCCCAAAGAGCGATGAAGTGGGCAAAGGAGGCAAAAAAGATAAGGATGCCGACGAGAAAAAAGCCGACCCCGAGGACAAGAAAGACAAAGATGCGAAGAAGCCGATCGTGGTAAAGGTCGATACCGATGGGATCCAGAACCGGATCGTCGGCCTGGAAGTCACCCCGGCCCAATATAGCGATCTCCGGCTGGTTGATGGCCGGGTTTTCTATCTTCGCCACACCGTGGGGGATGACGCCGATGGAGGGGATGAGGAAGGTCCCGCCGCTCGCAAATATCATCTCTGCTCCTATAGCCTGGAAGATCGGAAAGAGACCGTGATTGGCGATGTCGCGGGCTACGAGATCACGGCCGACGGGAAGAAGATGCTGGTCAAGGTGGGTAAGGAATACGCGATCATTGATCTGCCCAAGGATAAGATCGAAACCAAAGATCACGTCTTGAAGCTTGAAGGCCTTGACATGCAACTGGATCGCCACGCGGAATGGAACCAGATCTACTTCGAATGCTGGCGACAGATGCGCGATTTCTTCTACGCGCCCAACATGAATGGGGTCGATTGGAAAGCGATGCGCGACAAGTATTCGGCGCTGCTCCCGTATGTGAATCATCGTAACGATCTCACCTACCTCCTCGGGGAACTGATCGGTGAGCTCAACAACGGCCACACTTACGTGGCCGGCGGCGAACGCCCGGAGACGCCGCGAATCAAGCTCGGCTTGCTCGGTGCGGAGCTATCCCGCGATCAGGCGAGTAAGGCTTATCGAATCGATCGAATCCTACCAGGAGAAAACTGGGATGAGGAAGCCCGATCACCGCTCACGGAGATTGGAGTCAACGTCAAACCCGGGGACTATATCCTGGCCGTGAATGGAACCCCGGTTTCCAGCGTGCCAAATATCTACGACCTGTTGATTGGGACCGCCGGCAAACAGGTCGTTCTGCGAGTTAACTCCAAACCGACTGAGGCCGGCGCGCGCGATATCACCGTGGTGCCGACCGCGGATGAGTCGCCACTCTATTATCGGGCCTGGGTCCAAAAGAACATCGACGAAGTCTCGAAGAAAACGAACGGCGAAGTCGGCTATGTGCATATCCCGGACATGGGACAGCCAGGGTTGAATCAGTTCACCAAGCTTTTCTTTCCCCAGGTTCGCAAGAAGGCGCTGATCGTGGACGTGCGCGGAAATGGCGGTGGCTTCGTCTCCCCACTGGTGATCGAGCGCCTGCGACGCGCGCTGGTCATGATTGAAATGGCGCGAAATGGAACGCCGCAGCCGAATCCGCCTCAGACTTTCCTCGGTCCGATGGTAGCCCTCTGCGATGAGTTCTCGGCCTCGGATGGCGATATCTTCCCTTATCGCTTTAAGACTCTCGGACTGGGCAAACTGATTGGGAAACGGACCTGGGGCGGCGTGGTCGGAATTCGCGACCCGCTCCCGCTCGCGGATGGCGGACAGTTCTTCAAGCCGGAGTTCGCGCCTTACGCGAAAGACGGCAAAGGCTGGGTCATCGAAGGTCATGGCGTGGAGCCTGATATCGTGGTGGATAACGATCCCGCTAAGGAATTCCAGGGTGAGGATCAACAGCTGGATCGCGCGCTCCAGGAAATCCAAACGGATCTGAAGAGCAAGCGCTACGATCTCCCGCGGATTCCGCCGTATCCGAATCGGAATCCTGCGAAGAGCAACGGTCAGTGAATGATCCACGTCCTCGACACGTGCCAGCTCGGCCAGCCCGGAATCATCGCCGCGACCGCGCTGGAGACCGCGGACGGTCTGGCGCTGTTTGATACCGGGCCGGAGTCGACTTTTAAGAACATCGCGCAGGCGCTCGACGAGCTGGGTTACAAGCTGGCTGACGTCCGCCATGTCTTTCTAAGTCATATCCACTTTGACCACGCGGGCGCGGCCTGGCGCTTCGCGGAGCTGGGCGCGACGGTTTACGTCCATCCCCGTGGCGCCCCGCACCTCCTCGACCCGCGCAAACTCGTGGAGTCAGCCACCCGGATTTTCGGAGGTGAGATGGAGCGACTCTGGGGCCGCGTGGAAGCGCTGCCGCGGGAGCGCCTACGAGTGTTAGAAGATGGAGAAAACGTAAGAGTCGGGGGGATCGAAGTGCGGGCTATCTCCACCCCGGGTCATGCCACCCACCATCATATCTATCATTGGGAAGACAATGTCTTCGGAGGTGACATCGCCGGTGTGCAGATCGGCGAAGGGCCGCCGATCCCGCCGTTCGTTCCACCCGAGCTGGATGTGGAGGCTTGGCGGGAGTCGATCCGGACGATTCGTGACCTACATCCTTCAAGGATCTATCTCCCCCATTTTGGTCGCGCCCAAGGTGAGGTGGACGCCCACCTGGTGGCGCTGGATGAACGCGTGGAACGCTGGTCCAAATGGTTTCGCGACCGGCTCCGCGCGGGCGAAGACCAGGCGCAACTCATTCCGGCATTTGCTGAATATGAAGCGAATGACTTACAAATTGGCGGAGCCACTTTAGGACAGGTCGCGGCCTATGAGGCTGCGGATCCGAGTTCCATGGCTGTAACGGCCGCTCTTCGTTACTGGAGAAAACAACATCCGGAGGAGATCATCGTGCGCTCCCCGCCAGACGAACTTTCCGGTTAGTCACCGGACCGTGTGCCCATTCCGTGATCAGCTGGGTCAGGACCGTAAGTCGTTGTTGGCGGTGAGCGAGTTCGGCCTTGAGCTGCCGTTCGACCCGAGGGTGTAGCGTAGGATTCGCGCCGACGCGCGCGAAATCCCAGGCGTCTTCGCTCTCCGCTTCCTGCAGACTCTTCTCCAAGGCGCGCAGAGCCCGGTCCAGTTCGACCAGGACGGCCTGCATCTGCGAGACCGTCTGGTCCGCGGTCCGATTCGCTTCGATGTCACTGAGAGCGAGCAGAATTTCCATCCGTGCGATATCGCCGGCCGCATAAGCCTCCTGGGCCTCGTGCCAGAGCGCGGAAGCAGTGGCGGAACCATCCGCGCGGAGGTCGGGGTGCAGTCGCCTAACGAGCCTACGATAAAGCTCACGCACCCGCGGATCCACCGGCATTGAGTCATCGTCAAGTCTCTCCGATGGCAGCTCGTCATCTGGTTGCCCAAACGGAAGCGGTCGCCCACGTGCCGGACTCGGCGGGCGCGGTTCGTCGACGGGATTGCGAAACATGTGAGTCTTGAAAGCCTCGAAGCTGGCCGAGTAGGCTTCGTCGTCCATTTTATCGGGGTTAGTGCCAAGGGAGCTTTTCACCCATTCCTGGAAGAGCGCCTCCTTTTCGAAGTCACTCACTTTGCGCGCCGCGCCCTTGCCCTGAGGGCTGGCGGCCTGTTCTGCCGGGGCGGCGGTCGGGTTTCCGCGCCGCGACATGACGCGCTGATAAGCGGTGTAGGGGTCCTGGAAGACGCGCCGCATTTCCACCTCGACCTCGTAGACGAGCGACTGGGCATCACGAATCTGCGTCTCGACCTCGCGCGCGCTACTGAGGAGCGCGCCGAACTCCCGCGCACGCCAGCGGGCAAAGGCCGGCTTGTCTTTGCGCTCGAAATGATGCCAGCCGGCGCGGGCTCTCTCCAGGCGGCTCATCGCTTCCTTGCACTCGCCCGCGATCGACGCCCGGACGGGTGCTTGATCGATAAGAATCAGAGCGCGCATTCGCTCAATTTACGCAAAACGTCCGATCAAGAAAGTAACCGGGCTGACTTCCGGGCCGCGACGCGTATCCTTCGTGATGAGTAACTCTCCATTCCAAACCAAAGCCGAGAGCTGGGCGCGGGCGCTTTATCACGACGCGGTCGATCAGAAGGACGCGGCGGGTTTTGCAGCGGTCTTCGCGGAAGATGGGAGGCTGCGATTCGGGAACCAGTCGCCCATCGTAGGCCGGCAAAAGATCGAGGAAGCGATTAGGCATTTTTTTCTTGCGATGGTGGACTTGCATCATGAGTTTACCGCCATCTCATGCGACGGGAATAAGTGGTTCCTGGAGGCGATCGTGACTTACACTCGTCATGACAGTCGGATTGTAACCGTCCCGGCGATGACGGTTTTTGAAATGGCGGAAACGAACGGACAGTTCGTGGCCCAGAGCTGCCGCATCTATGTCGATCTTACTCCGCTCTTCGCGCCCTAGATGTGTCATGCACCTTGGCTAAGGTGAGACTGTAGACGTTTCGCTGTGCGCAAACGCGGTGGTTGCCAGGCCGCGAGAGTCGATGCCGGCGTTTCGCACAGCGAAACGTCTATACCAGAACAATGACCGAGAGGTGGGCGAGTGCAGGACACGCTCTAGCTGGCGGGCGCAGGTGGCTCCGGTGCGGCAGAGCTCTCGCGGAACGAGTGGATGATGAAGCAGAAGACCGCGATGCAAATACAGGAGTCGGCGACATTGAAGGCCGGCCACGGATGGGCGAGCGGAACGTGCAAATCAAAGAGTAGGAAATCAATCACGTGACCGTGGAGTAAACGGTCGGTGAGATTGCCAAGGATGCCGGCCAGCAACAAGCCGAGCGCCAGCCGGCGCCAGGGATCGGCCGGCGCGCGCCGAAAGAGCAGGATGATGACGACCGCCAGAGCGACGCAGGAAAGCGCGATGAAAACCCCGTTGTTGTTGGAGAAGGAGCCGAAGGCAGCACCGGAGTTAGTCACATGCACGAGCGCAAAGAAATCCGGGACCAGGACGCGGGGCTCGCTGGGATCGATAAACCGCAGGACCAGATTCTTGGTCACCTGATCGAGCAGGTAGAGAGGCAGCGTCAGCAGCAAAAGGATCTTCAAGCGATCGCCTCCACCACTTCAGCGCAGCGCTCGCAAAGGTCGGGATGAGCCTCGATCGTGCCGACGGCGGCGCGGTGACGCCAGCAGCGGCCGCACTTTGCATAGGCGGTCCGGGCGACGGTGGCGCTCGGTTCAGTGGCTGTTTCCAGCTTGAGGTCGCTGAGGATGAAGAACTCTTCTAGTTCTTCCCGCGGGAAGGAGGTGGCGATGCGAGCGTCGCAATGCAGCGTGACTGCGGTTTCGAGGGCGTTGCCGACGAGTTTTTCCTGGCGTGCCTTCTCGATCGCCTGCCCGATGAGGCCGCGGAGCGCGAGGAGTTCCTCGATTTCTGACCTAACGAGTGTATCTCTGGCGGCGGCGCGCGGCTCGGGAAAGAGTTGGAGGTGCACCGAGCCGGCAGTGCCGAGATAACCCCAGGCTTCCTCCGCGGTGAAGGCGAGGATCGGAGCGAGTAAGCGGCAGAGCGTGTCGAAGATTTCCCGCATCGCGGCCTGAGTCGCGCGGCGGCGCGGCGAGTCGACCGCATCGCAATACATCCGGTCCTTGGTGATGTCGACGTAGAGGCTGCTGAGATCGACGGCGCAGAACTGGTTCAGCGTGTGATAGACCTTGTGGAACTCGTAGCTCTGATAAGCCGCGCGGCATTCCTCAATCACTCCCTGGAGGCGATCGAGAATCCAGCGGTCGACGAGCGTCAGCGCGGCCGGCGTTTGTTCGTTAGGCTGATAGTCGTGGAGATTACCCAGAAGAATGCGCAGGGTGTTCCTGATGCGGCGGTACGTGTCGCCGAGCCGGGTGAACATCTCTTCGGAGAAGGGCACGTCGTCCGTATAGTTCACGCTGCTAACCCAGAGCCGAACGATGTCGGCGCCGTGCCGGCCGACGAAATGGCCGGCATCCATCGGCTTGCTGTAAGTGCTCGACTTGGAAATCTTTTTCCCGTCCACATCGACCACGAAACCATGGGTGACGCAGGTCTTATACGGCGCGCGGTCGCGCAGGGCGACGCTGGTCATGAGGGAAGATTGGAACCACCCGCGATGTTGATCCGTAGCCTCGAGATACATGTCGGCCGGGTCGCGCAGCTCCGGATGAGTCGCACAAACTGCCTGATGCGAAACGCCGCTGTCGATCCAGACGTCGATCGTGTCGTTCCGATGTCGGGTGCCCTCGGGTAACTCCAGCGCATGAGCGAGAGCGGGATCGTCGAGCTCAAACCAGACATTGGAGCCGCGCTGAGCCACTAAGTCGGCCAGGCGGCGGATCCAGGCGGGGTCGAGGATCGCTTCGTTGTCAACCGAGTAGAATACCGGGAGGGGCACGCCCCAGCTTCGCTGCCGCGAGATCACCCAATCGGGCCGTGACTCAACCGTGCCCGCGATGCGGTTCTCTCCCCAGGGCGGGAGCCACTTCACCTTCGTGATTGCGTCGAGCGCGCGCGCGCGCAGGTCATCGATGCGAATGAAGAACTGCTCGACCGCCCGGAAGATGATCGGGGTTTTCGAGCGCCAGCAGTAGGGATAGCTATGCGCATAAGTCTCCTCCGCGACCAGCATCCCGCGGTCACGCAGGAGTTTTACGATATCCGGGTTGGCATCAAAAACATACTTACCCACCAAGTCGGGCAAACCGGCTTCCTCGGTGTAGTGCCCGTGGTCGTCGACCGGGGAGAGGATGGGCAGGCTACTGGCTTTACCTAACGAGTAGTCATCGTCGCCGTGGCCGGGCGCGATGTGGACCGCGCCGGTGCCGCTATCCATGGTGACGAAGTCCGCGGTGAGGACAATCGCGGTGCGGGGGAGAAAAGGATGCTGGGCGCCGATGCCTTCGATCTTCGTGCCGGGAAAAATGTCGAGCGGTTCGCCGTCCGGCTGCCAGCCAGTCGCGATGGTAAAAGCACTGGTCAGGCTTTGGGCCAGGACAAAGACGTCGCTTTCTTCACCGCGGGTAAACTTTTGGGCGACATAGCGTTCCTTCGGGTGAACCGCGATCGCGAGGTTAGCCGGCAAGGTCCAGGGCGTGGTCGTCCAGATGACGATGCTGGCTTTTCCGCCTAACGAACCGGTGACGATGGGAAACTTGACGTAGACCGCGGGATCATGGCGGTCCTGGTATTCAACCTCGGCTTCGGCCAGGGCCGTCTGCGCGCCGGTGCTCCAGAAGACCGGCTTGAGTGATTCGTAAACTAAACCGCGCTCGACGAAAACGGCGAAGGCGCGGAGAATTTCCCCCTCGTAGGCGGGATTCATCGTGAGATAGGGGTGGGCCCAGTCACCGAAGACGCCCAGCCGCTTGAACTGCTCACGCTGGATATCGACAAACTTCCGCGCGAACTCTTCGGAACGCTGGCGCACTTCGAGCGGCGAGAGGTGTTTGGCTTCCTTGACGACTTTGTATTCGATCGGCAAACCGTGGCAGTCCCAACCCGGCACAAACGGCGCGCGGTAGCCGGCCATGGTCTTGGATTTCACGACGAGGTCCTTAAGGATCTTGTTGAGCGCGGTGCCCATGTGCACGTCGCCATTCGCAAAAGGCGGGCCGTCGTGCAGGACGAAAAGCTCGGCGTCGGCGCGGGCCATTTGGATTTGACCGTAGAGATCGTCCGCCTGCCAGCGGGCCAGCGTCTCGGGCTCACGCGCAGCCAGACCGGCCTTCATCGGGAAATCCGTTTTCGGCAGGTTGAGCGTGTCCTTGTAGTTTTGGCTCATCGGGAGCGGCGACGCTAACATTCGCACCGGGCAGGCGCAACGCGCGCGGCGAGAGGGAGAGTTGCGCGGGGGGCGTTTTGCGGGATAGAGTCCGCGGCCAGTCCTATGCGACGCTTTCTACCAGTTCTCATCATCCTCGCAGTCGCGATCGTGACGGCAGCGACGGCGGCTTGGTTTTATCACGAGAAGATGCGACCAGACGCGCCCAAACCTTCCCCGGCGCTCGCGACCGATTCGGCGACGAAGCCCTCGTCTACCATCCCGCCCGATATCGCAGCGCCGGCTGATCCTGTGCCAGCGGTCGACTCACTGCATGTTCGGGGGGCGGCGGGCGCTCCGGTGACGCTGGAGGTCTATGGCGATTTCCAATGCCCTTCCTGCGCGAAGACCACCGAGATCATCGCCGATTTGGAGAAGAGCTACGGCTCCAAATTGCGAGTGGTCTTTCACGAGTTCCCGCTCGCGATGCACGCGCATGCGCTCGAGGCGGCGATGGCGGCCGAAGCAGCCGGAGTGCAGGGGCATTTCTGGGAAATGCACGACGCGCTCTACAAATACCAGGACGTCTGGAGCAAAGCATCCAACCCGGGCCGCTTTTTCGCCGCGTATGCCGAGACGATGGGCTTGAATCCGGCGCAATTTCAGGCCGATCTACAGTCGGTGCAGATCAACTCACAGATCAAGACCCAAGGTGACGCGGGCGTGGCGCGCGGGGTGCGGAACACGCCGACGCTTTTCATTAACCGGGAGGAAGTGAAGGGAATCTTCGACCCGGTAAGCATGCGGTCAGCGATCGATGCGGCGTTGGCCGGGAAAAAGGGAACCTGATGGTGACACGTCGCGCTCAAGGGAAGTCGAAGGCAGCCCGCAAACCCGGCCGCGGACAGACGATCGCGGGAGCGATCATGGCGGTGATCGCGCTTTGTGGGCTGACCGATGCCACATTCCTGACCGTGATGCACCTGACCGGCGACGACTCGGTCTGCGGCCCGTCCGCTGGCTGCTCGAAGGTGCTGAGCAGTGTCTATGCGTCGGTCGGGAAGGTTCCGACGGCTGCCTTCGGGATGGTGGCCTATTTCGTGGTCTTCAGCGCGGCGGTCTGCCTGGCCTTTGGCTATGCGAAAGCCCGCACCGTCCTCAACGGCGTCGTCGCGGTGATGTTCCTCGCAACCCTCGGATTCCTCTATCTTCAGGCCTTTGTCATTCACGCGTTCTGTCCGTTTTGCCTGCTCTCGGCCGCGTTGACCTTCCTGCTCGCCGGGACGGCCTTGGCGTCTTGGCCGAGTCGCTAAGGGATTTTTTGCTTTTCATTAGGCCGTTTCTCCTTGGCAGAGAAGGGTTTGGCAGCGGGCTTTTTTGATGGACTGACACTGTCGTTTTGGCGAAATGACAAATTTGTAAGCGTTTTAGACTGGCTGAGTTGGCGATGTTTTGATAGCCTTCATAACAGGTAAAACATCTTTACCTGCAATACAGCTCACAAGAAAATACTACATCTATGTCTATGAAAAAAAAATCAGCTTCTCGAGACGCCTTCTTTAATTTGCGCGTCTTACTGGGCTTAGGCCTTGGCTCCGTCGGCGTCTTTTTGGCGCTAATTGCCTTTGGCCTGTATCCGGGAACAGCCGCCCTGGCCCAAAAATCGGGTCCGCCACAAGCACAACCATGGCAAACCCATTGGACTGTCGTTCACTCAACTCAAAACGACGTTTCTGCGCCCCTGAGCGAAATGGCGACTTGGAATCTCCCACGCTTGGAAGCGGAACACGAGGCCAACGAAAACCCGCCAATTGGCATCATTCGAGCCAGTGGCAGCAGACCTGACCCAGTCGTCCAAAAAGGATTCGTGAAGGAGCTGCTGGCCAATGTCATCCCCGTCCCCGGGATTAACTTCGACGGCATCCCTTACCCGGGCGTCGTCTGTAATTGCGCGCCACCCGATACGAATGGTTACGTCGGGATGACGCAGTACGTTCAGATCGTAAACGAGGGCTACCAAGTCTTTGACAAGGCCACCGGCAATTCCGTGCTTGGGCCCGCGAGCATCCGGTCCGTCTGGGCTGGCTTTGGCGGTGTTTGCGAGACCAACGGCTCGGGTGATCCGGTCGTGCTTTATGACAGGCTGGCCGACCGCTGGGTTCTCACCCAATTCGCTGTCAGTACCGGCACCAGCATCCCAAACCGGGAGTGCGTTGCGGTATCCACCACGAGCAACGCGACCGGCACATATAATCGCTACGATTTCGATCTTCGCCCCTTCGGCGCCAACTTCTACGATTATCCGAAGCTGGGCACCTGGCCCGACGGCTATTACATGGCGATGAACGTGTTCAATTCATCAGCCTCGGCCTACCTTGGCACACAGCCGTTCGCCTTCGACCGGGTAAAAATGTTAGCTGGCAACCCGGCCACCGTTATCAGCCCGGGCCTCATCGGTGCGCCGGCGAATAACGAAGACCCGGTCATGCCCGCCGACTTCGACGGTAAGATATTGCCGCCCGCTGGCGCTCCGAACTCCTTCGTGGAGTACCCAGACAGTACGGGCAACAACGCCAATACCTACCGGACCTGGCATTACAGCGTCGGCGTGCCTTTTGGCACGGGGCCGACCTTCACTCTGTTTGCGTCTCCCGCCGCCGCGCCCTACACGTTCCTCACCGCCACGGTGCCACAGTTGGGTGTGACTGATAAGCTCGCCAACCTGGCCGATCGCTTAATGTTCCGGCTGGCCTATCGGAACTTTGGCAGCCCGACGGCTCCCGACGAATCGTTGGTCACGAATTATACCGTGAGTTCGGGTGGGGTAGCAGGCGTCCGCTGGGTCGAGCTGAAAAATGTCACCAACGGACCCGTCACGAAGAAACAGGAGAGCACCTATCAGCCGGACACCACCTGGCGTTGGATGGGCAGTGCCGCGATGGATCAAGCGGGGAATTTTGCCCTCGGCTTTAGCGCCTCGGACGCAACCATCCATCCTCAGATCCGCTACGCCACTCGCCTGGCGACCGATCCGTTGAACACTCTTACTGCTGAGGCCCATATGTTTGATGGTACTGGCAGCCAAACTGCCACCAGCAACCGCTGGGGCGATTACAGCGCAATGACCGTTGATCCCGTGGACGATTGCACTTTCTGGTACACCCAGGAATACTACTCGACCAATAGCAGTTTCAATTGGCGCACCCGCATCGGAAACTTCAAGTTTGGCACCTGCGGCGGCGGCGGCGGCGGCGAGAACATTGTGCTTGCGGGAAGCGCACAAACGCGGGGAACTAAATCAAGAGTCACGCTGACATGGAGTCCGGCTGAGAACGACGGCAACATCGACATCATGCGGGACGGTGCCGTCGTTCAGACGACAGCAGACGATGGAAGCACCATAGACAAGCTTAGGAACTCGAGCGGGACGACACACACCTACCAGGTGTGTGAAACGGACGGCGGTGGTTGCTCGAACGTAGTCAGCGTCATAGTCCCTTAACGAACTTAGAAGTTTAGCTCCGGGAATCGTCCTAACCGATTCCCGGACGCTTGCGAAAGGCATCCGGCGATAACGCTGGATGCCTTTTCGCTTTTGGTGACCGCACTTGATCCTTTAGAGTCACTGAAGCCAGGAGTAAGAAATCTGACGGGAATGTAAGAACAATTAGGCTGACATTTCATGCGGGACTTTTGTAGGATTTTGAGTATCAGCTTCACAAGACGCGCCCAGATGGCGCGTCGAGTTGTTAATGAACTTAAACTAGGAGGAATATCGGTATGAAGAAATTATCCAGCCATCTTGGATTCATTGATCGGAGCGCGCTCTGTACGGTGCTAGGCTTGGCCTTGGCGATCTTCGCGGTTCGCGGAGCGCTCGCTCAGGGGCCCGCATCCGGGGGCCCGGTGATCCAAGGTATCAACCGAGGCTTGTCCCCCGTCGTCAAGTTCGATGTCTCGCCACCCCTTCGGGCGATCCAGATCGCGCCGCTCGGACCCGGTCAGATATCAGAGAACGAAGACCGCGAGATCATGCCTATGCGAGTCCGGTTTGCACCGGAGTGGGATCCGGTTGTTCAGTCCACGCTGGGAAGAGGCGCGGCGAGTGGCACGGAAATTCCGGCACCTCTCGTTAGCTTCAACGCTCAACCCAACGTCAACGGGGTTGTCCCGCCCGACCCGAATGCCGCCGTTGGTCCCAACCACATTGTCGCGATGTGTAACCTGACCTTCCAGATTTTCAATAAGACGGGTGCGTCCCTCTTCGGCCCGGCCGCCAATAACACTCTCTGGACCGGTTTTGGCGGTGCCTGCGAAACCTCGAATTCAGGCGATCCGGTTGTCCTTTATGATCGGATGGCTGATCGCTGGTTGCTTTCCCAGTTCACCGCCACTTCGGCGCCCTACATGGAGTGCATCGCGATTTCCACCTCGAGTGACCCGACTGGATCGTATTTCCGCTACGCCTTTTCGACGGGAAATAATTTCCCCGACTATCCAAAAGCCGGGGTGTGGCCGGATGCCTACTACTTTAGCACTCGAGAATTTGCCGGCGGAGTCACCTTTGTCGGTGTCGGAGCCTATGCTCTTAACCGCGCGCAGGCGCTGGCCGGTAATGCGAGCCCGCAGCTCATCTCCTTCCTCGTCCCACCGATCGGTGGGGGGGCGAACGTCGGCGACGGATTGCTTCCGAGCGACCTGGACGGGCCGACGCAGCCGCCAGCGGGCCGCCCGAACTTTTACATGGGTACGCAAGACAACAACGCCTCCTATGGCGCGACGACTGACGCGTTGAATCTCTATCGATTCCACGCTGACTTTGGCACGCCGACCAGCTCGACCTTTGCTCTGGCCGCCTCGATTCCATCCGCGCCATTCAACTCCATCCTGGCGCTTTGCGCCGGCGGGCGCGCTTGCATTCCGCAGCCGGCAACGAGCGTTAAGATCGATCACCAGGGGTATCGCCAGCGTCCTTTGTTTCGACTGGCCTATCGCAACTTTGGCGACCACGAATCACTCGTCACCAACCAGTCCGTCTCTGCCGGGTCGGGGCCTAATGGCGAAGTCTCCGGAATTCGCTGGTGGGAAGTGCGCGATCCTAATGGCAGTCCCACCATTTTCCAGCAGGGCACTTATGCCCCAGGGCTGACGGACGGCATTCATCGCTGGATGGGGAGCATCGCGATGGACGGCGACGGCAACATGGCTCTGGGTTTCAGCGCCTCGAATGGCTCGAATCCGGCGGTCTTCCCGAGCGTTTCTTACACTGGGCGACTGGCCAACGATCCCCTCGGCATGATGACGCTTGGGGAAGCTAACATTGTAACCGGAACCGGTTCGCAAACCTCGAGCTTTGATCGTTGGGGCGACTACACTTCGCTCACCGTCGATCCGACCGATGATCGCACCTTTTGGTACACCAACGAATGGGTCCCGGTGACGAGCTCGGCTGGATGGGTCTTGCGCGTCGGTAGCTTTAAAATCGCCACGGCTGGCGGTGGCGAGAACATTGTGCTTACGGGAAGCGCGCGAACGCGGGGAACTAAATCAAGAGTCACGCTGACATGGAGTCCGGCTGAGAATGACGGCAACATCGACATCATGCGGGACGGCGCCGTCGTTCAGACGACACCCGACGATGGAAGCACCACAGACAACTTGAGGAACGCGAGCGGGACGACACACACCTACCAAGTGTGCGAAACGGACGGCGGCGGTTGCTCGAATGTAGTCAGCGTGACAATCCCTTAACGAACTTAGTAGTTTAGCTCCGGGAGCCGGCCCATCCGGCTCCCGGGAAAGCTGCGAGGAAACTCGCGGGCCCGAGGGCATCTGGCGGAAACGCTGGATGCCCTTGGTGCTTTCCCGGCTAAATCATGGCTTCCTGCCAATGTGAGTGCTAACCGCAGCGGCGACAGGCCTGACCAAGCCCAGATCAGGCCGCTGGAATGTCAGCCTATCACCGCTTCCAACTTCCGCGACAACGTTTCCGTTATCGGGACGATCGGCCGCGAAGATGCAAACGACAGTCAAGCTCACAAAGGCCGGTCTATCCCGTAATCCTCAATCTAACCCTCGGGAGTCGTCCTAACCGACTCCCGGGAGAGTTGGCGCGACTGAGTCGGAGCTCCCGGCGGGTGGGCGAAGCAAAGCGGACGCTCTTTCGGAGCGCCGCTTTTGTTTTTGGAAAGGCCACTCCTCTGCCTTTGGACATAGAGTTGCATGATATTTCAGTAATAATCACTCATTCTGCGCGAAAAGGCTTGTCAGGTTCTTCTGTTTTGTCCATGAAAGGGTCTTCTGTCGCCAGAGCGACGAATTTCGAACGAATTTAACCGCCCTAAATTTTGATTGTAAACCTGTAATTACTTCCTCTTTCGCATGTCTCTTTCGGTTTCTTTTCTCCTTCCCCTCAGAGAATTGTTGCATCCGCAAAATCCGCGAATGCGGATTACTCGCAGCAGCTCGACTAATCCAACTAACCCAACCTTGTTTTTATGAAAAAAAGCGCCCTTCGTTTGTTTGCCGTTCTCGCCGCCTCCGGGCTGGCTCTCGTTTCTCCGCAGGCTAAGGCCACTTCGGTCAGTTCTACGATCGTTGAGCTAAATGGAGCCGTCACCCAAGGCGATAATCTGAATCAGGAGCTATCGACGTCGGATCCTGCGGAACTCTCTGTTTTGCCTGGCTATGACTTCAGCGCAAATTTTTCTTCTCTGACCTCCATCATGTTCATCCAAGTCACTCTGACTGTGCAGGATGGAAATTCCTCCGCCACGGACGGACAGGGTTTTGACTTTGGTCATCTTTTCCTCGGTCTCGACGGGATCAATACGGGCCTAGCACTGAATGGGTTCCGCGGCAACGGGCTCGAGGACACCCTCACCTTCTCTGGCACAGTCAGCGCTGCGGTTGGGGCTGCGATCTTCACCAACCTTCAGGATGGGTTTTTGCTCGGAACGATCATCACGGATAACCCGGGTGACACCGCCCTCTCTCCGAACGATCTTTTTATTGGCAATGACACTTTGACTGCCACCACTACGCTGACTCTCAGCGACGTTCCGGAACCAACCACAGTCGTACTTATCGGCGCCGGCTTGCTTTTAGTCCTGGCGCCGCAGGTCCGTCGTTTCCGCAAGAATTATTAGTCTCCGGTTAAGAGTGGATTGAAGACGATGACGATGGCATTCTGGGCGCTGGCGGGCGCCACCACCCTCGCGGGTTCTTCCTTCGCGCACGCTCAAACGGTCACCATCACTTCGACTCAGCAGCAGAGTAATTTCAACGGTGGCATTGGCGCCGGTGAGACCGCTGCGATCACCGCGGCGGCTTTTGACTTTGGCAGTCAGCCGAAGTTGATGAGTATCGATTCAATCACGATCACCCTAACCGTGTTCGATGGCGATACGGGACTGGGTCCCAACGGATTAGTCGATACGCCTTATCCGCCGCCCGGTGATGACGTTCAGTATGGCGACGATGACTTCGACGTGAATTCGTTCAGCTTGGTCCTCGATGGGATCAATCTGGGCCAAAGCTTTCTCCTAAACGGGCTGGACTCCAAAGTGGATCCAAACACCCCACCTAGTCAGGCGGACTTTGTTACGCGGACGATCACGGGAAACGCCAGCGACATGAACGCCTTATTGCTGGCGCTCCAGGACGGCTTCCTGACCGCCAGCATCTTCGACTCTACAGGTCTCTCGAAATCAAACGGGATCGTCATTCCCGGCCATGACTTTCAGTCGACGAATCCGATCTTCGCCACGCTTTCCATTACGGGCACCCCGATTCCTGAACCTTCCACCTCAGCCCTGCTCTTGGGGGGCTTGTTACTCACTGCGTTGGCGTTGCATCGCCGTCGCCGCCCCACCGTTTAATCTCACCGACGCTCACCCTAACCTCTCACCTATTCTGAATCGTAGTCCAATACCGACCCAACCCATGAAAACCAACCATCCCATGAAAACCATCCTAGGCTCTCTCGCGATCGCCTGCGCCGTCGGGTTTACCCCGCTCCTGCACGCCGCCAATCCAATTTCAGGAACCGTAACTCCCGCTACGACTACCCCAGTGCAATGGGACGGCACGGCGATCGGGACCGGCGGCATGGACCCAGCCAGCGCGATCGAAGGAGTTAATCGCGATACCTTTATTCTCACGGTAGCTCCTGGCGACTACACGGGTAAGACCGTCAACGTGGGCATCTCCTGGACGCTCCCGGCGGATGATTACGACCTCTACATCTTCAAGCGGAACGCTGATACCTCCGACGGCGAATTGATCAGCAGTTCCGCCAACGGCGCTCCGACTACGGCAGAGAACGCTACCATCAATCCGGTAACGGCGGGGAGCGGCGACTATAACATCGTCGTCGTCTATTTCACAAATACGCCGGCCGGTGACCAGCCGCATGGCTCCATTTCGGTTACTGCCGCCCAAGCGGTCCGCACTGCTACCTATATCAGCGGCGGGATGACCTTCTCGGCTAACTCACCTTTAAAGGCCGCTACCGCCAGCTCCGACGGCGAGCCGAGCAGTCGCGTAGATAACTTTGGTAACTATTACGTCTGTGGTATCCGCGGCGTTCCCGCCGGCGTCGACCTCTGGTATTTCGACCTTCGCCCGACGGTGGGTGGATCGCCCAACCCTCAGTACGATCCGAACATGCGCGTTCCGATCTATCGCGGACAACCTGACTCCAACGTGCCTAATACGGGTGGGGTCGCTGCCGGCGCTTTGGGTGGCGGAGACATCGATCTGGCCGTTGGCACAGGTCCCTTCACCGGCGTCGGGCAGACGGGAGAGCCGGCCCTAGCTTACGCCAGCCTTCCGGCCACGAATGTTACCGTCGGCCGCTCCCTCGATCATGGCGCGACGTTTACCTTTAATCCGGTCGGTAACTTCGCCGGCGGTGCTCCGATTAACGATCGTCAATGGATGGGCTTCTTCGGTCCGAACAAAGTTTATCTGGAATACCGGAACTTCGGCGCCGGGGTCGCGTTTGCCCAGCAGTCGATCGACGGCGGTCTGACTTATCTCCCAGCGACCGAAGTGGGAATGATCTCGCAGACTGGCGCCTTGGATGTCGACCAAGTCGACGGCACTGTCTACATTAGCGGCAACGACGGCCAATTGGCGGTCGGTATTCCCGATCCGATTCTAGGCTATCCTTTGACTTACACCATTTCGCAGCCGATTCCGGCTTCGACTGATGCCGCGAATATCTTCGTGGCCATGCGGGTCGCGAATGATCATCCCGGCGGAGGCACGCCCGGGACCGTCTATCTCTGCTACTCCGATGGCACCAACATCTTTGTAATCAGCTCAAACAACCACGGTGCGACATTTACCAGCCCCGTGCAGGTGAACAATCCCGCCGATCTGGCCACCAAGGTGAATCTTCTGCCTTGGATCACCGCCGGTCCTACCCAGGGCACGGTTGGCATTGTATGGTATGGGACTGATCATCAGGGCAACGACGACAACGCCCGCTGGAGAGTCTATTACGCCCAGAGTTTTAATGCCGATGCCACGACCCCGACCTTCCGCATCGCCCAAGCCAGTGATCACTCGATCCACGCTTCCAATATCTCGCTCAAAGGTCTCCCGCTCACCGGCACGGCACCCAACCGTAACCTGATCGATTACTTCCAGGTGAATATCGACCCGCAGGGTGCCGCGGTGATTGGTTACACGGATGACCATAGCGATTTCAATGGTCACACCTTTGTCAGCCGACAAATCTCCGGCCCTTCTCTAAACGGTGGAACCCTTCCCGCCGTGCTCGAAGGCTCGGCACTGCCGGCTCAGCCGTTCGCGATCCCGGGTGCGACACCCCCGACTGTGGGTGCGCAGATTCCTCAGCCCATGCAGCCCGGCCCGCGCGGAGAACAGATCACTGACTTCGCTCAGGATCAGGA
This sequence comes from Chthoniobacterales bacterium, assembly GCA_038240025.1. Classification (GTDB taxonomy): domain Bacteria; phylum Verrucomicrobiota; class Verrucomicrobiia; order Chthoniobacterales; family UBA10450; genus Palsa-1392. The sequence goes on from JBBSED010000004.1 coordinate 151,893, forward strand.
TAGCGGGCTCCTCGCCGTCGCTCCAACACCTAGCCCGGTCGATATCATCACGGTGAAGTACATTTCTCAGGATAGTAATCATGGTCCCATCATCACCGCGACGATGACCGTCTCTGACCTGACTGTCGTGCCGCCGAGCGGGAGCTGGAAGATGTATTTAACCGCAAACGCACCCGAGACAGGGATCATAAATATCAGCGGTAACTCTTACTCCAAAGGTCTGTCCGACGATGGCGACCAGTTCTTCGTCCAAGCCAGCACCTCGGCGAGCGGCGCGCGGACGTTTAAGTATGGGACGACGGTGCGCAACTTCGATGGCAGCACCACTGATACCGTCGTCGGCAACGCTGACCGCGGGTTCTTTAACCAGCAAAACAGGACGATCAGCGTCCGGCTTGCCTCGAGTAAGCTCAATGCGATTCTGACCGCCGCTGGTCATCCGACGGTTGGTTTCGGCAGCGTGTTCTGCGGCTTGCGAGCGGCCACTTCGGTTGCCAGTACGATCGCGCTCGAGGACAGCAGCCGTGGCGGGACAGAGTTTGTGATTTCGAACGGCTTCTAGAACAGTCACGCATAGGGCATGACTCTTCGCGGGTTGCTCGGAGCAACACTTCTCGCCGCCGTGCTGGCCATAAGGTCAGCCGGCGGCGAGCCTTCTGCGGGGCCTGAGGGGACCCCCGCGCTCCCGACACCCGGGCGACTCGCGCCTTTTGAAGAGCGTCTAAAGGCCGCAGAGACGGTCAAGGTGATCACAAACATTCTCGGAGTGCGGCTCAACGCCTCGCTCAAAGAGGCGCACGAAAAGTTAGATTCCCTCTGCGGGGCGGGCCATCCCGCCAAGGAAGATGAGGAAAAGCCCGGCGACGAAGGAGAATCAGGGCACAAGGTGCTCTGGGAACTGGTCAAGAGCGACTTCGCATCGGTCTTTGTGAAAGCTGATGAGAAGGGAAAAATCGTTTATATCCTCGCCAATCTAAGGCCCGGAAAGGAAATCCCCTTCGCCAGGATCGGCCAGGTGGAGAAGGCACCGGTTCACACCTCCAGTACGATTGCCTGGGATGTAGTGAGACAGAATTCGCCTTTGATCCGAGTGGTCGCACAGGGCGCGGAGGAGCAGGCCAGTTCCCTCACCTTGTTTGTCGCGAAGCCCGCACCCAAGGCCCGCCCGGATAAGCGCTAGCGACTCCGCTTCTCACCATCGTCTCGATCCACCCCCCTAGCAGCGGCTCGGGCACTTCGCCGACTGAGGTGGGAAAACGCGAGACCGACACTGGCTCGGACGCTTTGCACGGGGTGATGGTGGCGATGGCCGTTCTGCTTGCGATCGCGCCCGCCGCACAGGCGCCGCGCTCGGATCTTTGTCGGCGCCTGCGTGATTGAGGGGCACTCCTGTTATCATGTCGGTCTTCGACCTATTTCGCGGTCGCAGCACGGCTGAGCGCAGCCGCCCTTACGAAGAAGACGCATATGAAACTGGAAACCCTGCAAGACCTCTACATCCACGAGCTGAAAGACCTCTACAGCGCCGAAAACCAAATCATCAAAGCGCTGCCAAAAATGGTCAAAGCGGCCACCCATCCCAAGCTCGCTGATGGCTTTAAACAGCATCTCGAGCAGACCAAAGAACACGCCGCGCGGCTTGAAAAGATCCTCGGGAGTCATGACGAGACGACCCGCGGACCGAAGTGCAAAGGCATGGAAGGCGTGCTCAAGGAAGGCCAGGAGATGATCGAGGAAGATGCCGACGACGATGTACGCGACGCCGGCCTGATCACTGCGGCGCAGCGGGTGGAACACTATGAGATGGCAGGTTACGGCACCGCCCGCACCTATGCGCGACTCCTCGGCGACGAGGCCGGTGCGAAGCTCCTCCAGAAGACTCTCGACGAGGAAGGCGCGACCGACAAAAAGCTGACCAAGCTGGCGGAAAGCATCAACGTCGAAGCGGAATAATCAGGGCGCAAGCGGAACGGGGCCACGCTCTTGTGGCTCCGTTCCGATCGTCGTCTCGCGCTCGTGAGCCTCACCTATCCGCGGCCTTCCTTGAGATAAACACACCAAGAAATCTCTGGGCTGCGATTCCAAAGAACAACCAACCAACTATGAAACTACTTACTCTCTCCGTCCTCTGTATGACCGGCCTGGCTTTCTCTGCCTTCGCGCAGGACAAGCCGGTCGATAACTCCGCTCAAAATCAACGGGATCGCTCCGGCGAGACCAAAACCTCGGGCGATCAATCCAACGCTTCCAGCGACATTAAGATCACCGCGGCTATTCGGCGCGCGATCATGAAAGACGATTCGCTTACCATGACGGCGAAGAACGTTAAGATCATCACCGACAAGGGAATGGTCACTTTGCGCGGACCGGTTAAGACCGCCGCGGAGAAGACGACCATCGCCCGACTCGCCGGCGAAGCCGCTCCGCAGTCAAAGATCGATGACCAGCTCGAGGTGAAGGCTTCGGAATAACTCCCCTCCGCACAACAAACCAACAACCAAAGGAACAATTATGTCTAAAACATCAGTCTTCTGTATCGCTACCTCACATGCCCAAGCCGAACGCATCGTCGAGAATCTCCAAGGCGCCGGCTTCCCGAGCGGAGAGATCTCCGTTCTCCTGCCGGCCGACGAGGGGAAACATGATATCGGCCATGTGAAGGCCACCAAAGCTCCGGAAGGTGCGACCACGGGCGCGACCGCCGGCGGCGTGACCGGAGGAGTTATCGGTCTGCTCGCGGGCATCGGTGCTCTCGCCATACCCGGCGTCGGTCCGTTGATCGCCGCGGGACCCATCATGGCGGCTCTGAGCGGCGCGGCCATCGGTGGCGCGACCGGCGGGATCGTCGGCGGTCTGGTCGGCCTCGGCATTCCCGAGATCGAAGCCAAACGCTACGATCAGAAACTCAAAGAAGGCAACTACCTCATCTCCGTCCACGCTCACGATGGCGACCAGGCAGATAAAGCCAAAGATATCTTCAAAGCCGCGGACGCCGAAGACATCACCTCGTCTTCCATGTCCTCCACTCCGGAGCCGCATAAGGCTTAGTTAGCCGGCTCTCTCTCATAAGCGCTCCGCGTCGCAAGGCGCGGAGCGTTTTTGTTTTCGCCGGCTGGACGCGGGTCATGCACTTCAACCCTCTCGGTAGCGTGGTGATGTAGACGTTTCGCTGCGCGAAACGCGGGTCCGACTCTCGTTGCCTTCTCGATGGTCGCGTTTCGCACAGCGAAACGTCTACAGTCACTTCAACCAAAGTAGAAAAAACGCTCAAAAAATATAACCACGAGCAGGCTGCCTCGTTTTGCCTGCCCGGATTCTTCCTAGAGTTTGTTGAAAAATGAGACCGCCAGATGCCCCAGCGCGACGGCGAAGAGACAAAGAAAAACGGAGAGCAGCGTGTTCGCCGCGGCGCGCAGCCACTCCCCCTCCAGCATCAGGGCATAAGTCTGCAGGCTGAAGGCAGAGAAGGTCGTGAACCCGCCGCACACCCCGATCATGAAGAACACCCGAGCCGGGGGCGGGAGCAGAAAGCGTCCATCCGGAATAGTGAGTGCGGCGAGCAGGCCGATCACGAAAGAGCCGACAACATTCACCACCAGGGTGCCGTAGGGAAAGGTCGCGCCGTAGCGGGCGGCGATAGCGCCCGAGAGCCAGAAACGCACAACGCTACCCAGAGCCCCACCGAGGGCGACGTAGAGAGATGTAAGCATAAAAAAACTCCTGCCGCGCCTCGCGGCGCCCACAGGAGTTATCAGCTCTGATTTCTCAGGCAGTTCTTCCGCCGCGGCGGAAAGGCAAACTCCATTGCCCTCGGAAATGGTAACGCTCGGGTGCGTGGCGTCAAATGAGGAGGCGTGGCCAGGCCTCAGCCATGGCTTACGAGAAACTTGGAGGCCTGGCAACTGCGTTACGCTGCCTGCGTGGGCGATACGCGGGCTTGGAGATGTCATTGCATGGTGTGCGTACTCCATTACACGGCCTGCGCAGAGCATACGCCGGGCGTGCAATGCCCTAGCTGCCCCGGTGCGCATCATCCGCGGGCCGGCGTCGGCTATCCGCGGTGCAGATTTTCTTGCCGCGCGGCGGCGCGCTGGCCAATCTCCGGTCAGTCCCCCCGGACTTTTCCTTTGGAAGAGCCTCGGGCGGGGCGACGAAACCCCAACCCCAAACCAAAGGAGAAAGCAGATGGCTAAGAATGAAACGCGACGGATTCGTCCGTCGCAATTGCAGGAAGACCGCGACAGCTTCGCGGCGCTCAAGGTGATGGCCGGCTACACGCCGGCGAACAGCGACTTCACCGTTGCCAAGATTCAGATCAGCCAGCAGGCAATGGTGGATCAACGCGACGTGGAAGCGCAGCAACAGGCGGTGCTCTATGGCGCGCGCGACGACGCGACCGCGGCGGAGGGGGAGTTCCACAACGCCATCCTCGGCTCGAAAGCGCAGTTCGGCGAGGACTCAAACGAGCTCCAGGCGCTCGGGCTCAAGAAGAAATCGGAATACCAATCGCCCGGCCCCCGGGGGACGACGACACAGCCCGCCACCACCCCACCGGCGAACGCGTAGGTCTGCTCCAATTCCGCGCGGCTGCGACCGAAACTCGGGTGCGGCTGCGCGGAGTTCGGCGGGTGTGAGTGAATGGGCCGATTACTCGGAGGCCCTTCGTATTGTGAGGTCCGTCCGACTTGGAGCCTTGTGAAGGCCGTCGGGGCGCAAGACCCCGGCGACGGAACCCTGTGACAGCGCAACAGAGTTGCGGGGACAACTCTGTTTCATGATCCTGGGAGACGATGCGCAGTCGCTATCGGATTAACGAGCCGGATGCCACTCATTTCGTCACGGCAACGGTGGTGCAATGGCTGCCGGTCTTCACCACGAGCGCCTGTGCGACATCCTGGTCCGCTCACTAGCGCATTGCCGGGAGCACAAAGGTCTCAAGATCTATGGCTGGGTGACCATGGATAACCATTTCCATGCTATCCTCGCCGGCCCGGCCCTCGCCCAGACGCTCGCGGATTTAAAAAAGTTCACCGCCCGCGAGGTGATCGCTCAGTTACCCCATGAAGGATGGGATTGGTTGCTTAACCAGCTGAGCTACTATCGGGCGGCGCATAAGCAGCGGAGTAGGCATCAGGTGTGGCAGGAAGTGGTCCATCCTCAGGCGATCGTGAGTGATGAGATGATGCTGCAGAAACTGGAGTATCTGCAGACGAACCCGGTTAAGCGGGGGCTAGTAGCGTCGCCGGAGCATTGGCGGTATTCCTCCGCGCATGAGGGCTGCCGGGGGCTTTGGCGGTGTTGCGTTGCGATGATTGGCGACAGGAAGGGTGACCGGCGGCGCAACGGAGTTGCGGGGACAAGTGCGTTCCCAAACAGAGTTTGGGCACGAGGGGAAGATGGTGGGCGACGTGAGTCTCAGCCACGACCGATCGGGAGCTGGAGGCGAAGTTCGAAATGCTCGAGGCCGTGCGCGAAGGGGCGGCCCTGCCAGGCTTCGAAACAGGGTTGATCTGAGGGGGCGTAGCCGCTCGCGGGCAGCCAGGTGCCATAGAGCCAGTCGAGGGCTCGCATCTCCAGGTCGATCCCACCACGAAGCTCGACTTCGGCGACTCGCATCGCCGGAAATTCCAGTTGGCTTACTTCGTTCCCGGCGAGCCGGGCGGGAATCTCCAATCCGATATCGTAGCGACAAAGTTCCGGGGCGGTGATCTCCGGATCGTCCCACATGTAGCCGAGCCATGGGGCGTCGGCGAGGCCACGGGCCTCGGCCCAGGCGACCATCTGGGTGGCGGCACGCGCGACCGCGCCGGGACGAAATGGTTCCCAGACGCGGGTATAGGCCACCCACCGCGGGGCCAGACGGCGGAGGGTGACCCGGAAGCGATCGGGATTGAGGCCAGGCCCCAGGTGAGCGAGGAGGTTCCGTTGTGCGGGATCGGGGGCCGCGTCCTGAAACCGTGCGCGTTGCTCGTGGCGGAAGGCGTCGAGATCGAAGCGGCTTGGCGGTGTCCCGTAGCGCTGCCGGAAACAACGGGTGAAATCGGCCGAGGAGCTAAAGCCGCAGGCAAAGGCGATCTCGGTGAGGGAAGGCCGGCGCCTGGTCGTCTGCTGCCGTCGCGACATGAGGGAAAGTGCGCGCTCCAGGCGGACCCGTTTGACAAATTCGCTGAGGGACTCGCCGACGAGCAGGCGGAAAATGCGATGGAAGTGAAAGGGCGAGAAGTGAGCGGCGCGCGCGACGACTTCGAGCGGCAACGGTTGCTCGAGATGCTGCAGGACGTAGGTGAGAGCGCGGTTGACCCGGTCGACGTAGTCGATTGTTTTGCCGTCACGTTTACTTGGAAGCATTTCGCAAGATTTGTAAAGCAGATGGGTCCGCGAATGAGGTAGGTGTGAGGAAAACCATCACTCCATGAAACTAAAAAAACTCGCAGCCAACTCCACCTCCCTGCTCGTCGTCGCAGGGATCATCCTGACCACGGCCCTGCTGGGCCGGGAAGCCCACGCCGAAGAAGCCAGATCGCTGCCAGCCGATGTCGGCGAGGGCCGGGTGGCGTGGTTCGACCTCACGTCGACGAATCTGGCACAGTCGAAAGAATTTTACGGGAAACTTTTTGGTTGGACCTTCGCGGCGGTGCCGGGGAGCGATCAGGCGGCGGAGATCAGCGCCGGAGGGACGCAGATCGGGACGCTGCGCGTGGCGGATGGCAAACTCAGCCCGTTCAACGGGGTGGTTTACGTCCAGGTGAACGATTTGAACGCAAGGTGTGCAAAAGCGAAGGAACTCGGCGGGGCGATCGCTCCGGGATTCCCATTCGATCTACCGAACGGACGTGGCGCGATCGGGCTCGTGCTTGACCCATCGGGCCATCCAATCGGGTTCTACTCGAGAAAGCCGCTGCCCTCGGCCGATGGATCAGCGAAGTAACCAAAGCCTGTAGGCCAAATGAAGACGAACAAAACCAAGGTCACGGAAGCTAGCGTCGAGGCACACTTAGCCGCCATCCCCGACGAGTCGCGGCGGAAGGATTGTCGGGACCTGGCGGCACTCATGGCCAACACGACTAAAGAAAAGCCGACGATGTGGGGCTCAAGCATCATCGGGTTTGGCAGCCGGCATTACAAATATGAGAGCGGTCGTGAGGGCGACATCTGCGTGGTCGGCTTTGCGTCCCGCAAAAGCGACATCGTGATCTATGGGCTAGGAGCCATTGCGGCCGAGCAGCCCGCGCTCCTCTCCGGCCTGGGAAAGCATAGATCCGGGAAGGGTTGCCTATATATCAATGCGCTGAGCGAGATCGATCCGAAAGTACTGCAACGCCTCGTCGCGGGAGCTGCTGCTGGTCATCGCTAAGCAGCAAGATTCGCAAAGTGCGTCTGGCTCGCGTTGAACTGCCTGGGTCAGGCCCGACCAGAGCAGCTTCTCCTGCTCCCACATCGCCGCGACGGCGAGCGGATGCTCGCCTTTGCGAGCGGAGCGACGAGGCGGACGCTCCCAAAAATCCATCCGGCCTAAGGAGGCTCGCCGGACGTTAATTGTGCAGGGGCTGGCGTTGATAGGCTCATAATCGACATTACGGCAGCCACAATTCTCCAACCATGCCGAAATCCACCTCGCCTTCCCCAGGGTCCCCCGCCCGCCGCCCAGCGAACGATTTGCGCGCCCGAGAACTCGAGAAAGAAGTTCGCCAGCTCAAGCAGCAGCTCCGCGCCGCGGTCGCGGGGGAAGAGCGTTTCCGGCAATTTGCGGAAAACTCGGCCGACGTCCTCTGGATCGTGGACCCGGCGACCGGTGAACTCGATTACGTCAGCCCGGCCTACGAGCGGATCTGGGGCGAACCGCGCGCAGCGATCATGCGCGACCTGGCGCACTGGCGCGAGCTGGTCCATCCCGACGACCGCGAGCGCGTCGCTGGGCAGCTTCCAGGCCTGCGCCGCGGCGAGAGCTTTGCCCAGGATTACCGGATCAACCGGCCGGGGGACGGCGAGATGCGCTGGATTCACGACACCGGCTTCCCGGTGCGCGACGAAAAGGGGGCGATCACCCGCCTCGCCGGCATCGCTCGGGACGTCACGGCCGAAAAGACGCACCTGGAAGCACTCGCCACGAGCGAGGAACGCTATCGGTTGCTCGTCGATGGCGCGCGGGACTACGCCATTTTCATGCTCGACCCGGGGGGCTACATCATCTACTGGAGCGCCGGCGCGGAGCGCGTCTTCGGCTGGACCGCGGAGGAAGCGCTCGGCCTGAGTGGCGAGATTGTCTTTACCCCCGAAGATCGCGCCGTTCGCCGGGAGGAAAAGGAGATGGCCATCGCCCTGAAAAATGGCGTGGCCGACGATCGCCGCTGGCACCTGCGCAAAGATGGCAGCCGCATCTGGGCTGATGGCGTGATGCGCCGGCTCGACGACGAGCAGGGCCACCCGCGCGCCTTCGCCAAGATTGTCCGCGACGCCACCGCCGAGCGCCTCGCCGCGGATGCTCTGGAGAAGTCGCGCCAAGAGCTCGAGTTCCGCGTCCTGGAACGCACTGCCGAGCTCACCTCGGCCAACCAGGCGCTCGAAAAGGAAATCCGCCAGCGCTCAGAGCTCGAGCAGGAAATCCTCCTCATCAGCGAGCGCGAGAAACGCCGCATCGGCCAGGACCTGCACGACAGCCTCTGCCAGGAGCTGGCCGCGACCGCCTTCCTCCTCGAATCAAACGCCCAGCGGCTCGCCAAGACCAATCGCACCCAGGCCAAAGCCTTTTCCGAGGCTGCGCAAAGGGTGAACGACAACGTCGGCCTCGCTCGCGATCTCGCCCGCGGGATGCACCCGGTCGAGCTCACCAGCGGCGGCCTCGCCGATGCTCTGCGCGAGCTCGCCTACAGCGCGAGCAATCCTAAAATCAGCTGCCATTTCGTCAGCCGGAAAACGGTTCGGGTCGCCGACGAAGGGGTTGCCCTCAGCCTCTACCGCATCGCCCAGGAAGCGCTCACCAACGCGCTCAAACACGGCCAGCCCACGACCATCACCATCACCCTCGAATGCGCGCGGAAAAACCTCACCCTCCGCATCCACGACGATGGCGACGGCTTCCGCCTCGACGACTCGACCGGCGGTCTCGGCATTCACATCATGAAATACCGCGCCCAATCCGCCGGCGGCACCCTTGAGATAAAATCGAAGAAGCGCGAAGGCGCCACCATCACCTGCACCGTGCCGGTCGCCACCTGCAATCCGCCCCCGCCAAAAAAGGGAAAATAGCCCCGGCTTGCTCGCTTCACCGTCAACGGGCCGGTGCTAGAAAAAACGGAATTCGCCTCGCTCCGGCTTCAAGAGGTTGGGCGGATGCGCCGTGGGAAGTTCCCGATCGCTCCACACCCGCCAATGCTTGGAATCGGCCGGGCAATCTTCCGTCGGGCAACGCAGCGCGTCGCCGATCTGGGTCCGCTGCTGGAACTGGATCTGGCGTCCCGAGAAGACCCGCTCGCAGATGCCACAGACCCGTTTGTCGTCAAGCGAATACCAGGGAGAGGAATGATCTGTCTCGCGCAGCAGCCGGAGCCGTTCATCGGCGGAGAGGTTGCCATCCATCCGGCCATACGACCAGAAGGCTTGGATCGCCGCAATCGGTCGAATGTTTAACCGCGGGATAGTGAAAAGACTTATCCGCCATCCCGACTACAGGCGGTTTGCCCCGGCGGTTAAAGGCGAAATCGGCAGCATCCAACGGGCAACCCGACGCCCGATTTACTAGTGGATGCGGACTGCCCTTCACCCCAAATCACCCGGGAAGAAAACTGCCGGAACCAGAAAGCAGGAAACCCTCCGGCGTAGCATCCTGCTGGTGGACGATCATCCCCTTTTTCGCAGCGGGATGAAGCAGCTCCTGGACACGCAGGCCGATTTGATCGTGAACGGCGAAGCCGAGACCAGCGGCGACGCGCTCCGCGCCATGCGCGCGGGCGGGTTTGATCTTGCGGTGGTGGATATCGGCCTGCGCGGCGGCGCCAACGGGATCGAGCTCACGAAGATGTTCAAGGCTGAAGACCCGGGACTGCCGGTTTTGATCGTCTCGATGCACGACGAGCTACTCTATGCGGAGCGCGCGCTGCGGGCCGGGGCGCGCGGCTATGTGATGAAACGCGAAGCGCTCGACTCGATCCTCCTCGCCGTGCGCAGCGTGCTCGACGGGGAAATATACATCAGCCCAACGATGACGAAGCGAATGCTCTTCGATCACATCCAAGGCGGGGGTGAAGCGCGCGACGCGGTCGAGCGGCTGACCGATCGGGAGTTGGAAGTCTTCCAGCTCATCGGGGAAGGGCGCGACATGCACCAGATCGCGGCGCAGTTGCACCTCAGCAAGAAAACCGCCGAGGCGCATCGCGCGAACATCAAGGAAAAGCTCGCGGTCACGAGCGCGCGCGAAGTGGTGCGCTACGCCACCCAGTGGGTGGCGCAGGAACGTTAGGCTCGGCCCGGCTCCACTTCGGGTGAACAACCGGGCAACCACTCGCGTCTGTGGTAGGGTCGGGCAGATAAAATGTCCCACGCGCTGAGAAGGCCACGACCGAAACTATTTATGCCCATGAAACGCTTTTGCTTCCTCCTTTTACTCGCGGTCCTCGCGCTCCCCGCGTGCCAAACCACCCGGCGCGCGGCCGTCAGCACCTTCCGGGTGATCGATGCGCCCCACGAATATGTCCGTCGCCAGCTCGGCTTGGAGGGAGACCAGCAGAGCACGACCACCACGACCACGACGCAGACGAATATCCCGCCGGACAACGTTTACCAAAATCAGCCGCCGCAATACGCTCCGCAGCGCCGGGTGGTGAACGCGCCGCCCCCGCCCTCATCCGTGCCGACCCGTCGGCAGATCGAAGAGGCGCCGTCGCGCGAGCCGGAAGACGTTTCTACCCCGACGCCCGCGCCGCGCGTGACCAGTCGCAGCTCCACCAACAACTCCCGCGAAAGCGCCCCGCAAAGCACGCCGGCGACCAACAGCAGCGTCGCGCAGAAAACCAATCTGCCCTATGCCAAGCCCGTGCCCGGGAAAGCCGGCTACGTCTTTAGCCCGTACGACAAAAACGGCGGGTATGTGGACGTCACGGGATTCGCGCCCGGCAGCAAGGTGAAAGATCCCTACAGCGGGAAAGTCTTCCTCGTTCCGTAAGCCCGCGGTCGGCCAACGAAGCGGCTAGAGTTTTTGCTCCAGCGCTTTTACGCGGTCGAATAATTTTCCCAACCGACGCACCCACGCGGTCTGCTGTTTCGCTGCCGCCAACGGCACCGACGGGGTCGACCACCACTGGCCGCCGCGCAGACTTTTTGAGACGCCGGTTTGCGCGCCGACCATGGTGTCGTCGGCGATCTCGATGTGCCCCGTCACTCCCACCTGTCCGGCCAGGATGACCCGCTCGCCGATGCGCACGCTGCCCGCGATGCCGCATTGTGCGCAGATCACGGTGTGCTTCCCGACGATCACGTTGTGCGCGATCTGCACCAGGTTATCGATCTTCACGCCTTCCTGGATCCAAGTGCGCCCGAAGCGCGCGCGATCGATGGTGGTGTTGGCGCCGATCTCGACGTCGTCGTCGATCTGCACGATGCCGACCTGCGGCACCTTCTTGCGCGCGCCGCCAGCGACCGCTTCGAAGCCGAAACCGTCCGAGCCGATTACGATCCCGCTATGGAGAAGGACGCGCGCGCCGATTTTGCAGCGCTCGCGGATGGTGACATGCGGGTAAAGAATCGTGCCCGCGCCAATCGTGGTTTCGTGCCCGATGTAGCAGCCGGCGCCGAGGCGAACGTTGTCGCCGAGCTGCACGCCCGACTCGAGCACGACGTGCGCGCCTAACGAGATGTTTTCGCCTAACGAAACATTCTCGGCAATGACCGCGGTCGGATGGATCTCCGCCGGAAAAGCGATCGGCTCCGGCGCGAGCCGGATGACGACCTGCTCGAAAGCCTTCGACGGATTCGCCACCCGGATCTGCGCCGGGACGATTTGTTCCTCGAAATCCGCGGGCACGAAAGCGGCCGCGGCGCGCGTCTGGCGGAAGGCGGCGAGATAGCGCGGGTTACCGAAAAAGGTGATCTCCTCCGGCGACGCTTCAGCGAGGGAGGCGGCGCCGGTGATCGTGAGGTTTGCGTCGCCCCGGAGCTCGCCGCCGCTTTGCTCCGCCAGTTCTTGCAGGGTCAGGATCATTGCTTCGCAGTTGTAGCCGGGGGCGGCGGCCCCGGCAACTCACGATGCCGAACGCCATCTGCACCTAGACATTCACTTACACTTACACCTCTACATTCCGGCCACCCCGCGAGTGCTGTAGACGTTTCGCTGTGCGAAACGCGGGCGTCGTCTCTCGCGGCCTGCACAACCACCACGTTTCGCACAGCGAAACGTCTACAGTCGCACCCCGGACACGCTCTACCCGCCGGTCGCGAAGCCGGGATAAAGCGTCATCCCGCCATCGACGAAGAGGGTCGCGCCCGTGATGTAGTCGGATTGATCCGAGGCCAGCCAGACGACCGTGCGCGCGATGTCTTCCGGCTCGCCGATGCGCTGATCGGGGATCAATTTCAACAGCGCTTCCAGCGCTTGCGGTGTCTCCCACGCGTCGCGATTGATCGGCGTCTTGATCGCACCCGGGGCCACGCTGTTCACCCGGATTTTTTTCGGCGCGAGTTCCTGCGCCATGCTTTTCATCAACTGCATCACGCCGCCTTTCGAGGCCGCGTAATTCACGTGGCCGCCCCACGGGATCACTTCGTGGACCGAGCTCATGCAGATGATTTTCCCGGCCGCGCGCGAGACCGCGGGGACCACGCCGCGGCGCAGAAATTCTCGCACCGCTGCGCGCGCGCAGAGGAATTGCCCAGTGAGATTCACGCTGATGACGAGCTGCCATTGTTTCAGGCTCATGTCCTGGAACGCGGAGTCCTGTTGCAGGCCGGCGTTGTTCACCAGGATGTCGATCGTGCCCCATTGCTGTAGCATTTCGGCAAACATCGCCTGGACCTGTTCCTCGTTGCTCACGTCGGCGTGGAGGGCGAGTGCGCGGTTCCCTTGGGCCTTGATCAGTTTCACCACCCGTTCGGCTTCTTCGGGTCGCGAAACGTAGTTCACCACCACATCCGCGCCGGCCGCACCGAGCGCGAGCGCGCAGGCTTCGCCGATGCCGGAATTGGCCCCGGTCACGAGCGCTTTCTGGTTCTGGAGCGGGCGGAGCGGGTCGAAAGAAATTTCATCAGCCATGGCAACGGGAGCGTCATTATCCCAGCACGCGAAAGCAAGGCATTTTCTGCGGGCATCGCCGTTGGGATCGGCACAGTTCTAGCTAAGAACGGAAGCGCGGCTCGCTCCCGCCATCTCTCGAATGTCTTCCGCAAAAACCAAGCCCGCGCGGCGCCTTTCTTCACTCTCCGTTCCACTGCCCGCGCGCGACCTTCCGGCTCGGGACGATCGCGATTATCTGTCGATCCTCGCCCGGGCCACGAACGACGCCGTCCGCGATTGGAACGTCAAAGCCGGCACGCTCAGTTGGCGCTCCGGGCTCGACAGTCTGCTCGGCGCGAGCGCTTCCGCCAAGGCCGGCAAGATCGCCTTCTGGCTCGACCGGATTCATCCCGAAGATCGGGAGAGAATCCAGGAAAGCATCCACCAGGCGCTCGCCGGCCCGGAGGAAAATTGGACCGGCGAATATCGGTTCCGGCACGAAGAGGGCCATTGGCTGCACATCCTCGAGCGCGCGCTCATCGTGCGCAGCCCGGACCCGCGCGTCGTGAGCTCGATGATGGACGTGACCGAACGCAAGCAACTCCAGACGCAGGTCTGCCGCTCGCAACGCATGGAAGCTTTCGGCCAACTCGCCGGCGGGGTGGCGCACGACTTCAATAATTTCCTCACCACCATCCTCGGCTACAGCGACCTGCTCCTGACGGAAAAGGCGGTCCATGGGACGGTCGCGAATCACATCCGCGAAATCCGCGACGCCGCCGACCGGGCCGCGGCGCTGACCAATCAGCTTCTCGCCTTCAGCCGCCGGCAGGCTCTCGAGCCGACCGTGCTCGAGGTGAATTCGCTCGTCACCCAGGTGGAGCGTTCCCTGCTTCCGCTGCTCGGCGAGAATATTTCGATCGAGTGCCACCTCCATCACCTGAAGGAAGGCGCCCATGTGAAAGCCGATGAAGGTCAGCTCACCCAGATCATCCTCAATCTCGCGGTCAATGCGCGCGACGCCATGCCTCACGGCGGTCGCCTCACGATCGCAACCTCCGTCCTCGAGTTGGGACCCGACGACCTGGCGACCACCGGCGCGGGCGAACTTGGCCCGGGCGAGTACGTCGTGCTCACCGTCCGCGACAACGGCCCCGGCATGACCGATGAAGTGAAGGCCCGGCTTTTCGAACCGTTCTTCACCACCCGGGGCTCGGCGCAGCGCAACGGGCTCGGCCTCGCCACCAGCTACGGCATCGCCCGGCAGAGCGGCGGCTGCATCGCCGCGGAGAGCGCGCTCGGCCAGGGGACGGCACTGCGGCTCTACCTGCCTCGGGTCAGCGCCCCGCCCCCGCCCGCCTACCGGCGGCGCGATCCGGCAAAACTGCTCACCGGCACCGAAACTATTCTCGTGCTCGAGGATGAAATCGGGGTGCGCCATTTCTCCGTCCGCGTGCTCCGCAAACTCGGCTACGAAGTGCTCGAAGCCGCCCACGGCGACGACGCCAAACGGCTGATTGCGAATAACGGTGGCCGCCAAATCGACCTCCTGCTCACCGACATGATGCTGCCGGAAATCAGCGGCCGCAGTTTCGCCGCTTGGCTGCGCCTAACGAGTCCGCAGACCCGCGTGCTCTTCGTTTCCGGATATCTCGAAGAATCGATGGCTCCCGGCGACCGGCGCGATCCGGATATGCGCTTCCTGCCGAAGCCGTTCTCCGTCGAACAACTCGCGACCAAGGTGCGCGAGACGCTCGACCACGAGAGCTAGGCGCGTTAGGCTGCGAGCGCTTGACCACGTTCGCAGACATCGAAGCCGCGGCGCAGCGGATCAAAGGGGCCGTCTACGAATCGCCCTGCCCGCAGTCGATCCCGCTCAGCGAGCTCACCGGGATGGAGATCTACTGCAAACTCGATAACCTGCAGCGCACCGGCAGCTTCAAGGAACGCGGCGCGCACAACGCCCTCTCCAAACTATCGCCCGAGCAGAAGAAGAAAGGCGTCATCGCCGCCTCCGCCGGCAACCACGCGCAGGCGCTCGCATATCAGGGCAAATTGCTCGGGGTGCCCGCGACCGTGGTCATGCCGCAGTTCGCGCCGCTGATTAAGATCAGTAATTGCCAAAAGCTCGGCGCGACCGTGATCCTCTTCGGGAAAGAATTTGCCGACGCCAAAGCGCGCGCGCACGAGATCGCCGAGGAACAAGGCCTCGCCTACATCGACGGTTTCGATCATCCAGACATCATCGCCGGCCAGGGAACGGCCGGGCTCGAGATCGTCGCGCAAGTGCCAAATCTCGACGCCGTGATCGTGCCGGTCGGCGGCGCGGGTCTGCTCGCCGGCGTCTCGCTCGCGGTGAAAACCCTTCGGCCGGAAGCCAAAGTGATCGCGGTCGAAGCCGAGCACGTCGCGAGTTTTTCCGCCGCTTTGGCAGCGGGCAAGCCGGTTCGCATCACTACCAGCCCGACCCTCGCCGATGGCCTTGCGATCGCGGAGGTCGGCGGCAACGCTTTCGAGATTGCCCGCCAGTACACCGACAAGACCGTGATCGTGAGCGAGGAGGAAATCGCGCTCTCCATCCTCCGCATCGTCGAGCTAGAAAAAGGGGTCGTCGAAGGCGCCGCCGCCACCCCACTCGCGGCGTGCCTCTCCGGGCAACTCGAAGAGCTGAAAGGCAAGCGCGTCGTCCTCCTCCTCTGTGGCGGCAACATCGATCCGAACGTGCTCAGTCGTGTGATCGAACGCGGCCTCGTCGCGGACGGCCGGCTCTCGCGTTTCCGCGCCATCATCAGCGATCGCCCGGGCGGCCTCGCCGATCTCACCGCGCAAATCGCCGGCGCCGGCGCGAGCATCAAACAGGTGGTCCACGATCGCGCGTTCGCCAGCTCCGACGTTTCCGCAGTCCAGGTCCTGTGCACCGTGGAGACCCGCGATCGCGAACATCTCAACGCGGTCCGCGAAAAACTCCGCGTCCACGGCGTGGAAACCTTCGACGCGAAATAGCGGTCGTCGCTGGCGCGCCGCGCCGGTCCGCCGCTTGCCAGAGATTCCGCTTCTCGTAGGATGCCCGATGGATTCCGTCGCCGCACCAGCGGAAGAAAAAACCGCCCAAGCCTCCGCTTCCGCGCCTGCAAAAAGCGCGCCGGAACTGAGCCCGTTCGTCAAGCGCCACATCGGCCCGAACGACGAGGAAATCGCGCAAATGCTCGAAGCGATTGGCTTCGAAAAC
>JBBSED010000005.1:0-159133 GCA_038240025.1 Chthoniobacterales bacterium
AAGAAACTGGTCGCCTACCTCGGCCTCAACCCCAGCGTCTGCCAGAGCGGGAACTACGAAGGCAGCACGGCCCTCAAACGTCATGGCCGCGGCCCGCTGCGCGCCTTACTCATCCAATCGGCCAAGAAACTCCTCCAAGTCAGTAACCCGCTGGAAAAGTGGGGCCTGGCCGTCGCCGCCCGCCGCGGCCGCAACAAAGCGGCCGTGGCCGTGGCCCGCAAACTCTGCGTCGCCCTCTGGCACGTCCTGCGCGGCCACGTCATCGGCGCCTTGGAACCCACCCCGCGGCTCCAGACCAAGCTCGGCAAACTCGCCACCGAACTCGGCCTCGTGCAGATCAAAGCCCGCGGCTACGCGAGCAAAACCGCCTTCCTCGAAGAAAAACTCCAGCTCTTAGAGAGCTACCCATGAGCCCGGAAGAGTCTCGGATCGAGGGGAACAGAAAGAATCTTATGCCACGATTAAGAGATATCTTGACTTAACCACATGTCTGCATCGCCTGGTTAGACCTTCCTGCGAACATTTCATTTAAGCGGCCATTCCGATCTTTGAACCCCTATGGTCTGGGTCATAACGTGCGGCTTCCGGTCCTTTATCTCCGCCACGAGCAAGCAACGAATCACATATTTTGTGCCCCGCTGGTTAGCCGCGTATAATTCCATCGGAATTATCCTTTTTTGGTTTGCGCCCAGATTTGCGATTAGCTCGCGTTTTAAGTCGCCGGTCGGACTTATCGTGAAGTTAGCGTCTTGGGCGAGTATACGGGGCTGAGCTTCCATCATTCGGTCAGTCGACCCAAGCTTCGATCCCCAGAAGAAGATGTTTCCCTGCCCCTTATTCGTAATAGACACGAGATTCTCATCGAAATCGTAACTGATGTTGACGCTAACGGCGTATTGGAGATCGACCAAAGCTGCACTGATTTTGTTTTGCTTCGCGCTAATCTCAGTCTGCCTGAATCCGATGTAACATGCGGAGATAAACGTGACGAGGATGAGAACTGTTTTGACGATTCCGTTCCTCCGCTGCCATTTCTCAAAGTCGGTCATACGTGGGGTCTAACAGGTAATAGACTAACCGGATGTTCGCCTATTTCGGTTGCTTGCTGGGAGGACTTGGGGGTAAAACGAATGCATGCCGAGCAGTCTGCAAGAAAAAGGCGAAACGGCCGAGCCCAAATTTCTCGACCAGATCCGCGTGATCCTGCGAACGCGTCACTACTCCCTGCGCACGGAGGAGGCTTATTTGGGCTGGATCCGACGTTTTATTCTTTTTCATGGGAAGCGGCATCCGCAGGAAATGGGCGAGGCGGAGGTGGCGGCCTTTTTGAATCATCTCGCGAACGAGCGGATGGTGGCGGCCGCGACCCAGAACCAGGCTCTAATGCGCTGCTTTTCCTCGACGAGGTGGTGTTGGGGCGCAAGTTGGGGGTGATCGAGGGACTGCAACGGGTGCAACGGCCACCGAAGTTGCCGGTGGTGCTGGCCCGCGAGGAGGTCAAGGCGTTGCTGGCCGAGCTCCAGGGTCAGTAGCGTCTCATGGGAGAACTCCTTTACGGGAGCGGTTTGCGCCTGCTGGAGTGTCTCCGGCTCCGCATTAAGGACGTGGATTTCCGCAATCTGCAGATTGCGTTGCGCCACGCGAAAGGTGGGAAAGATCGCGTGACGATGCTCCCGGTCGCGGTCGCGCCGGCTCTGCAGGAGCATCTGGCGGAGGGACGACGGGCGCACGGGCGAGAGCTGGCGGAGGGGTTTGGCACGGTGTGGCTGCCGGAGGCGTATGGGCGCAAGCACCTGGGGGCGCCGCGGGATTGGGGTTGGCAGTGGGTCTTTCCTGCGAGGCAGCGTTCCCTCGATCCGCGCGGTGACGGCTCGGAAAGCGCGTCGGAGTGGCGGCGGCACCATGTGGGCGAAAAGAATCTGCAGAATGCGGTGAAGGTGGCGGTGCGCAAGGCGCGCATTACCAAGGCCGCGAGTTGTCACACGCTGCGGCATTCGTTTGCCACGCATCTATTAGAGAACGGCTACGACATTCGCACGGTGCAGGAGTTGTTAGGGCACAAGGACGTGAGCACGAAGATGATTTACACGCACGTGCTGAACAAGCCGGGTCTCGGGGTAAAGAGCCCGCTCGATTAGCATCCCGGGGCGTCTCCATCCGTCGGCGTGCGGGGGAAGCCAGAGTTTTCCGCTGGGGACAGCGGACTCTACAGGGCTAAAAAACGAAACGCCGCTCGCGGTGCGCGCGAGCGGCGTCTCGGGTCAGAGGAATCCGGCGGGAGATGTGTGCGGTTTTCTTCTCCATTCCTCTCCTAGCTCATGGCTTTGTCGGGGGGGAGGCCCAGCCTTCTCCGGAGCGGGATGTTGGCTTCGCTGTGTGGGCGTTCGGCGTCGTTCCCGAGCGGCGGGAGGTTGTTTTTCGATTGGCGGAAGGTTGTGCGGGACGGGCGGGCGGTGGTTCCGGGTCGGCGAAAGTCGGTGGAGGGGTGGCGGAACGTTCGGCGAACGTGGCTGAAATTGGTGGGGAGACTGCGGAAGCTTGTTCCCGCACGGGGCGGGCGTGTCAGGCGGAAGCGCGCCGGGGGCGAAGCGGAGCTTCGAAGACAAGTGCGTTCCCAAACGGAGGTTGGGAACGATGGAAGGGCGGGCGCGTACCTGGCGGGAGCGCGTCGAATCGGCAAGGCCGTCGGCCGAGTCAGGGTGGAAGCCTGACTTCCGCGGACAGAGCATGCCATGCACTTTAGCTGTAGCTGGCAGCACGATGATGGGGGTCCCGGTTCAGGCGTCGCTGCATGTCTGCACGCCGCCTCCGGCGCCCGATCACCAACCGCACCTGCGGCGTGCCGCCAAAGGGCATGACAGGCTGGAGCGATGGGGCGCGGGCCTGCGCTTCGCACAGCGAAGCGTCTACAGATGCGGCGTCGAGCGGAAAACGAAAAACGCCGCTCGCGGTGCGCGCGAGCGGCGTCTCGATTTCGGTGAAGGCGATGCGGGGCTAGGCCGGGCCCCGGTTCATCCCGATGAAGCCTTCGTGCTCCAGGTGCAGGATGATGGTCTGGGCCGCTTCCTCGGCGGAGAGCTCGGCGGTGTTGAGGTGCAGCTCGGCGTCGGTCGGCTCCTCGTAGGGGTCGCTGATGCCGGTGAATTCTTTCAGGATGCCGGCGCGCGCCTTGGCGTAGAGGCCTTTGCGGTCGCGGGTCTCGCAGACGTCCACCGAGGTGGAGAGATGGACGAGGATAAAGCCGCCGAGGCCTTCGATCATCCCGCGGATCTCCTTGCGGGTGGCATCGTAGGGCGCGATGGGGGCGCAGATGGCGATGCCCCCGTTCTTGGTGATCTCTGAGGCGACGTAGCCGATGCGACGGATGTTGATGTCGCGATGTTCTTTGGAGAAGCCGAGCTCGCTGGAGAGGTGTTTCCGCACGAGGTCGCCGTCGAGCATGGTGACCGGGCGGCCGCCGACTTCGAGGAACTTCGTCATGAGGACGTTCGCGATGGTCGATTTCCCGGAGCCGGAGAGGCCGCTGAAGAAGATGGTGAGGCCCTGCTTCGCGCGGGGCGGGAAGCTTTTACGCAACTCGACCGCGACTTCGGGGTAGGTGAACCAGGTGGGCAGGTCGCGCCCTTCGTTCAACCGGGCGCGCAGCTCAGTGCCGGAAATATTGAGGACGCGGGCGCCTTCCGGCACTTCGTTGTCGGGGATGTATTTATCCTTGTCTTCCAAGTAGACCATCATCTGGAAGGGCACCTGTTTCACGCCAATCTCCTCCTCGTGCTGGGCGAAGAGCTCCTGCGCTTCGTAAGGGCCGTAAAACGGTTTGCCGTCCTTGTCGTTGCCCGGGCCGGCGTGGTCGCGGCCGACGATGAAATGGGTGCAACCGTAGTTCTTGCGAATGAGTGCGTGCCAGATGGCTTCGCGCGGGCCGCCCATGCGCATGGCGAGCGGGAGGAGGGAGAGCTTGGCCGTGCCGGCGGGGTATTTCCCAACGAGGAGCTGGTAGCAGCGGACCCGGGTGAAATAGTCCACGTCGCCAGGCTTGGTCATGCCGACCGAGGGATGGATGAGCAGGCTGGCCTCGACCTGTTTCGCAGCGCGGAAGGTGAGCTCGACGTGCGCCCGGTGCATCGGGTTGCGCGTCTGGAAGGCGACGATCCGACGCCAGCCGGCGGCGGCGAAATCGGCGCGCAGCTCGGCGGGGGTGAGGCGCAAGGCGCGGAAGTCGTAATGGCTCGGGAGCTGCAGGCCCTCGAGCCGGCCGCCGACGTACCAGGGGTTCCCGCGTTTCATGAGATAAGCGACACCCGGATGCGCTTCGCTCGTGGTGCCGAAAACGGATTTCGCCTCGGCCTGGAGATCGGGCTGCCAGACATCCTCGACGTGGAGCACGGCGACCATCACGCCTTCGCCGTCGCGCAGGGCGACTTTGCTGCTGCCGGACGTGAGGGTTTTCGCGAAAGCTTCCGTGACGTCGAGGGTGATCGGCATCGGCCAGAGGACGCCGCTGGTCAGCTTCATCCCGCTGCAGACGCTCTCGTAGTCGGCCTTGCCCATGAAGCCGGTGAGGGGCGAAAACCCGCCGTTCACGAGCAGCTCGGCGTCGCAGATCTGCCGGGCGGTCAAGTCCCACGAAGGAAAGTCTTTCGATTGCGTTTTGATCTCGGCGGCCGCCTCCGGGCCGAGGACGAGATTAATGAGCTCGCCGCCGTGCGGCGTGACGAGATGGCTGGGTTTATCGGTGGTATTCAAATTCTTGAGCTTCTAGTTTTTTGGAGTTTCCTCTTTCGCTTCAAATCGGGGCAAATCAAGTCGGCTTCACGGATTTCTGCTGGTCGCCGGATATTGAATCGCTGCTGTAACAATCGGCCGAAGGGGCGGTCATGTCGGGGAGAACCCCAGGAACTCGCGGCAGCGATTCTGCTTACCTCCCCCGCAACCACACCTGAAAATTTTCCGGCTTTTGGTTTCAGCGCAGCTGGTCCTCGCCGCTCTCGCGCTTGTCTCTACTCAAATTTCGCTCTGGCTGACGGCTCGCTCACGACGACGGGTAGCATCCCGTTACCCGATCTAGGGGCGCGGCGTCGGGCAGGTCGAATCTCTCATTTGCCCTAACGAAAAGCGGAAGGCCACCGCGGGCGCGAAGGTGCTTGCCTCACGACCCGGCTGATAAATGGTGCGCGATACTGGGTTCGAACCAGTGACCCCCTCCGTGTCAGGGAGGTGCTCTACCACTGAGCTAACCGCGCTTGCGGAGGGGTGATAAGTGAATAGTGATCCGTGATCAGTCAAGAAGGATCACAGCCCTGAATCCGTTCCCAGCGCGGCGAACCGTTCACGATTCGCCGATCACGATTCACTTCCCGCCTCAGGCCGCGAGCTTGGTCGCTTCCTTGTGCCCGAGGATGCGGACGGTCTGCCTTAACTGCTCCACTTTGAGCGGTTTTTTCAACACCGTCACCGGGCCCTTAGAGAGAATGCGGTTGAGCATCGCGCTATCCGGATAGCCGGTAATGACCACGATCGGCAGGTCCGGGTCGAGGTCCTTCGCCGCTTCGTAAACGTCGTCCGCGGGACCGTCGGGCAGTTTCAGGTCGAGGAAAAGGAGATCGAAATGCTGTTTCTCGAGCGCAGCGAGCGCCTCCTTCACCGTCCCCACGACGACCCGGCTGAAGCCGATCTTTTTCAGGAAGACTTTGAACAGGTTTTGCAGGCTCACGTCGTCATCCACGACCAGCACAGTCGGCTGGCCGGAGCGATCTTCCTTCAGCACATCCTTGTCCAAGGCATCCTTCTTGATCCGCCAGCGCCCCCCGATTTGAATCGCGGGGAGCTGTCCGCGCTGCACGAGATAATACACTGTGGGGAGGGGGATGCGGAGGTACTTTGCGGTCTCCTTAACCGTCAATAGATTATGCATCCCAGAGAAATCAGCAGGGTGGAGTAAGGTAGGCAAGACTTTTTAGAACTTGCCGAGCATTATAAATTTCACAATTTGTGTCAACAACCGTTTTAACCACGATTCTACAAATGGCGCGGATCGTCAGGGGAGTCACCGATCCCTGCCCGGCGGGTCTCCTTCCCAGACATCCTGCTGCCTTCCGGCTTCCGATTCGGTAAAGCCGGGAGCTCGATCAGGGGAGATCGTCGCTGGACAAGGCAGGCCCCTAGGCGCACTATTCGCAACTTTATGAGCGCATTGTTTTTCAAACGGTTTCTGCAGAAGCCGTTTCAGATCGCGTCCATCATTCCCAGCTCCAAGGCGCTCGTGGAGCGAGTCGCGGGCAAGATGGATTTTTCACAGCCCCGCATTATCGCTGAGTACGGCCCGGGCGAAGGCGTGCACTCGCGCGAACTGGCCAGCCGGATGGACGCGGATTCCCGCCTTTTCCTTTTCGAGCTCGACCCGGCTTTCTCGAGGGATCTCGAGCGGCAGTTTGCCGATGATCCGCGGGTCACGGTGATCAATCGCGATGCCGCGAGTCTCGCACCCGAGCTCGCCGAGCGCGGGATCGACAAGTGCGATTATATCCTTTCCGGGATCCCGTTCAGCATTCTCGAGATCAAGAAAAAACGCGCGCTGCTCCTGGACACCTACGACGCGCTGAAAGCGGGCGGCGCGTTCATCATCTACCAGGTGACGAACGAACTCCGCCAGCACGCCACCTTCTTCGATCGCGCCGAGTCCGAGTATTGCCTGCAGAATATCCCGCCGATGTTCGTGACCGTTTTCCAGAAGGCCAACACCCGCAACGGCCACGCCCGCACCACCCGGCTGATCCGCGCGGGAGTCTCGGCCAACGGCGCCTCATGAGCCTGGGCCATACCCGGACCGAAAAAGATTCCATGGGCGAGATGTCCGTTCCGGACTCCGCTCTCTACGGCGCCTCGACGCAGCGCGCCGTGCTCAATTTTCCCGTCAGCGGCTGGCGTTTTACGCGGCCGTTCATCCGCGCGCTCGGACTTTTGAAATGGGCCGCCGCGCAGGCGAATCACGATCTCGGATTACTCGATGCCGAGCGCAGCGCGCTCATCGTCCAGGCCGCCGAGGAAGTGACCGAGGGCAAACTCGATGAGCATTTCCCGCTCGACATTTTCCAGACCGGCTCCGCCACGAGCACGAACACGAACGCGAACGAGGTAATTTCGAACCGCTGCTGCCAGCTCGCCGGCAAACCGATTGGCGCGCGCGAGCCGGTGCACCCTAACGATCACGTCAACATGGGACAGTCGAGCAACGACGTCATCCCTTCCGCGATCCACATCAGTGCGGCCGAACAACTCAAGACCGCGCTCATCCCCGCGCTCGAAAATCTCGCGCAGGCGCTCGCCGCGAAGGCGGAGGAATTTCACGACGTGATCAAAATCGGGCGCACCCACCTGATGGATGCGACTCCGGTTCGGCTCGGCCAGGAATTTAGCGGCTACGCGCAGCAGGTGCGGCTCGGAATTCGGCGCGCGGAACAGGCGATCACCGCGCTCCAGGAACTCGCGCTCGGCGGCACCGCGGTTGGGACCGGGCTGAATCGTCACCACGAATTTCCGCGCAAAGTGATGCATCATCTCGAGCAGCGAACCGGCATTCCGTTCCGCGAAGCGACCGATCATTTCGAGGCGCAAGGCGGCAAGGACGCGGTCGTCGAAGCGAGCGGCCAGCTCAAAACCATCGCGGTCAGTCTTTTCAAAATCGCCAACGACATTCGCTGGCTCGGGAGCGGTCCGCGCTGCGGCATCGGCGAAATTACTCTGCCCGCCACGCAACCCGGCAGCTCGATCATGCCGGGCAAAGTGAACCCAGTGATGAGCGAATCAATGATGATGGTGTGCGCTCAGGTCATCGGGGCCGACGCGACCATCACTTGGGCGGGTGCGAACGGAAATTTCGAGCTCAACGTCATGATGCCGGTGATGGCGCACAACCTTCTCTGCAGCATCCGGCTGCTCAGTAACGTCGCCGGGATTTTCGCCGACAAATGCGTCAGTGGGATCGAGGCCAACCGCGAGCGCTGCGCGGAACTGGTCGAACTTTCGATGGCGATGGTGACCAGTCTGGCCCCGAAGATCGGCTACGATCGCGCAGCCGAGATCGCGAAGGAAAGCGCCAAGACCGGCCGGACTGTGCGCGAACTTTGCCTGGAAAAAAAAGTGCTCCCGGAAGCGGAATTGAACGCCGCGCTCGATCCGGCGGGAATGACGGAACCGGGCGGCGAAGGCTCCGGTGGCGGCTAAATTTTCCGGGGGCGCGTTTGCCTAACGAGTCCCCGGTTCTCCATCGATCATGGTCGCCAACGTCAACAGCCCGCACTTTTCCGGCGGCGCGAACATTGCCATCAAATGTCCGTATCACACCTACGAGCAGACGATCGCATTTTACCGCGACACCCTCGCGCTCCCCTTGATCGAGGAGGAAGCGGAAGGCTGCATTTTCCAGTTCGGACCGGTGAGGCTCTGGATCGACAAGGTGCCGAACATCAGTCACCCCGATATCTGGCTGGAGCTGGAAACGAACGACACGGACTCCGCGGCCGCGCATCTGAAAAATCACGGCGTGCCGCGCCGCGATGAAGTGGAGCAATTGCGCGAAGACTTCGACGGCTTCTGGATTTCCGATCCCGCCGGGATCGTGCACCTTGTGGTCGGCGACGAGGATTAATTGGGTTCGTTAGGCTAGGAGATCGAGGCGGCGCCCTAGGATCACCAGATCGCGCTCCGTCTCTTCGATCTGCGCGATCCGCGGCAAGTGCCCCCAACGTTCGAAACCGAACTTCGTGAAGAGCCGCAAGCTCGGTTCGTTATGGCCAAAGATCAGGCCGAGGAGCGTCGTGAGGCCAAGACTCGGCGCCCGGGCGATGGCGGCGGTGAGCAGTTTCGCCCCGACTCCCTGCTGCTGAAAATCGGACGCGACATAAATGCTGATTTCCGCAGTCACCCGATAGGCCGCGCGCGGGATGAAGACGGAAAAACTCAGCCAGCCTGCGATCCGCCCATCATGGTCCACAACCCAGATCGGGTGCTCGTTAGGCGTATGGGCACGGAACCAGGGCAACCGCTCTGCCACCGTCACCGGCTCGAGCTGCGCGGTCGCCATGCGGGTCAAAACCGCGGCATTATAAATCTCGACGATCGCCGGCAGATCGCGCTCCGCCGCGTCGCGGATTTTCATCGCCCCCGCATCGCGGCCGTCTCGAAAAGCATGCTCTCGAAAGACGGCTGAAACGCGCCGCGCCGGGTCTCCCCGATCGGGAAGCGCGCGCTGATTTCGCCTTGCGCCGCGCAGAACACAGCCACGTCGCGGCGCCCATTTTTTTCCAGCAAGTCCCCAATCGTGCCCGCCGCGAGCGCGGGGGAATTGCAGTCGCGACTGAGATGCCCGAGGACGACGCGCGCAAGTTTTCCCGGAAGCAGTTGTTCGATCACGGTGGCCGCAGCCGCGTTCGAGAGATGGCCGTGACGCGAGGTGATCCGTTGTTTTACCGGCCACGGCCGGTGCGGATCGTTCTGCAAAAGCTTCTCGTCGTGATTCGTCTCGATCATCAGAGTCTGCACGGCGCGCAGGCGCTCGATCGTCAGGCGGGTGGCCTGGCCGAGATCGGTGATGTAACCGAGCGCGCTCGCGCCGGCGTGAAAAGTGAACCCGACCGGCTCGACCGCGTCGTGCGGGACGGAGAAACTTTCCACCGTGATGTCGCAAATGGAAAAGGCCGCGCCGGTGCGAAAGATCCGCCAGTTGCGATGCGTGCCTAACGAGCCGTAACGGATCGCCTCCGCGGTCAGGGCATTACAATAAATCGGAATCTGAAATTTCCGGCAGAGCACCTCGAGCCCGCAGACGTGATCGCCGTGCTCATGGGTGAGGAGGACGCCGTCGAGTTCGTTAGGCGCGACGCCGCAGGAGGCGAGCCGGAGGACGAGTTGGCGCGCGCTCAACCCGCCATCGATGAGCAGGCGGCAATGCTCGGTCGCGACCAGCGCGCTGTTCCCCGCGCTGCCGCTGCCGAGCATGGTGAGAGTGAACATCCCCGATAATTAGCGAGCCGCGTCCCGCTGCACAAATGGAAACCGGCACGGCGCGCAAACGGCGTCGACTTTTCGGCGCGCGCGGCTATTTCTTTTCGTTCATGGACCCGCTCGATATTGCCAGTCTTCGTCGCGAATACGAAACCGCCGGGCTGCGCCGGGTCGATCTTCTGCCGGACCCGATCGAGCAGTTTTCTCTGTGGTTTTCCTCCGCGGCCGAAGCCGGGTTGCCGGATGTGAACGCGCTCGCGCTCGCCACCGCCACATCGGAAGGCAAGCCTTCGACCCGGGTGGTTTTGCTCAAGGGATTCGATCAGCGCGGATTCGTTTTTTTTACCAACTACCGCAGCCAGAAAGGGCATGAGCTGGCGGCGAATCCCCAGGCGGCCTTCGCGATTTACTGGGTGCAACTGGAACGGCAGATTCGGGTCAGCGGCCGGGTGGAAAAGACCAGACGCGAAGAGTCGACGGCCTATTTTCATTCGCGCCCGCGCGCGAGCCAGCTCGGCGCCTGGGTCTCGCGGCAGAGCGAGGTAATCGACGCGCGCCGCATTCTCGAAGGCCGGCTCGCGGAAATGACCGAGCGCTATGAAGGGCGCGAGGTCGAGTTGCCGCCGCATTGGGGCGGTTACCGAATTGTGCCTAACGAGGTGGAATTCTGGCAGGGTCGGGCGAGCCGCCTGCACGATCGTTTTCGTTACACCCGCGCCGGCGCGGCCGGCTGGGCGCTGGAACGGCTCGCTCCCTGACTCGTTAGGCAGACCCGTAGGTGGCGCGGGCGAGGAGGAGGATGACCACCAGGTTCGCGCCGACGGCGAAGGCGAGGGCGGCCGGCGGCAGCCACGGCACCCGGCGTCCGACGCCGTTCGCCAGCGCGAGTAGGAGGAGCGGGAGCAGCGGCAGACTGTAGCGGCCCTGCCAGCCTTCAATGCTTTCCGCGCCGATCTTGTTCCAGGCCATGTATGCGAGCAGCGCGGTTAGGACTAGTCCGCCAATCCCCAAGGCGAGGCAGGCAGTACGAAAGCGCGGCCGCAGACGCAGCACTTCGACGTCGGTCGAGCAGGTCGTGACGAGCAGACCCAGGGTCAGTCCGACCAGAATCCACCCGGGCACGGGAAAATCCAGCCAACCAAGCACTCCAACCGTCTCGTGCCAGTAGGTGATTCCAAGGTCCCTCATTCCCAAAAACAACAGGTGCAAAAAATTGAGCGGATGCCCGAGCACGAAAGCGAGCTGGCCGGCCGGGTCGACGTGAACAAAGGGCCGGGTTTGCACCTGCAGATTCCGGATGATCGCAAGCCAGAGCAGACAGGGGGCGAAGAGAAGGAAGAGAAACAGAGCCCTTCCGCGCGCCCGGCTGGGAACACAAAAGATCAGCAGCCCGAGTAAAGGATAGGGAAAGCGCAGCTGCGAGAGGAGCAGTGCGAAAAGCGCCCACCGCCACCACGGTCGCGGAGAATCCTCTGCCTCCACTCGGAGAGAGAGAACTTCCGCGAGCCAGCAAAACGTGACGGCGAAGGTCACGGCATCGGCCGTGACCGTACCGACTTGGGCGAGGGTCATCGGAAAAAGCGCCACCCCGGCGAGGAAGGGCGCGGGCCGCCAGATGC
This sequence comes from Chthoniobacterales bacterium, assembly GCA_038240025.1. Taxonomy (GTDB): domain Bacteria; phylum Verrucomicrobiota; class Verrucomicrobiia; order Chthoniobacterales; family UBA10450; genus Palsa-1392. The sequence continues at coordinate 11,622 of JBBSED010000005.1, forward strand.
GACTAATGCCCCAGCCTAACGACGCCGCGACCACCAGAGCATTGCTGCAACGCGCGCAGTAGAACAGGAAAAGCGGACCGAGATGGAGCAGCCGGCCGAGGGTGATCCCGAGAGCAGCCGGCAGATAGACGGCCGGCGAATGCATCGCCGCGCCCGGGAAAGGAACGAAATCACGGTGGCTCCGCTTCAGTTCCAAGTGGCGGGCCGAGGCCAGTTGCCCGGGTGCCAGCGCGATCACCGGCTGCTGCGGGTAGGCGCCCAGGACGTGCGCAAGCTTGGGAATATTGGCCGGGAGATAGCTCCCGAGGAGATCCGACCGTTCCCGTTGCGCGACGAATTGACCTTCCGAAATCCCGTAAGCCCGAAAGAAGTGCGCCGGTTCATCCGCCGCGCGAAACGGCCCGGTGGCGCAACTGTAACCGAGCGCCAGGGCCACGAAGAGGAGCCCACCCCAGAGCGAGCTGCGGTTTTTCCCGTGGTCGCGCAGCTCCCCAGTCATCGTGCCCGAAGCTCGCTCAGGACTGGTTCCTGAGCGAGTCGGGCGCGAGTAACCTAACCTTGGAAACGACCTGGCCTAACGATTGCGGGTGGAAGCCGGAGCTTCCGCTTCGTTCCCTTCCCCACCGCCCCCGAAGACGTAGGAGAAAACCGCGAAGACAGAGGCGTGCGGGGAATCGTCGGTCGTTCCGAAGAGCGGAGAAACATCGAAGCGCGTGTTTTTGGACGGCTTCCACGCGATGGTAGGTCCGACAATAAAGCGATAAGAAGGATCATTCCGAATGCCCTTGTCGGTAAACGTCGTGAACCGCATTTCGACGCCGACTTTGAGCCGGTCATTCGGCAGGATGACCGGCACCATCGCGCTTTGCGCGAAGCCATATTCGCGTCCACGGTCGCCGCTCGTTTCCTGTTCGAAAAAGCCGTTCAGCGCCCACTCAACTTCTCCAAAAGTCTCAGCGAGCAAAAGCCGGGCTTCGACTGCATCGGGCAAAGGATTGTGCTCGTTCAGAAATGCCACCGCCTCTCCGGGCCCAGCCGGTGCCGGCGGACCTTCGTCATGGAGGATGTCGCCGATGCCAAATTTGTATTCGAGGAAAAGTGTCGGGTTTAGCGGAATCTTATCCCAATCAGCCAGCGCATAGCGCGCCTCGAGACTGAACGAGCGCTCTTGGGTCGTGCCGCGGAAAGTCTCGATCTGGTTCTCGGCCGCAATGCCGAAGCGGTAAGGTAGACCAAATTCCACCTCTTCCGTATAGCTATGATCAGGACGGTTGAACTTGAGCGCATCGCCTTCATAGATGAACGCGGCGTAGACAGCTCCCGGCGGGAGCACATACGCGGTCGTCAGCGGAGAAAATCGGCTGCCCGAGAAAGCGCCCGGTGCACCATAAGCGCTTGGGAGTTCGTCGCCCCTGATCACCATTGTCGGCTCGGTCGATCTCGTGGTCGTGCGGGTGGTCGCGGTGGTGTTCACCTCGGCATTGGCGGAAGTCCGCACGGTCGTGTCGGTGCGCGGCGGCGCGACTGCATCCTGCGCCCAAGCCGAGCCCGTCCAGGCAAGCCCAGCGGTCAAGGCCAGAGCGGCCGCCGGACGAATGCGGCCGGAACCGCGAAGGAAATTTCGGTAAAACATGCGCCGGTCATAACCGGAAGTTTACCAAGTGACAAGAGAAAAATTACCTGAATGTCATGATATTCAGGACATCCTGGGCTCCAGTGGCCGCCGCGCGCTCACTTTTGCAGTCAGCGGAAAGCGCAACGTCACCCTCGTGCCGCGCTCCACTTCACTCGCGATCGCGACCGAACCGCCGTGCAATTCCGCGATTGATTTTACCAGCGCCAGGCCGAGGCCGGTCCCCTCCGCGCTGCGCGACGGATCCGCACGATAGAAACGATCGAAGACATGCGGCAGATGTTCCGCCGCGAGGCCGGCGCCGGTATCGCGGACCACGACTTCGGTTGCCTCCGCGTCTGCTGCGAGCGCGATCGTGATCGCCCCACCGGACGGCGTATGGCGAAGTGCGTTCTCCACCAGGTTGCTTAGCGCACGATTAAAAAGGAGCAGGTCCGCCGAGATTATGCCCGCGCCTTCGCAGCTGATCCGCACCTGCCGTTCCTCCGCGATCGTTTCATAATAACTCGCAATTTTTTCCGCCGCGGCGCGCGCGTCGAATCTCTGCGGGTGCACCTGCCCTTCGGCCACTTCCGCGCGCGCGAGAAAAAGCAGGTTATCGATCAGCCCGGAGAGCCGTTCGCATTCCGCGACGCTCGATTCGATCACCGCCTGGTACTCGTTAGGCGTGCGCGGCCGGGTCAACGCCACCTCCGCTTCTCCGCGGATATGGGCGATCGGCGTCCGCAGTTCGTGCGCGAGATCGGCGGAGAATTGCGAGAGCCGGGTAAACGAATTTTCCAGCCGGTCGAGCATGTCGTCGAAGGCGACCGCGACCGGCTGGAGCTCGCGCGGCCACTCGTGCGGCGGAACCCGTTCATCGAGCCGGTCGTGCGAGACCCGTTTCAGCGAGCGGGTCATGGCCGCGAGCGGGCGCAGCCCGCGCTTGGTTACGGAAACGGCGAGCGCGGCGGAGGCAAACATCCCAGCGAGCAGGACCGCGCCGACGAGAAAACCGAAGCGCCTTTCAAACTGCTCATCGGTCGTGCGGTCCTGTGCGATCTGCAGGGTATAGCCATTCCCGCCGGCTTCGGTCGCGGTCGCGATCAGCGAGAAGAGCTTCCCGTCGCCTTCGAACTTCCGTTCCTCGAAGGCGGATTCCCCGCTTCGGACCGGGGAAAATAATCGGGCCGGCAGCAACTCTGCCATGCCCGGCGTCTCGGCCACGGCGTGCCCTGCGGCATCGAGCACCCGCACCCAGTAGGTGGTGCGCTCGCCGTTATGGAGCGCCTTAATCTTGGCATCGAGCATGGCCGGGCCTCCCGCTGCTTTCAAGTCTGCGCGGACCGCGAAGACCTTGTCGTTCAGCACCGCGCGATCCTCCGCAAAGGCATGGCGCACCACGATCCAGTAAAGGACGCCAATGCCGCAGCAGAGGAGGAGCGCCGAGGCCGGAGTGAAAAGCAGGACGAGCTGCGACGCGATCGAGCGCGGTTCAGTGCGGCTGGATGACATAGCCGGCGCCGCGCACGGTGTGGATGAGCTTCTTCGGATAAGGGTCATCCACTTTCGCGCGCAAACGCCGCATCATGACGTCGAGCACGTTAGTACTCGTGCGAAAATCGATTCCCCAGACGTGCTCGGCGATTTCCTCGCGCGAAACCACTTCGCCGATCGAGCGCACGAGGTGCGCGAGGAGCATGAATTCCTTCCCGGTGAGATTCAGCGGGTCGCCCGCGCGGGAAGCCAGATTGCGGCGGAGATCCATGTCGAGGTCATCGATCTGCAGGCGCTCGGGTGCGGTCGTCGGGCGGCGCAGGAGCGAGCGAACGCGCGCGAGGAGTTCGGCAAACGCGAACGGCTTCACCAAATAATCGTCGGCTCCGAGCTCGAGTCCTTTCACGCGATCAGGGACACTGTCGCGCGCGGTCAGGAAAAGAATCGGCGCCTTCCCGCCGGCGGCGCGCACCTCCTCGACCACCGCCCAGCCGTCCTTCTTCGGCAACATCACGTCGACCAGGAGAAGATCGAACTTCTTCGTGAGAGCGAGAGCAAGACCCTCTTCGCCGTCCCGGGCGATTTCAACTTCGTAACCGGCTTCGGCCAGACCCTTCTCGAGAAAAGCCGACATTTTCTTTTGGTCCTCGATCAGAAGAATGCGCATCGGCGCGCACTATAATGCGGAGCCTCGCGCACTCAAGACTCCTCCGCGTCGGGTCGCGCCGGAGGAGAAGCCGCGATAAACTCCGCGATGGCAAATTTCACGACGCGGCGGGGGGTTTTCTTTTCGTTAGGCGTTTCTGTTTGGCTGCTGGCCTCCGCGCGCGCGCAGGAAACGGAAATCGCACCGGCCATCTCGCCGCCGCCGCCGGCCCCAGCGCTCGCGACCCCGGCGAGCGCGAATCAGATTTCACCGGCGGCGAGCGCGACACCCAGCGCCAGCGCGACGCCCGTCGCCCTGACTGAGGTGCTTTTCAAAAATCTCAAGGCCCGCTCAATCGGGCCCGCGGTGATGGGCGGTCGCGTTTCCGAACTCGCGCTCGATCCGCGCAATCCCGCGGTTTTTTATGTCGGGCTCGCGACCGGCGGAGTGTTCAAGACTTCCGATAACGGCGTCACTTTCAGCCCGATCTTCGATCGCCAGTCGTCGCTCTCGATCGGCGCGGTCGCGCTCGCGCCGTCGGATTCCGACGTGGTCTGGGTCGGTACCGGCGAAGCGAACGACCGCAATTCCTCGGAATGGGGCGACGGCGTTTATCGCTCCAAGGATGGCGGCGGCACCTGGGTGAATGTCGGGCTGAAGGAGAGCCGGGCGATCGCGCGGATCGTGGTCGACCCGCGAAAGCCGGAAGTCGCCTACGTCGCCGCGATGGGCAATCTCTGGAAAGACGGCGGCGAACGCGGCCTCTACAAAACCACCGATGCCGGGAAAACCTGGAAGCTGGTGCTGCAGGCGCCCGCGCCTAACGACGTCCGCACCGGTTGCGGCGACGTCGCGGTCGACCCGGCTAATCCCGAAACGGTTTACGCCACGCTCTACGCGCGGCAGCGCACTCCCTGGTCGTTTGCCTACGGCACGATCGCAACCAACGGCGCGGACGTGGGCGGACTTTTCAAGAGCAGAGATGGCGGCGCGACCTGGACAAAATGCGCGGGCGGTTTGCCTAACGAGACCGGCCGGATCGGCCTCGCGGTCACGCCAGCCAATCCCAAAGTGGTGATGGCGGTGGTGCAAAGCGACGCCCAGGGCGCCTCAGATATTCGCGACATCCACAGCAAGGCCGGCGGCGTTTTTCGCTCGGAAGATGGCGGGGAAAAATGGACGCGGATGAACGACATCGATCCGCGCCCGTTTTATTTCAGCCAGATTCGGCTCGACCCGGCGAACGACAAACGCGTCTACCTCCTCGGGATGGCGGTGCTCGCCTCCGATGACGGCGGAAAAACTTTCCGGGAAGATCTCTCCGAAAAAGTGCACCCGGATTGTCACGCCCTCGTGATTCAAAACGGCTCCGCGCCGGCCCCGCCGCCGGTCAAGCCTAACGAAAAGCCGGCAGAGAAAAACAAGGCGCCGAAACCACCGGTCTCGGCGCGCCTGATCCTCGGCACCGACGGCGGCGTTTACCAAAGCTACGCCGCGGGCAAGGGTTGGGAGCATCTCAACCGGATCCCGGCCGGAGAATTTTACCGGATCGCGCTGGACGATCTGCAGCCGTATTACCGGATCGCCGGCGGACTGCAGGATAACGAAAGTTTCGCCGGCCCGAGCCAGGTGCCGAGCAAGGAAGGGATTCGTAACAGCGATTGGCTCGCGCTCGGCGGCGGCGACGGATTTTATGTCGCGTTCGATCCGGCGAACCCGCAAATTTTCTATGCCGAAAGCCAGGAGGGCTCGGTTCATCGGTTCAATGCCACCACCGGCGAGCGGCGACAATTGCAGCCCGCACCGCCCGAAGGTCAGCAGCGTTATCGTTTTCATTGGAACGCGCCGCTTTTCCTCAGTCATCATCAGCCGGGCGTGCTTTATCTCGCGGGCAATCGCGTCTTCCGGCTGACCGATCAGGGCGAGCACTTCCAGGTGATCAGTCCGGACCTAACGGCGAACAACGTCGAGCGGATCAACGCCAGCGGGAGCGGCGCGGAAAATTTCGGGGTCATCTATGCGCTGGCCGAATCGCCCGCGAAAGCCGGCGAACTTTGGGCTGGCACAGATGACGGCCGCCTTTGGATGACCGAGAACGACGGCGCGACCTGGACCGAACTGACCGCCAATCTCCCCGAGCCGGCGCGCGGCCAATGGGTGGTGCGGATCGAACCCAGCGCCAAAGACGCGAAGGTCGCCTACGTTGTGACCAACGCTTATCGGCAGGGCGACGATCGCCCAACGATTTTGCGGACGGCCGATCTCGGTAAAACCTGGCAGAGCGTGGTCGGCGAAGGTCTTCCGCCTAACGATCCGGTGGAAGTGCTGCGCGAAGATCCGGTCAACCCGCAGCTCCTCTATGCCGGGACGCATCGCGGCCTCTTCGCGTCGTTCGACCAGGGCGCGCATTGGCTGCACGTGGCCGGCTTGCCTAACGTTCGCGTGGACGACCTCCAGATTCAGCCGCGCACGGCCGATCTGGTGATCGCGACCCACGGCCGAAGCATCTTCATTCTCGACGACAATCGCGCCTTCCGGGAGCTCTCGCCCGAAGTCATGGCCAAGCCGGCGCATCTTTTTTCGGTCGCGCCGGTCTTCGGTCGTTATCAGAATCCCGGCTTCGCCGATAACCACGGCAAGGGCGTTTACCGCGGCGAGAATCCGCTGGAAGGCGCGCTTTTCACCGCGTGGATCAAAGAATACAACGGCGACGAAGCAAAGATCGCGATCACCAACGCGGCCGGCCAACCGGTGGCGAACCTGAAGTTCTCCGGCGCCCCGGGCTTGAGCCGGGTCAACTGGGATCTCCGACCGACGGAAGACGTGCTGATCAAATACGGCGGCGACGATCCGAAGAAGTTCGTCCCGAGCGGCGACTACACCGCCGAGCTGAGTTACGGCAAAGAGAAAATGAAGCAGACCTTCCACGTGCAGATCGCGGAAGGAATCACGACTCGTTAGGGGAAAAACGCGTGAGCGCGCCGGCTAGGTGATATACCTAGGTCGAGACTCACTCTCACTCTCATTGAGGACGGGTTGGCGGAGACGAAACTGCCTCTGCCGTTGCGATAAGCGTGGCGGCGAGAAGCAGCTACCGCCCATGATCCAATCGACGATCAATCCCTCCACTCTCGCGGCCGCCTCTGATGAAGCGCTCATGAAAGCCATCACCCAGCGCGAACAACTCGCTCTCAACGAGCTCACGATCCGCTACGGGAAAATGCTCAAGGCCGTGGTCACCCACGTGGTCCACGAAGAGGCGGAAGCCGACGACGTTTTGCAGGAAATTTTCCTCCAGATCTGGAAGGAAGCGGGCAACTATTCCCCGCGCGCTGGTAAACCGCTCGGCTGGGTCGTTACCCTCGCCCGTCGCCGGGCAATCGATCGTCTGCGCCGCCGGCAAGCCTATGGCCGGGCGAAAGATCGTTTCGAGGAACACATCGAGCAGGAACCGAACGCCTGGGTTCGCAACGGGATCGACGCGGAATTGATCAGCTCGGACCTGAGCCGTTTTCTCCATCGGCAAATGGAGTCGCTTCCCGAGCATCAGCGCGAAGCGATTGAGCTCTCTTATTTCAAAGGGTTGAGCCAACGCGAGATCGCGAGCTGCACGAACACGCCGTTAGGCACGGTCAAGACCCGGCTCGAGCTGGGCCTGCGCAAACTGACGAGCTGCGTTCGCCCGCTGCGGCGCAAAATCTAACTCTCGTCGTCCGTCTCGACCTCGTCTTTGTCCGGCTCGAGTTCTTCGTCCGCCACCGAGTAACGGCGCTTCCGCTTGTTCGCCGGCAAGGGCGAGAGCGTCATCGTGATATTGCGGCCGGCGGCTTTCGGCTCCATCTCGACCTGCGCCATGGTCGCGAGGTCGTCGCGGACCTTGTGCATGAGCTGCATCCCAAATTCCTGGTGCGCCATCTCGCGGCCGCGGAACTGCAACTGCACCCGCACCTTGTTCCCTTTATCGAGAAAATTTTCGCCGTGGCGAATCTTCGTCATGTAATCATGATCGTCGATGTTCACCCGGAATTTGATCTCCTTCAGCTTCGTGCCGGAGGCCTTCTTGTCCTTGATCTGTTTCGAGATGTCGTAACGGAACTTCCCGAAATCGACGATTTTGCAGACGGGCGGGTTTGCGGTTGGCGCGACCTCGACCAGGTCCATGCCCATGCCTTGCGCGCGTTTGATCGCCTCGGACAATTTCATCACCCCGAGCTGCTCGGCGGTGGCACCTAAAATGACCCGGACCTCGCGCGCGCGAATCCGGCCGTTAACACGAATTTGTTGTTGCAGAATTAATTATCTCCCGGCCGGCGACAGAGAGTGAGTTTGACGCCGTCGTTCTTATTGGTCGCAACTCCCGTCGCTCCCCGTGGAGGCGGCGCACTCGAGAAATCCGCGCGCTTGCGAAGGAACGCGCCGACCGGTTCGCAGCTGGGCCCGAACCGAGGGGAAGTTGTATCTGACATCGACTGAAGTCGCAAGGCGTTTCTCTTCCCGTGGCACTCAGGCCGGGGGCTCGCCAAAATGCGCGCCATGGGCGCGATAGCCGACGATATCGTCGAGCATCGCGTCGATCGTCGCGGCCAGGGGCGCGACTTTGGCGAAGCCGGAAAAAATCGCGCGGTCGCCGATGGGAGTGTCGATCACAAACGTGGGCCGCTGCGTTACCTGCAGCGCGTGAAATTCCGCGGTCGTCGCGCGAACGCGCGTTTCGATCTCGGGTGACTTGGCGCGCGCGAGCAGCTTCGCCTGATCGAGGCCGCTGGCTTCCGCGCCGACCCGCGCGGCGGTTTCCCATTCGGAGATTTTCGCTGCCTCGAGCAGCTCCGCGCGGCTGAGCGCGATCCAGACGCGATCGTCTTCCACCCCAAGGGCGCGCGCGGCTTCGGCGACGCAATTCGGCTCTGGATATTCCTCGCGACCAATGGTGTGCCAGCCGCTTTCCAATTTTACCGGCGAACGCATCAGCATCCCGCTGCGCCGGTAATACCAATCCATCGCTTCGTGCGTCGGCGGGAGTCCCGTCTTATCCATGAGCGCGATCTTCCAGCGAAAATCCACTTGGTCTGAGTAGCGCTCTCGCAATTCCTGCCACGCCGGCGTGGCCCAAAAACACCACGAGGAGATGACGTCGAGATAGTTGGTGATGGTGAGTCGCATGGGTCCCATAGGACCTATAGGTCGCTCCGGCCTCTGCGATTGACAAACCGCCACCCGCTACCGAGTTCCTCTCCGACTTTGCTCGACCTGAACCACATCCTTCTTTTCATCGCGCTGGCCACGCCGGTGATCCTGCTCTGGCGCCTCCGTCGCCTCGGCGACGCGCGCCCGGGCGGCTGGATCGCAGCCGCGCTGATCGTGCTCGTGGGAACCGGGCTGAGCTATTTGCTCGCGCCAGGGATCGCGGGATTTCTCGGCGGCGGGCTTTGGGCTTTGCTCCTGCTTGTGCCCTCGGTGGCGGAGCGGAAAATTGCCCGCCTGCTCGTGGAGCGCCGCTACCGGGCGGCGCTCCGACTTTTGCTCGTTAGGCGAATCTTGCATCCCTGGAATGGCGCCGGCCCGCTGCCTTTTCTCCTGCGCGTCCTGGAGATCGCACGCGCGGGTCAACTCCCCGCCGCGCTCGATCGCCTCGCGAAGACGCGCACGCCGACCACGATCGCCTACACCTACGCACTGACGGATGACTGGAGCGCGCTCGCCGAATGGTGCCGCCGCGATCTTACGGTCACTAACGAACCCGCGGTGCGCGCCCTTTACCTGCGCGCGCTGGGCGAGACCGGCGCGCTCGAAGACCTGGCCTGGAGCTTCGCCGCGCGCAGCCAAAGCCTGGAACCGCGCCTGACCGTCTCGCCCAGTCACGCTCAGGAGTTGCTCTACCTTTTCGCTTTCGCCGGACGCACCGCGGCCCTGACCCAGCTTTTCACAGGTGCGCTCTCCGGACTCCCCCGCCCGCACCAGCAATTCTGGCTCGCCACCGCCGAACTGGCGAACGGAGAGACGGGAAAAGCAGTCGCTTGCCTAACGAAACTTTGCGGCCAGACCGGCGACGCAATCCTCGAGCAAAGTATCGCCCGCCGGCTCGCGCGCGTGGCAGAGTTTCCGCGAGCGCAGGTTTCCCCGGCGACCGAAAAACTTCTCCACGGCCTGATGGCTGAGACGACCTCCGCTCTCGCGATGCCCGGATCACGCCAGGTGGATCGGCCCATCGCGGTCTGGACTTTTATCATTCTGAATCTCGCCATGTTCGGCGCAGAACTGCTCTACGGCGGCGCGACCAACGGGCTGACTCTGCACCGCCTCGGCGCTCTCGAACCGCAAGCTGTCTTGAGGAATCACCAATACTGGCGCCTCCTCACCGCGCTCTTCCTACACTACGGCGTGCTCCACATTCTCTTTAACCTCTACGCGCTCTACCTCCTCGGGCCAGCACTCGAGCGGATGATTGGGTCGGTGAAATTTGCCCTCGGCTATCTGCTCTCCGGGCTCGGCTCGAGCGCTGGCGTGGTCCTCCTGAGCGTCCTTGGCCTGACCCATGCGGATCAACTCGTGGGCGCGTCCGGTTGCGTCATGGGAGTTATCGGGATCTCCGCCGGCTTGCTTCTGCGTCACCGACAATCGCCGCTGGCCGGTCGTCGGCTGAAGGAGATCCTGGCGATCGTAGCCTTCCAAACGATCTTCGATCTCTCGACTCCCCAAGTGAGTCTCGCGGCGCATTTAAGCGGCTTTTCCACCGGGGTGCTGATCGGGTTGGTCTTCGCCGCGCGCCGCACTGCCTGATCGACGGAACGCTTGCTGCTCTGGGTTTTCCTGCCAGAGTTTGCGCTTCTTTCCAGCGAAGCCGGTTTTTCCTATGCCGAACATCCAGACTTATCACGTCGTCCCGAATCTCCCCGAAGCGCTCGAACCCTTGCGCGAGATCGTCTTCAATCTTTGGTGGACCTGGGAACCTTCCGCGCGCCGCCTCTTTCGCCATCTCGATCCGGAACTGTGGCACGTCACGAATCATAACCCGCTCCGGATGCTCCAGCTCTCGCGCCAGGCGCGGCTCACGGAGGTGGCGCAGGATAAGACTTTCCTCCGCGATCTCGCGGAAGTGCACGGTGCGTTTAAGAAGTATCTCGCGCGCAAGGATACCTACGGAAAAAAAGGCGCCGGCCGCGCCTTCGGTAAACCGATTGCCTACTTCTCGGCCGAGTTCGGCTTTCACGAATCAATTCCGAACTACTCCGGCGGTCTCGGCATTCTCTCCGGCGACCATTGCAAGTCGGCGAGCGATCTCGACCTGAACTTCGTCGCCGTCGGACTGCTCTATCGGCACGGTTATTTCAAACAGCAGATCAACAAGGATGGCTGGCAGGAAGCGGTCAGTCTTAACCAGAACTTCCATCACCTCCCGATCCGCGAAGTGCAGACGGATGGTCAGATCCTGCTTGTGGCCGTGCCCCTGCTCGATCGCCAGGTCCATGCAAAGATCTGGCGGCTCCATGTCGGCCGGATCGATCTCTATCTGCTCGATACCGACATTCCGGAGAACAGCCCGGAAGATCGTCTCATCACCGCGGAGTTATATGGCGGCGATCTCGAAATGCGGATGCGCCAGGAGATCGTCCTCGGCGTCGGCGGCGTGACCGCGCTGAACGCGCTCGGGATCGAAGCGGAGGTCTATCACATGAACGAAGGGCATTCCGCCTTTCTCTCGCTCGAGCGGATCCGCCGTCATGTGACGGAAGGGAAGCTCGATTTCTATGCGGCCCTGCAACTGGTCGCGTCGGCCAACGTCTTTACCACGCACACGCCGGTGCCGGCGGGGAACGACGCGTTTCCGCGCGAGATGATGGTGCGTTACTTCGGCCAGCTCGCGACGCAGTTACGCATCTCTTTCGACGAGTTGTTCCATTTTGGTCAGACCTCGGTCGATCCGGTGGCTAGTTTTAGCATGACTATCCTCGCGCTCCGAATGAGCCGGCACGCCAATGGGGTGAGCAAGCTGCACGGGGAAGTAAGTCGGGGCCTCTGGAAAGATGTCTGGGCCGGCGTGCCGACCCATGAGGTGCCGATCACCAGCATCACCAACGGCATTCATACCAAGACTTGGATGGCGCCGGAATTCTCCGCGCTCTACACCAAGTATCTCGGCGACTGGGAAGAGCACCTGACCGAGCCCGATTTCTGGCGCGGGGTAATGGATATCCCGGATGCCGAACTTTGGGAGACGCACCAGAAGCTGAAACTGCGCCTGGTGAATTTCGTGCGCGACCGCGTGCGCGCGCGGCGCGAACGCCTGGGGGAATCGCCCGAGGCGATTCGGTCGGTCCATTCCATCCTCGACCCGGAGATACTCACGATCGGTTTCGCCCGCCGCTTCGCGACTTATAAACGCGGCGCGCTGTTATTCAGCGATCCGGAGCGACTCCTGCGCATGTTGAACAACCTGGCGCGGCCGGTGCAATTCATCTTCGCCGGCAAATCCCATCCGCGCGATGAAGGGGGCAAAGCCCTCATCCAGGAAGTCTACAAGCTCACCCGGGAAGCCGGCTTCCATGACCGGGTCGTCTTCGTGGAAGACTACGACACCTACATCGCGCGCCGCCTCGTCCAGGGCGTCGACCTTTGGCTGAACAATCCTTTGCGTCCGCTCGAAGCCAGCGGCACCAGCGGAATGAAACTTCCGCCCAACGGCGGACTCAACCTCAGCGTGCTCGATGGCTGGTGGTGCGAAAGTTACAACGGCAAAAATGGCTGGGCGATCGGGGCGGAGATCGAAGCAGGCGGCGTGGAATTCCAGAATCAGGTCGATGCTTCGAGTCTCTACCAATTACTCGAAAACCAGATCATCCCGCTCTACTACGCCAAGCCCGATGGCAAGTTGCCGCTCGCCTGGTTGCAGTTGATGCGCGAATCGATCCGCAGTGTCACGCCGGTCTTTAATACTCATCGCATGGTGAAAGAGTATGCGGAGCGGCTCTATCTCCCCGCGGCCAAAGCACACCAGGAGTTTTCCCGCGACGGTCAGAATGCGGCGACCGAGCTAAGCCGGTGGAAAGCGCAAATGCGCCAAGACTGGCCGCAGGTGCGGATTGCGGACATTCATATCTCCAACCCGGACCGGCAAAATGTCCAGGTCGGTGAAGCGCTACGGGTTTCGGCGCGCGTGCAACTCGGGGCGGTTAATCCCAAGCATGTCCGCGTGGAGGCGTATCATGGCGAAGCGGAGAACGATTCCCTGCGCAACGCGGCTGCAACTATCCTAATCGAAAAAGAGCGGCTCGATGCCAGCGGGCTTTACCTTTACGAAGGCGCTATTCCGGCCGCGGAAAGCGGGACCTACGGATTCAGCGTGCGCGTGGTGCCGACTTACCCGCACCTGCAACAGGACCACGAGCTGCGACTGATTGCCTGGAGCTGAGTCGAGCGAGTTCGTTAGTTTATCGCCGGGCCTAGCCCTTGCGCCCTCGCGAGTAAGTAGAAAACACTGCTTGCTCTCTCACCAGCATAGCTTATTACTGCGCCATGGACTTATCTGTTAAACAATTGGAAGAAGCAGTGGCCGTAAGACGTCAGATCGACCAACTGCAAAGTCGGCTCTCGAGCCTGTTGGGTGGTAGCTCCCGCGGTTCGAGTGGTGGTAGCAGCAGCAGCTCCGCGGACGCGGGCGGCAGCAGCACGTCGTCCTCTAAGAAAACGGGGAAACGTCGCAGCGGTATCTCGGCCGCTGGTCGGGCCCGCATCGCGGCCGCCGCGCGCGCACGCTGGGCTCGGGCCAAAGCCGCCGCAGGTGGCTCCGATAGCAGCAGTGCTGCCAGCACCAAGAAGAAGCCCGGCCGGCCCGCGAAGAAGTCGGGTAAAGGCAATGGCATCAGCGCCGCGGGTCGCAAAAAGCTCTCGCAAATGATGAAGGCCCGCTGGGCCGCGCGCCGCAAAGCGCAGGGCAAGTAACTCTGTTCGTATCAGGCATCGTCCGGCCGCTTTGTAACGCAGGTTACAAAGCGGCCGCGGTGCGGATGAAGTCGGGATAGTCCTCCGCGTCCCGCACCAGCGCGTTCAGTTTCTCGAGACGCGCATCGTTCGCCGGTTCCGGCAACACCACGCGGTGACGGGCGCCGCCGTGCTCAAAGACCACCTCGTCCCATTGGACGGTCTTGATCTGACGGTCAAACCTCGCCACCGCCCGCCCGCGAAAGTAGGCCCGCGTTTCGGCCGGCGGCGTAAAGATAGCGGCTTTGATCTCTTCTTCCGGCACCAGCTGGCGCATCGACCCTTGCCGAACCAATTCGTAGTGGAGACCAGCCTCCGGATCCAGATTGTGATATTCCAGGTCGATCGCCTGTAACCACGGATCACTCTCCGCCAGGCCTTCTTCCTCCTGCAACGCAGTCAGTAATTCTTTCTTCGCCACCCAGTCCACCCGGTCGCGACATAGCTGCCAGTCCCGTTCCAGGTCATGAAGCACGGCCTCCCATTCGCGGAGGAGCCATGCGACTTCGACGTCATCTTTCCGCGCCCTTTCCCGCGCCGCCCCCAGGTAGAGCCGCTGTACTTCCAACGCGGAAATCTTCCGGCCATCCCGAAGTTCGATGATCCAGTCATAGGTCTGATCGCGACTAATCGACTTCGCCGCGGCCACCGGCTGCGCCAGCTCGATCTGCGGGGCGGAGTCGCGCTCGATCAGGTCGAGCACGAGCGCGGTCGTTCCGACCTTCAAAGCCGTCGCCCATTCGCTCATGTTTGCGTCGCCGATGATGACATGGAACCGGCGGTAAAGGTCCGGATTAGCGTGCGGCTCATCGCGCGTATTCACGAGCGGTCGGCGATTCATCGTGTCGATACTGACCAGGACTTGAAAGAAGTCAGCCCGCTGCGAAATCTGGTAAACACCCGGCTGACCCGCGGCGCTTTCCGCTTCGATGCCCATCTTGCCCGCGCCCGCGAAAATCTGCCGGGTTACAAGAAACGGCAGTACCCCCGCGACAATTCTTTCCCAAGGGACATCGCGTCGCATCAGATAGTTGTCGTGGCAGCCATAGCTATGCCCGGAAAAGTCGGTGTTGTTCTTGTAGAGGCGGACCTTCTGGCCTGCGGGCAACTTGAGGTTCCGGCGGCGTGCGCATTCCAGGAGGATGCGTTCCCCGGCCTTATCCTGGGCCACCAAACCGCGCAGAGTGGTGCATTCCGGGGTCGAGTATTCCGGATGTGCGTGATCGTTGTAAAAACGCGCGCCGTTGCTCAGCACCAAGTCACTCTTGATCTCCTCGAAACTCAGCGGTCGCTTCCGATCGATTTCGAAATAAGCCGACTCATCCGTGTCCTGGAGTAGCGCCGGCGCGCGAAAACCGCGTGCGTCGCGATGCGGGTCTTCCAGCTCGTAGTCCCACTTCATATGCGCGCCCTGCTCCGTGTAACCACGCACCAGTTCGATCGACTCGCTGACGACGTCGACCGACTCCATCCCGTCGACCGTGATCCCGTATTCCGTTTCCAGGCCAAAGACGCGTTCCATCGCGCCCAACATACACCGCGCCTAGCAAATCCGCGGAAGCTGCTCGCCTGCGAGCATATCGACCACCCGCATCCCGCCCACCCGCGTCTTCATGGTGACGAAACCGGGATGGGCCGCGACCACTTGCCCGATGATCGCCGCTTCTTTGCCTAACGGGTGCGCGCGCATGGCCGCGAGCACAGGTTCCGCTTGCGCCGGCGGGACGACCGCAAGCAATTTTCCCTCGTTCGCGACATAGAGGGGATCGAGCCCGAGAATTTCGCACGCGCCCTTCACTTCCTCGCTGATCGGGATGGAGGTCTCGTTCAGTTCCACTCCGACTTTGGCAGATTGCGCGATCTCGGTCACCGAACTGGTGATCCCGCCGCGGGTCGGATCCCGCAGCACATGAACGTCCGGACAGACGCGCAGGATTTCTTCGACCAAACCGTTCAGGGCCGCAGTGTCGCTCGCGATTTCGGTCTCGAATTCCAAGCCCTCGCGCACTGACATGATCGCAATCCCATGCACCGCCATCTGCCCACTGAGGAGAATCTTATCGCCGACCTCGGCGCGCGCCGGGTGAATCCTGATCTCGTTAGGCACGACCCCGACCCCCGCGGTATTGATGAAAATCTTATCGGCCTTACCGCGATCTACGACTTTGGTGTCACCCGTCACGAGAGAGACCCCGGCGGCATCCGCGGCGCGGCGCATCGACTGCACGATCCGCCAGAAATCTTCCATCGGCAGCCCTTCCTCGAGGATGAAACCAACCGAGAGATAACGCGGTCGCGCCCCGCACATCGCGAGGTCGTTGACCGTCCCGTGCACCGCGAGCGTGCCTATGTCGCCGCCAGGAAAAAAGATCGGACTCACCACATAAGAATCCGTGCTGAAAGCCACCCTGCCTTCGCCTAACGAAAAGACAGCACCATCGTGGAGCGGGTCGAGCAACTCGTTGCTGAAACAGGGCGCGATGATTTTCAAGATGAGCTGATGACTCAACCTCCCGCCGCTGCCGTGCGCGAGCACGATCTCCTTGTGATCCGTGATCGGGATCGGGCAGCTCGCCGTCAGCAGACTTCCCTCATCCGCCGGCTGCGACGCGCTAGGTGACATCCTCTGCCCCTAACGCGATGTGCACCAAATCCCAAATGATATGGACCGCGGTCGCGTGCGCTTCCTGGATCCGATGGATGCTGTAAGAGGGCACGATGAAGCAGTAATCCGAGACTTTCGGGAAACGGCCGCCATCCTTTCCGGAGAAGGCGATCGTGAGCATCTTCATCTCGCGCGCGGTCTCGAGCGCATAGATCAGGTTGGGCGATTTCCCGCTGCTGCTGAAGACCATCGCGATGTCGTTAGGCGTGGCCTGGAGCCGGAGCTGATTCACGTAGACGCGGGTGAAATCCAGGTCGTTGCTGATCGCGGTCATGGTCGCGATATCGGTCATGAGCGGGATCGCAGGAAAGGCCAGACGCTTCTCGATGATCGGGTGGTTGAACTCCACCGCGATGTGGAGCGCGTCGCATAAGCTCCCGCCATTTCCCATCACGAAAAGACGGCCACCGTTCTGGAAACGCTGCGCGAGAGTGCGCGACATTTCATCGAGCGCATCGGCGTAGTGCGCGAAGAACTTCTCCTTCGTTTCCATGCTCTCGCCGCATTTGCGGAGCACTTTTTCGCGGAACGGTTCCGTCAGTCGATCAGTGATCGTCTCGACTGTTTCAGGCATAACTCAGCTCGCTTGGGCGAGCGACGGCTCCTGCAGATGCCGCCCGTAAGCGTAATAGGCCGCGCAGGCGCCTTCCGCCGAGACCATCGTCGCGCCTAACGGATGTTCCGGATTGCAAAGCGTCCCGAAGGCCGGGCAATCATGCGGCTTTTTTACCCCGCGGAGAACGAGGCCGCTAATGCAAATCTCCGGCTCCTTGGTATCGATCTCGCGCACGTCAAAGATGCGCTCGGCATCGTGGTCGCGCATTTCGTAGCGCAGTTTGTAGCCGCTCTTCGGAATCGAACCAACGCCGCGCCATTTCCGGTCGCCGACTTCAAAGACTTTGTTAACTAAGTCCTGCGCGACTTTATTGCCCTCGCGATTCACCACGCGCGGATACTGATTTTCCACTTCCGCTTTGCCCGCTTCGAGCTGGCGGATTGTCATCAACGTTCCTTCCAGAATGTCGATCGGCTCGAAACCGGTAATCACAATCGGCACCTGAAATCGCTCCGCGATCGGCTCGTATTCCCGGTAACCCATCACGGTGCAGACATGCCCGGGGCCGAGAAAACCCTGTACCCGATTGAGCGGTGATTGGAGAATCGAAGCCATCGCCGGCGGTACGAGCACATGCGAGACGAGCACGGAGAAATTCTTGATCCCTTGTTGCTGCGCCTGCCAGACCGCCATCGCATTTCCGGGCGCCGTCGTTTCAAAACCGATCGCGAAAAAGACCACTTTCTTGTCCGGATTAGCGCGCGCGATTTTCAGGCAATCGATCGGCGAATAAACCACGCGCACATCGGACCCGCGCGATTTCAAAATCAGGAGATCATCCTTCGAACCGGGCACGCGCAGCATGTCGCCGAAGGAACAAAAGATCACGTCCGGCTCCTGCGCGATCGCGAGCGCTTTGTCGATCATCTCGAGTGAGGTCACACAGACCGGACAACCCGGCCCGTGCACCAGCTCGATCTCTTGCGGCAACAAACGATCGATGCCGTATTTCACGATCGAGTGCGTCTGCCCGCCGCACACCTCCATCAGCACCCACGGTTTCGTGACGATCCGTTTGATCTCCGCGATGATCCCCGCGGCCAGCGCTTCGTCCCGATATTCGTCGAGATATTTCATGCGGCTTGGGAGATGTCGCGCGGCGGCTCCGCCTCTTCGAGCACATCGGGAGTGTCGAGTTCACCTAACTGCTGCATCTGCTCTAGAGCCCGGTAGGTGCGCGCGGCTTCCGCTTCATCCACTTTACTGAGCGCGAAACCGACGTGGACGAGAACGTAATCGCCCATCTCCACTTCGGGCGTGTACTCGAGGCAAACCTGCTTCACGATCCCCCCGAAGTTCGCTTTCCCCATGCGCACGCCGTTGGCGTCGGTGGTGATTTCAGTGAGCTTACCGGGGATCGCGAGGCACATGTGTTTTCTCCCTTTCGGGCGGCGGCGCGACCTTGCTGATCGCTATCCCGTCGCAGATTAAAACTCTATCACCGGGTGCCACCGCCGTCAGCAAACCGAGCGGGATTTTTTTGCGCGCGCCGGAAACCCGGACCCGGCCGACGAGCACGCCTTCCTCTGCAAAAATTTCCACCACTTCGCCGTAGAGCAGATTCATGACAACTCCCGCAGTTCGCTGATGGCGAGATAGACTTGGCCGAGCGCGATTCCGCCGTCGTTAGGCGGAACCTGCTGTTGCCAGAACGGCTCGAATCCTTCCGCGCGCAAACGATCGATCGCCCGCTCCGTCAGATAAAGATTTTGAAAACACCCGCCGCTGAGAGCGACCTGCTTTTGGCCCGCACGTTGCGCCAGCGTAACGACCATCTCCACCAACATATGATGAAATCGCGCGGCGATTTTTCCGGCGTTCTCCTCCTCCAGAATCGCGCGCAGGGCCGGCTCCCAGTCGAGCACGAGCGGGCTCCCTTCGCGGATTTCGAAGGGGTAGGCGTCCGTCGTTAGGGGATCGATCGCGAATTCCAGCTCCATCGCGGCCTGACCTTCAAAAGTCGAACGCATGCGCAAACCGGCGAGGGCCGCGACCCCGTCGAAGAGCCGACCCGCGCTCGAAGTCAGCGGCGAGTTCACCTTCCCGCGCAACATTCCGCGAAGCGTCTTGCACTCCGCGCTGGTGAAATCGCGCAACAGCTCGCCGCGCTCCCATAATTCCTCCCCGAAAATCCCATGCAGCAAACCGAGTGCGCTGCGCCGCGGCTCCTTCACTGCGGCCTCGCCGCCAGGCAAGCGAAAGGTCCGCAAATGTGCGAAACGACGGCAGCGCTCTTCTTCCACGAGAAAGAATTCGCCGCCCCAGATCGTGCCGTCCGTGCCGTAGCCGGTGCCGTCCCATGCGACTCCGAGGAGCGGCGGCTCGAGCGCATGCTCGGCCATACACGAAGCGACGTGCGCCCAGTGATGTTGCACGCCGACCTTGCGGCCTGGCAGCTGCCGAGCATGCCTGGTCGAGAGATAATCCGGGTGCAAATCGTGCGCGATAACTTCCGGATGCGCTTCGTAAAGCCGCGGCAGATCACCCACCGAGCGAAGGAAAGCCTCGTGAGCCTGCGGCGTCGCCAGGTCGCCGATATGCTGACTAACGAACACATTCCGCTCCACGCTCAAGGCGATGGCGTTCTTTAAATGCGCGCCGGTCGCGAGCACGCTCGGCGCCTCGCGGTCGAGGACGATCGGCAGCGGAGCGTAGCCACGCGCGCGCCGCAGGATGGTCCTCGTCCCGTGAATGACCCGCACTATCGAGTCATCGATGTGCCTGACGATCGGGCGATCGTGCACCAGAAAACCGTCAGCCAGTCCGCGGAGCCTAACGAGCGCCTCACGTTCTTCGATGCAGATCGGCTCATCACTCTGGTTGCCGCTGGTCGCAACGACGGGAAAATCGAGTTCACGGAGCAGCAGGTGATGGAGCGGAGACGACGGCAGCATCGCACCGATGTTGGGATTTCCCGGCGCAACCGCGTCCCACTGATTAGTCGCCTGCCGCAACAGAACAATCGGCGCTTCCGCGGAACTGAGTAATTGCGCTTCGCACTCGCAAACCTCGCAGCGACTCTGAATATTTTCGAGGGTCGCGAACATGACCGCAAACGGCTTCTCAACGCGACGCTTGCGCTCGCGCAGCTCGAGGACCGACGAGCGATTTCCTGCATCGACGATCAACTGAAATCCGCCAACCCCTTTGAGGGCGATGATTTTTCCGTCGCGAATCGCTTTGACGCAGAGTCGGAGGGCCTCGTCGCCGCGCGCCCGCAACTGGCCTAACGAATTCCAGAATGCCAGCTGCGGCCCACAGCGCGGACAGGCCGTTGGTTCCGCATGAAAGCGACGATCAACCAAATCGCGATACTCGCGCGCGCAGTCGGCGCACATCTCGAATTTTCGCATCGAGGTATTCGCGCGATCGTAGGGCAGCGCTGCGATGATCGAAAAGCGCGGTCCGCAGTTCGTGCAGTTCGTGAATGGGTAACGAAACCGGCGATCGCGAGGATCTGAGATTTCGCGCAGGCAGTCGGAACAGGGCGCGAGGTCGGGTAGAATCAGCGCGGTTTTGTCGCCGCCGTCTGTGCTTTCTTTGATTTCGAAATCCAAGTTGCCGAGCGGCTCGAGCTGAACGGATTCGCAGCTCTGGATCCTCGCGTGAGCGGGTGCTCCGGCGAACAGCCGCCGATTGAAATTGTCGGCGCTCTCCGCCGCGCCCTCGATCTCAATCACGACTCCCTGCGCCGAGTTCAGAATCCAACCGCCGAGTTCCAGCTCGCACGCGAGTCGATAAACGAAGGGACGAAATCCCACGCCCTGCACGGCGCCGCGCACCAGCAGTCGCCGGCGGATGGACTCGTTAGGCGTGGACGGCCTCACTTCACTTGGTGAAGAGCCCGTCCACGAAACCGATCTGGTAAACCAGGAACAAACCAAAGCCGACACTCAGGAAACCGGCGGCGGTCCCGAGATGCCGGTGCAGAAACCGGAAGCGCGTCGAATAGGAAACCGGCACGGCGATGGCGGCGGTGATCAACATCATGCCGGCGATCGTGCCGACCCCGAAGATCGCGAGATAACCCATCGCCCAGACTGGGTCGTGGATGATCGGCAAGACCAACAGCGCCACCGCGGCCGAGCCGGCCAGTCCGTGAACGGTGCCGACCGCGAGCGGGCGCAAAGCTTGGTAAATCTTCAAACGCCCGAAGTGCCGGTCGAGGACCGCTGGCGGCACGCTTCCTTCGACGTGGCCGTGGGTCGATTCCTCGTGGCCGTGGTGATGACTGTGCACGTAGTCCCCGTGTTGGTGCGTGTGCTGGTGGGCCGCGGCTGGCACTTGCGCGGCACTGAGGTTCTCCACGGAACGGAAGGTAGCCCGCAGATTAATGCCGCCAAGCAGGATAAGCATGAGCGCGACACAAAATTCAAAGCTCAACCCCATGCGCTCGGGCACGACGACGCCGAAGAGAATGATCGCGCCCCCGACCCCGAGGAGCGTGAGGCTGTGGCCAATGCCCCAGAAAATTCCCGTCCAGGCTGCGTTCCCAATACTGCGCTGGCGGCTGACGATCGTGGTCACCGCGACGACGTGATCGGAGTCGGTCGCGTGTCGCATGCCGAGGAAAAACCCGAGCAGCAAAATGGGCAGAAGCGTGTTCATGAGAGCAATTCCGCCATTTCGTTAGGCTGAGTGAAGCGCACCGAGCGGATCGCGCATTCCTCGCCTTCGCTCACGATAGCGGCCTTGCCGCATCGCGGACATTCCAAGGTCGGGACCGGGGTGCCGGCGAGTGCGCCGTCCCAATACTTTGGTGGGCCGCTGTATTGGCAGTGCGGGCATTGCACCTGAGCCAGCACCGGTTCGATCGTGAGCCGCGAGCCGGCAATCGGCATCTCGGTGATGATCGAGTCGTAACAGAAGCGGAGCTGCTCCTCTTCGATCTGCGTGAACTCTCCAATCGCCACGCGGACCTCGACGATCCGTTTGTCGGGATTGTTCTCAGCAAATTCCAGGAGCTTTTCGACCAGCCCGGACGCGATCGAAAATTCGTGCATGAACCAAGACCGCTAAACCGTAACCAGGAAGTCCACAACCTCGTCGAGCCCGGTTCCTTTTTTACAGCTGGTCGGGATCACTTGGAGATCAGGCTTAAGGGTGTGGACGTCGTTGATCAACTGTTCAACGCTCACTTCCATTACTTCCGCGAGATCGATCTTGTTGATCACCACGAGCTGCGCGCCGAGGAACATGTGCGGATGCTTCCGCACCATCCACGGGCCTTCGGTTACACTCACGACCACCACACGCGCCTTCGAGCCTAACGGAAACTCCGCGGGACAAATCAGGTTCCCGATGTTCTCGATAAAAATCATCTTCAGATTCTCCAGCTCGATTTTGCGCAGACCTTTGCCGACGAGATTGGCGTCGAGGTGACAACCGTTCACGGTCGCGATCTGGACCACCGGCACGTTTTGCGCGGAGATCGCATCCGCGTCGTTGCTGGTCGTCGCGTCGCCGTTGAAAACGGCCACGCCCATCCGGTCCTTTAACTTGCTGACTAGTTTCGTAATCAGCGTCGTCTTGCCGGAGCCGATCGCGCCCATGAAGTCGATCGCGGTGATACCGTTCTGGTCGAGCAGCGCCCGGTTTTCCACCGCGAGTTTCCCATTCGCTTCGAGCAGGCTGTGCTCCAGTTCGATGTCGTAGATCTCGTCTGGTGATGCTTCGAGCATCACCTGCCCTGCACTTGGTTGTGCCATGACTATTTCGCGAGGCCCATCAATCCGGTCGGCGTGTGCATCTGCTTTAGCGTTTTACCGCCACCGAGATACATGTGCACGCCGCACGGGAGACAAGGATCGAAACTGCGCACCGCGCGCATGATATCGATGCCCTTGAAGTTATCCGGCCCGTTCTCCTCGAAGATCGGCGTGTTTTGCACCGCGTCTTCGTAAGGGCCAGGCGTCCCGTAAATGTCGCGCGGGTTGGCATTCCACGGCGTCGGCGGATAGGGATGGTAATTCGCGATCTTGCCCTTGCGGATGACCATGTGATGGGAAAGGACGCCGCGCACGGCTTCGTGGAATCCGCAGCCGATGGCTTCGTCCGGCACTTTGAACGGCGTAAAGGTCGCGGTGCGGCCTTCGTGAACTTCTTTCATCGCCTTCTCGAGGAAATACAGCGCGGCGGCCGCGGCGTAAGCCTGGAAGTAAGTCCGAGCGCGATGCCGTTCGATCGCGTTGCTCCATTGCGGGATCTTCCACTCGAATTCCTTCTCGCCTTTGAGCGCCGTTTTCGGCAGGCGAATCTTCACGCTGTGACCGGTGGACTCGATGTAGCCGATATTGACCAGCTTCGCGAGTGAGGTCGCCCAAAGACGCGCAATCGGTCCGCCGCCCGTATCCAGCGCGAGATGATCGCCGGTCCGCTTGTCCAGCCAACGTGGGGACATCACCCAAGTGTAGTTACCGCCGAAGTCGCGCTTCTGCGGCTTCGGGATGGTGGTCTGATTCCACGGATGCTTCTTATCGACCGGGTTACCCAGCGGATCGTTCTTCACGAACGTCTCGCAGTTATCCCAATCGTCGTAGTAAGAGGAACCGAGGAGGATGCGGATGCCCAGGTTGATATCCACCAGGTTAGTCGTGACCAACTCGCCATCGATGATGATGCCAGGCGTGACGAACATGGCGTCGCCCCACTTCTGCATCGTCTTATAGTTATAATCGCAAACATCGGGATCCTGGAACGAACCCCAGCAGCCGAGGAGGATGCGGCGGCGGCCGACTTCTTCATAACCCGGAAGCGCCTCGTAGAAGAAATCGAAGAGATCGTCATGGAGCGGAACGCAGCGTTTCATGAACTCGATGTAGCGCATGAGGCGCACGGTGTAGTCCGTGAAGATCTGGATCGAAGGCACGGTGCCGACACCGCCTGGATAAAGAGTCGACGGATGAACGTGGCGGCCTTCCATGAGACAGAACATCTCGCGGGTGTAGCGGCTGACGTGCAGGGTCTCGCGGTAGAACTCGCCTTCGAAGGGATTCAGCGCCGACATGATATCGGCAATGGTCTTGTAACCGTGATCGGCGGAATGCGGGGCCGGAGTCTTTTGCGCTTTCGCCCAGACACTCGGATTGGTCTCCTTCACCATCATCTCGCAGAAGTCGACCCCGACCAGGTTATCCTGATAGATATTGTGATCGAACATGTACTCGGCCGCTTCACCCAGGTTCACGATCCATTCGGCCAGCGCCGGCGGCCTCACGCCGTAAGCCATGTTTTGCGCGTAGACGGAACACGTGGCGTGGTTATCACCGCAAATGCCGCAGATCCGGCTGGTAATGAAGTGAGAGTCACGCGGATCCTTGTTCTGCATGAAGATGCTGTAGCCCCGAAAAATCGAGGAAGTGCTGTAACACTCGACCACCTTCTTCGAGTCAAAATCGATCTTCGTGTAGATGCCCAGGCTGCCGACGATGCGGGTGATCGGGTCCCACGACATCTCGACGATGTTACCCTGCGGCGCGGAGGTCTTAGTGGCGGGTGCGGTTAATGTATCAGGCATATTAGTGTTCCAGTTGAGTTAGCGAATTCGAGATTTCCATTTAGTTGCGCGCGTAGTTCCGTGGCTCGTAACCGGTCGTGAGTTCGGCGCGCGGATGCCGCCACTTCGGTTCCTTGTTCACGGTGGTGTTGGTGATTGCACGGAGTTTGCGCAGGATACCACCCCAGGCGCCCACCACCTTGGTCGAAAGCGCAGAGCCCGGAGGCGCATCCATGAAGGGCATGAACTTATCCGGGAAGCCCGGCATGGTGCAGCCGATGCAGATACCGCCGACGTTTGGACAACCGCCGATGCCGGCCATCCAGCCGCGCTTGGTTACGTTACAGTTTACCACCGGACCCCAGCAGCCGATCTTGACCAGACACTTGGGCGAGCCGTACTCTTTCGCGAAATCACCCTGTTCATAGTAACCGGCGCGGTCGCAACCTTCGTGGACCGTCTTACCGAAGAGCCAAGTCGGACGCAGTTGCTCATCCAACGGAATGAGCGGCGCCCTGCCGGCCACCTGATAAAGGAGATAGAGGAGAGTCTCCATCATGTTATCCGGTTGCACCGGACAACCGGGGACATTCACAATCGGGAGCCCCGCTTTGGAACGCCAGTCCCACCCAAGATAGTCAGCCAGTCCCATCGCTCCGGTCGGATTACCCTCCATCGCATGGATCCCGCCGTAAGTGGCGCAGGTGCCGCAGGCGATAATGCCGAGAGCTTTCGGAGCGAGCCGGTCGATCCACTCGTTGGTCGTGATCGGTTGGCCGGTATCCGGGTCAGTGCCCATTGCGGCCCAGTAGCCTTCCTTCTTGATTTTCTCGTTCGGGATGGAGCCTTCCATCACGAGGACAAAGGGGTCGAGCTTGCCCGCCGCAGCATCAAACCACCACTTCATGAATTCATCGCCGACCTCGTAGGCGATAACCGGATTATGTATGTGCACTTTCGGCAACCCGGGAATGTTTCCCATCACCAAGTCCTCGATGCTGGGCTGAGTGGCCGCGGTGATCGAGACGGAATCTCCGTCACAACTTAGCCCGGTCGTCATCCATATGACGTGGATTTCCTTCACCGCCGATTCCTTATGCTTAAAGGCTTCGTTTGCTGCTACCATAGGTATTCTCCTGAGCTGGCGCGGCGCTAGACCTTTCGATCCGAAGCTGTCGCGTCGTTATTTATCTGGCTATTTTACATACCGACTAAAACTCGTGAAAAAATTCGAAGGGAACCGTGCTTACATGCTGCGCAACCGGAAGTAGCGCCTCATCTCCGGGATCATGGAAAAAATCGAGATAACGGCCACGAGGACGATGCCGCCTAACAATGCTAACCAGCAAATTTCTGCAGTATTCATTTCTTCCTCTTCTTTTAACATGCGTTTGATCATGGGACTTGGATTCCTAACTCGTAGCTTGGGTTGCGGCCACCGGACACGGATCCGCCTGCAAAATTTCCTGGAGCAATTCTTCGATCAGCGCGATGGCGGGCGCGACCGCGGCCTGCACTTTTTCGCTCAATCCCATTGCGCCATCCTCGGATTCAAGGACCGCGGGTTCGCAACCGACCACTCGCAACCAGCCCGGAAATCCGCCTAACGAGCGGACCAGTTGCAGGACGCGAACCGGGTTCATGCTATGAGCATTTACGGACTCGATGGGCAGTTCGTCCAGCTTTTTTAAATCCGGTTCAATGATGCAAAGTGTCCCCGGTTCCGCGTTCTGCGGGGTCGCGTCGACCAGGATCGTCGCGTCGTATCCATCCATGAGCGCGTAGGCGAGATCATAGCTGCGAATCCCGTAGTCGATTACCCGCACGCCCTCGGGTAACGGGCGGCGAGCAAGCTCGCTCACCACTTCGCAACCGAAGGCGTCGTCGCCGAAGAAGATGTTCCCGATGCCCGCAACGAGAATCCGCTTCATTCGCCCTCCTGCAGTAACTCGACTTCGTCGGTCGAGTAGAAAAAGCGATGACCCGGTTGCCGCAGCATCCCAAGATCCTGGCCGGGATCGTCCTCGATCACGAGCGCGAGTTGGATCCCGCCCTCCACGTCTTCCTCGACGGCCTCGATGATTCCGATCTTGCCGTTGAGCGCGATGTCCATGACGTCCGCGCGCTTCTTCGGCCGGATGCGGACGCGGTCGCCGGCTTTGACCGAGCCGCCGGCGACTGTGGCGGTCGTTAGGCGCGTGCCCGGATTGAAGAAATCCTCGTTCATCGGGCGCAGGCTCCGCATCACGCCGTGCATTTTCATCAGGTCGCCGCCGGTCATATTTTCGGTGCGCTCGAGGATTTTTCGCGCCTGTTCGTCGACTTGGCGCATTTCGATTTTCTCCGCATCGGTCATGGTCTGAATGCGAAGGGTCAGAATCTCGTCTATCTCCGCGCCGTCGAAGAGATCGCCCGCGCTCTCGGGCGCGATCTGCGGGTAATCGTAGAGGATGATGGGCGACGAAAGCATCAGGTCGCGCGACGGTTTTTTCTCATCGCCCACGAGCACCGGCCAGGTGCCGATCTGCTGACAGGCCTTGGCCGCGTCGGCGTATTGCGAGGGCGGGTCGAGCAGGGAAATGCACTCGCCGCCTTTCGCTTCGAGGATCGTGTGGGTGGAGGCGAAGGTGCGCAGGGTCACGGCCTCGGCATTTTCCAGGAGGTCGTTAAGCACGGGCGTTAGATTCAGAATGCGGACGCGGATTTTTACCGCGTCGGGTTCGACCATCTCGCTTGTGATCTCGACTGCGCCGTGGAGCGCCGGTTGTCGCCTAACGAAATAACCGGCGATCATTTCGTCTTCCTGTTTGATCGGCTCGACCGCGCGTGACTCCTCGAAGTTGAACTCGTGGGTTACCCTGCACGCTTCATTCAACGGCAGCGGCGGCAAGGTCACCGCGCGTTCGGTCGCTTCCTGCCAGGTTTGGAAAATTTTGTCGCCGACCGCGAGGGTCACCACGATTTCGCCCTTGGCTTCGGCAGCCGCGTTCCATTCGCTGACCGGCTCCGGCAAGCGCGCGACATCGCGCGCCAGCGGCTGGAGAAAACGCACACTGAGATGCGCGACCGCATCTTTGGATTCGTTGCGGACGAGAAATTCCGTCTGCATCGCGCACGGCTCGCGCCCACCCTGCGCGGCGGCGTAATCTGCCGGGTAAACGCGGCCGAAAGTGAAGCGGCCGATCTGGTTCTTTTTCGACGACGCCCGGTAAGGATAGAGAATGTAGCCTTCGTAAAGGACGGCATTCACCACCTTCTCGACGTGCGTCGAATTCATTCGGTTTTCGCCAAAGCTCCGGTTTCAACCCTCGCCAGCAAACGGGCGATGGTCTGGTCCCAATCGGCGAAACCTTCTTGCCGCCGGAAGGCGTAGAGTTGGTCGAATAATCCGCGATCGAGCGCGAGCCAGGCGCTGTTCGGATAATGCTCGTCCATCATCGCCTGCCAGGTCGCGATCGGCATGCGAAAGGCGCTCTCGCAGTTCCAGGAGACCTGCTGAATTTGCAGCCGGCCCTCGTCATCCTCGTAAAAGATCGTGCCGCTAAACAAAAAGAGCAGCGGCACTTCGCCCCCTTCCAAACCGTGGAAATATTTCGTGGCGGCGACGTTCAAGTCGTAGCTGCACGGGACCGCGAGGAGCGCCTCGGTCCGGCCTTGGAATTGCCGGACGTTCGCGGTCGCATGGGTCCAGAGCCGCGCGCGCAAAGTCTGGCCCCAGCGGTCCGGCGTGCCGAAAAGTTCGCCGAGTTTTTCTTTCTCCGCCGGTTGATAGGCGCGCTGGGTCGGTTGCAACTGGATCTGCGCCTGCAGCAGGATGCTTTGGATCGTCTCGGTCTCCGACGCGTTCGTGATCTCGAGCTTGAAATGAAGCAAGGGCACAATGCCGTAGTTCGCCGCCTCGACCCCCGTGACTTTGAATTCCAGTTGCGGCATCAGCTTTTCAAGCGGGTGAAGAAACCGTTGATTTCGCGCCAGACCTCGTCGCCGCCGGACAACCCGCGCCAGTGGACCCGGATCAGTCCGACCAATTCAAAACAGACGTCGATCGGTGCGACAAAATATTCGCGCGCGCCTTCCACCCGATTGACGAGCAGGGTTTCCACATCCGGTTGCAGCGTGCGCAGGAAGGGGTTCGCCACGACCAGCGCCTCCCACGAGCTCAAGGGCAAGAGCGATTCCGTCGCGCCCGCCGGGCTCGGATAATAGGCCGCCATCTTTTCGTTAGGCGAGTCGTAGAAGAAAAAGGCCAGGCTGATCGGGAGCGAGAGGCTTTCCCATTCCTCGTCGCTCATCTGGAAATCCGGCAGCGGACGCGAATCGCGCGGGATCGGCTTGAATTTGTCCGCCTCTTCCTTTTCGAAGAGCATGGTGCACGGACCGCACGAACAGACGATGCGGCGCGTCGCCATCTCCAGCATGTGTCGATGAGTCGGCGGCAACCGCAGGCTGCAAAGCTCACACTGTTCCACTTCCGACGCGGGCGGCGCCGAGGGCCGGGTGCCGTCGTTCTTCGGCGGGCCGGCGAAACGGCGCAGAGTCGCGAACGAGGATGATCTCATCAGAGAGAAAGACAGGGCGCCGCGCGGCCGGTTTCACCCAGCCCGCGCGCCACGCTGTGTCGATGGAACCGAAGACAGCCCTAGGCAGGCTGCAGGTTCGGCATGTCGGGATGAATCGGCCCGCGCGCTTCCGGGTTGATCCCGGTGGCGTCGCGCGCCGTGGTGTAACTCTTCCCGCCCTCGCCGCGGCCCGGCTCGTGACTGTCGAGCGCGAGTTCTTCGCCCTTGGGATTGCCCGGGATGTGCACTGGTTGTGGTGGTTTGTTCATATGGTTGCTCCTGCTTCTGCGACCGTTTGGCTGCTCCCGCTCGGGAGAGGACAGTCGGTAAACTTCGGCGCCGGCGCCGGCGCGGATTCGTTAGGCACCTCCGGTGCTTTTTCTTCCGGCAGGCCTTCGACGTCGAGGCCGGTCAGATCCGGAGCGGCGGCGTAGAGCGCTTCCTCGATTGAAAACCGGAGCGTCAACCGGGACGACGGACATTCATGGCAATTCCCCTGGAGCTTCAAATGCACGCGACCTTCCGAGCTCACCCCGAGCAACTCCACGCTGCCGCCATGCAGACCAAGCCGTGGCTTCACTTCCTCGATCGCGTGGCGCACCCGCGTCTCGAGATCGAGCGGATGCAGCCCATGGAGCAGCAGCAAACCGGAAACGAGCGGATCGTGCCCCAGTTGATCGATCACCGCCATCCCGCCGGGTCCGCTATCGTAAACCACGCTCAACACCCGCTCCAAGCCGGTGCCGTGCAATTCGAGCAGCGAAGTGATCAGCTCGCGGACCTGCTCGCGCACCTCGGGATTGGGCGCGCTCTCCAGCGTCGCAATTAATTCCTCCACCCGGCCAAGCCGTTCCTGGAATTCCTTGTTGCTGGGTTTGTCCACGGTTTTGGCTATTTCATTAACTTACGTTCCGCTGGCGCAGCCGGATTCTCCCCGGGGGTGGAAACTTACGTCCGGACCACGCATCTGGCAATCATTTGGAAGGCCCTAACGAACATAGGAATCTCCCCGGCGGCGATCTTTGACCTAGTAACCGAGTTCCACCTTGCGGGCCGCCGCCGTCGGGAGCGGCTCCTTCTTGGTCTCGATCGGAGCCGCGACTTTCGGGGCCTCCTCTGCGTTCAGCGCGATATCGCCCTGATAGTCCGCCGGGACGTCTTCTTCGGCGTAGATCGCGTGCACCGGGCATTCATCGACGCAGGCCATGCAATCGATGCATTCATCCGGATGAATCACGAGCTGACTCTCGATTTCATAAAAGCAGGCGACCGGGCAGACGATCACGCAATCGGTGAATTTACAGCTAACGCACTTCGTAGTTACGACATGAGGCATGGTTTATCTCTGCTTCAGTTTTGGTCGGATGACGAGGGGAAATCCGCCCAGGCGTCGAGCGCCGCGCCCAATTGTGCGAGGGCGGCGCGAAGCGGCTCCGTCTCGCCCCCGATGCCGATTCGAAAGTGCCGCGGCAACTCGAAGAAGCTGCCGGGCACGACCGTGGTCTCGTATTTTTCCCGGAGCATTTTGAAAAATCGCTCCGGATCACCCTTCGCCAGGCGCGGGAAAACGATCGTGCCGCCGGGAGGGCGAAAACATTCCAGATCCGGGCGGGAATCGAGAAACGCATCGAGCAGAATGCGATTCGTCGTCAGCCGGCTCTGCGCGTGGTCGCGGAACTGCGCGAGATGATCGAAGGCCACGACCGCGAGTCGCTCGGCCGGATGTGCCGGGGTCGCGGCGAAGAGATCGTTCATCTGCCACATCCGCTGCGCGAGATCCGGCGGCGCGAGAATCCAGCCGCAGCGGAGACTGCTCAGGCCATAAGTCTTCGTCAGGCTGGTGGTGATGATGAAATTCTCGCCTAACGAGAAAGCGTAAGGCGCGGCCCGATCGAAGAGCATGTCGAGATAGGCCTCGTCCACGAGCACGTGCGCGCCGACCCGCTGCGCCAGCTCGCCGATCGCGCGCAAGGTCTCCGCCGGGAGCAGCGCGCCGCTCGGGTTGTGCATATTCGTCAGCACGACCAGCCGCGTCGCCGGCGTGAGCGCGCGCTCCATTTCGCCTAACGAAATCTCGAAATCGTCTTCGAATTGCCGCTCCACCCGCCGCACCCGCACGCCGAGATAATGCAACACATCGATGAGCGGACCGTAGGCCGGTTGCTCGATCACCACTTCGTCGTCCGGGGCGAGCACGGTTGCGAGCGCGAGATGATTAGCCATCGACGTACCGGCGGCGGTGACGATGCAATCGCTCGTCGCGCCGGTGTGCTGCGCGATCCGTTCGATCAGCGTCCCGTAACCGTAGCCGCCCGGTCCGTTGATCTCCACGTCCTCGAGCCGGAGCGGAAATTCCTCCGTTGTCACATTCGTTAGGCCGCTGGTCGCGAGGTTAAACCGCGCGCCCGACGAGAGCTTGGCCCACTCCATATAGGGCGAGCGTTTACTTTCCATGCCAGAGAAAATAGATCGGCAAACCGGCGAGCGCGATCCCCAGCCCGATGCTCGCGCGCAGCGGGTCGTGCGCAAAGGTGCTGACCACGATCAGCCATTGCGCGGCGATGAAGAGCAGCGTCGTCCAGGGATGCCCCGGCACGCGATAGCTCACCGCCTCCTCGCTGCGCCGCCGGAGGACGAACAGGCAGAGTGCGGTCAGCCCGAAGAAAAGGCAATCCATCGCGACCACGTAATTCACCACCTGCGCATACGTCCCCGCGAGCGCGATCACGATCGCCCAGACGCCCTGGAGCGCGATCGCCACTACCGGCGCGTGCGTCCGCGGATGGACCCGCGCGACCCCGCGAAAGAAGACGCCATCCTGCGCCATCGCGAAGTAGACCCGCGGCGCGGTCAGCATCGATTGGGCGAGAAAACCGAACGCGGAAAAGGCGATCCCGGCCGCGATCAGTTGGGCGCCGCGCGCGCCTAACAATGCTCGCATGACCGACGTCGCCGGGGTCGTCGACCCGGCCAAACCCACCGGTCCGAGGGCGCGCAGGTAAACGAAATTCACCGAGACATACACCGCGATCACCCCGAGCACGCCAAGGATCAGGCCGCGCGGCAAAGTCTTCGCCGCGTCGCGCACTTCCCCGCCGAGGAAGCTCGAGGTTTGCCAGCCGCCATAGGCGAAAAGGACCGGCGTCATCGCGGCTCCGAAGGCCAACGCGAGCGGCAGGGAAGCTGGCTGATCGAGCAACGGGAGGAGCGAAAATTGCGACGGGCCGCCGCGGGTGAAGCTGACCAATTCGAGCATTCCGACCGCGCCGATCGCGATCAGGGTGAGGACCGATTGCAACCGGCTCCCGGCTTTCACCCCGAGGCAATTGATCACCGTGAGCAAAGCCAGCGCACCCGCCGCAACCAGCGCATCGGGCAATGGCCAGCCGGTTAATTCGACGAAGTAACGCGCAAAAGTCACCGCGACCGCGGCCATCCCGCCGGTCTGGATGACGAGGAGCAGCACCCAACCGTAAACAAACGCGACCGCCGGATGGAGCGCCTCGCGGAGATAGGCGTATTGACCGCCGACCACCGGTAGGCGCGCCGCCAGTTCCGCATAAATAAATCCGCCGGCGAGTGCGATTAGCCCGCCCGCGACCCACGCGCCGAGGATGAGCGACGAAGTATGGACCCGCTGCGCCACGATGTAGGGATTGATGAAAATCCCCGCGCCGATGATGCCGCCCATCACCGCCATGGTGGTCCCGAAGAGCCCGAGCTGGCGCACGAGCTTTCCGCTTTCGGCCGGCGGCTTCATATTTGCCTAACGAATCAACCTAACGAGAAGGTTCCGAGGCCAGCTCGTCCCACCATTTCGAGAGCCGCGCCGTCGGCACCGAGGGGACCGGCTGCTTCGAGGAGGTGTAGTGCGCGGTGGAATTAAAGAGCGTCAGGCGCGCGTGCGCCGCGTCCTTGAAGTCCACGATGTTCAAGGCCGCCGGCGACTGGTCGAGGTTGTCGCGATAACGCCGCGGATCGAACCCGAGGAGCGTGCTGAGGAGCAACCGGATCGTCGCCTTGTGCGAGACAATGATCGCCGACTCGCCCGGATGCGCGCGCACGATCTCGAGCAGAACCGGCAACGAGCGCGCGGTCACCGCGAGCCCGCTCTCGCCGCCCACCGGCGCGAAGCTATAGGGATCTTCCTCCCAGGCCGCGGCTTCCTCGGGAAATTTCTCGTCCACTTCGCGACGCGTCATCTGCTCCCAGCGCCCGTGCGAGATCTCGCGCAACCCGTCGCGCGTTTGCACTTCGAGTCCGTGCGGTTTTGCGATCAACCCAGCCGTCTCCACCGTGCGACCGAGCGGCGAGGCGTAAACCGCGGCGATTTTTTCCTCGCTCAGGCGCTCGCCGAGGAGCCGCGCCTGTTCCCGGCCTTCATCCGAAAGCTCGACATCCGTTGCGCCCGCAAACCGATCCTCCGCGGTCAGAACCGTGGCGCCATGACGAATCAAAAATATGCGGGTGCTCATCCCGGC
Organism: Chthoniobacterales bacterium; assembly: GCA_038240025.1. Taxonomy (GTDB): domain Bacteria; phylum Verrucomicrobiota; class Verrucomicrobiia; order Chthoniobacterales; family UBA10450; genus Palsa-1392. The sequence continues at coordinate 45,168 of JBBSED010000005.1, forward strand.
GACGTTAGCCGCGCGTCGGCAAAGTGGAATCCCAATATTTCGCGAGCCCGGGCGGACGCGGCGTGTGCGGAAGGGGGTTGCGCGCCGACTGGAAAAAGGACAATTACCGGAACCCGTGAAAACCTACGTCCTGACTACCGGCATTATCTTCGGCCTGCTCACCGCTGCGCACATCTGGCGAATTCTTGGCGAAGACCTGAGCTTGGCGCGAAACCCGTTCTTCGTCAGTGTCACCGCGGTGGCGGCGGGTTTATGTTTGTGGGCCGTCGCGGTCTTCGTGCGCGCGGCCCAGCCGTCCCGGAATCAGCCAAAAACGACATCCCCGCAATAACACTCATGGAAGAACTCTCCCAACTTTTCGACAACAACCGGGCCTGGTCCGAGCAGATCCAGCGCTCGGAGCCAGATTTTTTCCTGGAGTTATCCCAACAGCAGGCTCCGAGTTATCTCTGGATTGGCTGCTCCGATAGCCGGGTGCCGGCCAACCAGATTGTCGGGCTTCTCCCGGGTGAAGTCTTTGTTCATCGGAACATCGCCAACCTCGTGGTCCACACCGACCTGAACTGCCTCTCGGTGATGCAGTTCTCGGTCGATATATTGAAAGTCCCGCACATCATCGTCTGCGGCCACTACGGTTGCGGCGGGGTGCAGGCAGCGCTCCGGCGCGATCGATTGGGATTAAGTGATAACTGGCTCCGCCACGTGCAGGACGTCCGGCAGAAACACGAAGCGCTCCTCGCTCGCACCGCGAACGAGACCGAAGCCTGCAGCCTGCTCTGCGAGCTCAACGTGATCGAACAGGTCGCGAACGTTTGCCAGACCACGATCGTGCAGGACGCCTGGGAACGCGGCCAGGCTCTCACCGTCCACGGCTGGATCTATGGATTGAAGGACGGCCTTCTGCGAAACCTGAACATCAGCACCGATTCCGCGGCCGAGAGTCTGAGGATTTACGAAGAAGCGATCGCCGCGTTCGCTGGCTGATCACAATTAGACTTAGGAGGTGATTCCCGTCTCTGCTCCGATCACGAGCGGGTCGCGGCGTGCGCGAGGATCCGTCTCTGTTCCATCGCGCTGAGGAACGCCCGCGCGTCCGGCGACGTCAGACCGGGAAGGCGGTCGCCGTCTCCATTTCCTCGGGCGAGACCTCGGCCTTGTCGGTGATCAGCCGGCGCAGGAACGGGATCAGCACCAAAAGCGCGACACCGACTACGAGCGCGCCCGCACCGAGCGCCCCGAACAGTTTCACATACTCGGGGTTAGTCATGGCCGCCGTGGTGCCGTGCGGCTCGGGGATCATGCCCGAAAAATCCCCCGCAAAGAGCGACGCCAGACCGGTCACCAGCATCCAACTCCCCATCATCACACCCTGGTATTGCTTGGGCGCGAGCTTGCCGATCATCGCGTAGCCGATCGGCGAGATGAGTAACTCCCCGATGCTCTGCAACACATAGCTCATGAAGAGCCACCCAAACGCACTCCGACCATCGATCCCTGCGAGCTTGATCCCCACCGGCAAGATGAGAAAGCCCAGCGCCATCAGGATGAGCGAGGTCGCAAACTGCTGCGGAATATCGATTCGCCAACCCCCCGCGCGCATCCGGGTAAACGCGGACGCGAGCAGCGGTCCGCCGACCACGATGCAGACGGTGTTGATGTTCTGAATCCATTGCGGCTGAATGGTCACCCCACCGATGACCAGGTTCACGTTATTGACCGCGAAAAGCTGCAGCCCGCTCGGCGCCATCTGATAAAGCGACCAGAAGGCGAGCGAGCCGAGAGTCAGAATCAGGTAGGCGGTCATGTTCCGCCGCTCGCGCTGATCGCGGTGGCGCACCGTCAGATAGATCAGCGTCGCCGCGACCAACCCGCAGATGCCCTTCACCAGCTTCTCGGTCATAGCCGGGTGCTGCAGGAGCAACCACACGACCGGCACGACCGCCAGGACAATCCCGATCCCCGCGAGCAGGCGCAGCTGGAACTGCTTCGAGCTCGTCTCCAGCAACGGCGTATTGCGATCGGTCAACGTCGTCCAGTTAAACAAAGCGAGGACGATGGCCATGAAATTGCCCAGCGTGGCGAAGATAAAAAGGCTCGAGTAACTCTCCGTCCCCTGGAAATAACCGGCCGCGGTGAACCCGACGAAGAATCCCACGTTCATGCCCGCGTAATTCCAGAGGAAAGCCCCTTCGCGGCGCGGATCCTCCGGGGTGAAACGCTGGGTCAGCATCATGTTGATGCAGGTCACGTTCAGCCCGCTCCCAGTAAGGAAAAACGCCAGGCCGATATAGAACATCGCCGCCGACCCGACCGCGATGCACCCGCAACCGATCACCTGCGCCGCCATCCCCCCGACGAAGAGATTCCGGTTCGAGAGAAACCGCCCGCCGAGATAGCCGCCGAAGAGGTGCAGCCCGTAATTGAAAGCGCCGAACACCCCCATCAACGTCGTCGCCTCCTTCACCGAGAGGTGGAGATGCTTCGTCGCGTAAAGGACCAGCGTCGAGTAAAGAACCGCGAACCCGAGCGTCGCGAAGATCTGGATAAAGAAGAGCGCGGCCGTCCCCTCCGGAGCCGCGGAGAAAAGGCGCTTGGACGAAGTCATCGATGCCCCTTGTCGCTCGCCGTGCGGGGCGATGTCAAGCCAGCCGTGAATTTGCTTGCGCCCGGGGTTTCTTTGTTCGTAGAACGAATCCAGTCCGTCACATCTCTCCCCGCTCGATATGCTCTCCCGCTCGTTCCTTCCAGTTCCCGGACCACCTGAATCTTCTCCTCGGTCCTAGCAGCAGCCAACCCTCGAGTCTGTTCCCCCAATGATACACCACCCCATCAACCTCGGTCACACCCCAGTCTTCCTTCGGCCGCTTTCCCGCCGCGTCCTCTTACCAATTCTCCTCATCCCTGCGCTGTGCTGGGCCGTTTTCGCCCGGGCGGCCTTGCCCGATCTCCACGGGGCGTCGCCGTCCTGAATACGACCGGTGACAAAGCCCTGCGCGACGGCATCCTGACCAATCCCGACGTCAGTATGATCAGCATTTATGGCGACTGGGCACAGATCCAGCCGGACGAAGGGACCTTCGATTTCGAGAATTATCTCGCGGCCACCATCAAGACCATCGCTGACGCTGACCCGACCAAGAGCATTCTTCTGCGGATCAGCACCATGGGCGGCTCCGCGAGTAACGGCGGCCATACCCCCGACTGGGTGTTCGCCGCGATCGGCGAAGATCCGCTCTCCACTAAGGCAGACCCGGGCGTCACCTACAGCTACCTGGACGTAGACGTCACGCGCTGCATTCCTGTCTTTTGGCAGCCGGTCTATCTAGCCAAGAAGAAGGCGCTTATTGCCATGGCCGGGGCGCGCTTCGCGAGTAATCCCGCGATCAAGATCGTGGCCATTTCCTACGCTAACGCACAGACGGAGGACTGGAGCATCCCCCATGACGCCATGGTAGTGCCGTCCGAGGTTGACCTTTGGCTCAACCAGCCGGACGACCCGGATTTGCCTGGCGCGGGCTACAAGACGCAAACGATGATCGACACCGCGATCCATCAGGGCGACGCCACCTTCATCGACGGCAAGATCAGCGGGAAAACAACGCTTACCTCCGCCACGGCTGTCTTCACCCAGGCTGACGTCGGCGCTAGTATCAGCGGACTTGGCATCCGCACCGGCACCACGATCAAGACCTGGACAAGCCCCACCCAGGTCACCTTGAGCCTGCCTGCGACGCGCAAGACGAAGTCCTTCACCATCAAAGCACGACGAGACGGTCTGATCGATGTCGCGATGGCGGCCTTTCCCAATAGTTACCTGACCAACGCGGTGAATGGGAATGGCTCCGATCTCGATTACGGTTGCTCGGACCCGGGCACCTGCCTCTCGGAAGCGGTCAACGCGCTGGCCCAGACGACTTACCCCGGGCGCTTGATCATTCAACGAAACAATGTCAGCACCACTATCCCCACCGCGACCGAAGAGGATGGATCGGACGCGTGGATCTTGCTCATTGAAGCAGCGAATGCCGGCATGCCCGTGGCGGGCCAGGCTCTTGGCGTCTGTTGGAGCAATCAGACTTCAGAATATCGCATGAATGACATGACCAACTGCGATCAGGATAGGCCCGAGTGCCTGCCGGGTGATGACAACCTATGCACAGGAAATTGCGCCCTCTCCTACGGAGATATTCTGCAACGCTCGGCCCTCCGCATTCTTACCTATGGGCCGAGCTACTACGAAATCTACCCACCCGACGCCAGCAACCTCAAAGACGTCGTAAAAGACATCCACGGCGAATTCTTCTGGCCGAAAGAATAACGAGGGATTTCCAGGATCCGTCTGGCCGGCGCTTCGCGCGCATCCCGCGGCAAATCATCGATATCCCGCGCGGGAGATTGCGCTCCCGCTAATCCGGCAGTGCATCGACTCGGTGCGCCGAGGCGCTGCCGGCCGATGCCACCATGATGCAAGCGATCGCGCCCCACTGCAGCCAGCTCAAATGTTCGTGCAGCAACGCTAATCCGGCCACGGCGCCGAGCACCGGATCAAGACTCATCAGCACGCCCAGGGTGCGCGTCGGAATCTTCGGCATCGCAATCATTTCCAGGGAATACGGCAGCGCGCTCGAGACCAGGGCCACGCCGCAGCCAGCGAGCAGGATGCGCGGCGCCAGCAGCGCGGTCCCGTTTTGCGCGAGGCCGATGGGCACGATGAAGAGAGAACTCACGAGCATGCCAAGCGCGGTCGATGGCCCGCCGTGCGAGGTGCCGGCGCGCCGACCGTAGATGATATAGAGCGCCCAGCAGACTCCGGCCACCAACGCCAGCGCCACCCCTTGCAGCGCCAGGGGCTGGCTGTTCTGGGAGAACGGCAGCAGGGCGAGCAGGCCCAGCACGGCCAGCGCAATCCAGACGAAGTCGATCGCACGGCGGGAAGCGAACACGGCCACCGCCAGGGGCCCGGTGAATTCGATGGCTACGGCCAGCCCCAGTGGAATGGTCTTCAGCGCGCCGTAAAACGAGAGATTCATGCAACCGAGCGCCAGGCCGTAAATGATCACCGCGCGCGCCTCGTGGCGAGCGAAGCGCATGCGCCAGGGGCGCCAGACAACGCAGAGCATGACAGCGGCGAGCCCGGTGCGCAGGGCCGTGGTGCCGGCGGCGCCGACCAGCGGGAAAAGGCCTTTGGCGAGGGTGGCGCCGACCTGGAAACAGGCCATCGCGATCATCAGCACGATGATCGGCCCAAGCAAAGAAGCGGCGCGGCCTTGGGGCGGTTTCATGTCGAGGTTACAAGATCGCGGTGACTTCGCAGGGTAGCACCCTGCGCGATTTAGATCGCCTGCCCCATCGGAAAAGACAGAATGTCAGCGGGTTAACGGGGCTCCACGTCGGCGCCTCATCCAGTCCATGCGAAACGTCATCCCACGCCTCGGCGTCGCGGGGCCCGATTGCCTCACCGCGGCGACCTACCTCCTCGCCTGGATTGCGCCTACCCAATTGGACCCCGTCCGTTTCCGGAACCTGCTGGCCGCGATCGTGATCGAGTTTCTCGTCCTCCACGCCAGCGCCCTCTATGGCTTCGGCATCGCGAAACGCGCAGACCGTCTAGACCGACGCGCCTGGATTCTCGGTGGGCTCAGCGTTCTCTATCTCATCCCCATCACATTCATGGCCGTGCAGCTTCGGACCGTTGGGCCGATCCTCGCGTTCTTCTGGCTGTTCACCAGCCGGTTCGCTTTCATCCTCATCCACCCGGAGTCAGCCGCCGCTGAGACCCGGCGCACGATCACGCTCTGGGGGATTTCGCTGCTGGCCTTCCTCGTCGGCTTCATCGCGGTGAACAAAATCCCCCTCCCGGCCCTTGGGCTCACCCCGCACTTCGTCGCTTCGCTCTCCATGTCGGGCCACCCCAATCCCAACGCGCAGCCGCCCCAGATCACGATCGCCTTCGGTGTCTTCTACTTCCTCGTGCAAGCCGGCGCGAAGTTCCGCCTCGCCGGCTCGGGCCGGAAACAAGCACGCCCCAGCCCCCCCGATGACGGCCAGTCCATCGGATGATCCGGGTAATAAAGCAGGAGAAGCGTCAGCTTCCTACCTCGCTGTCCTCAGAGACTGCCAGGGATGATCGGGTAGCGAGCTTCTGAAGCAGACCCCATTTCATCGACCCGGGAGATACGCCTTCTGCCAGCGCTTCGTTGCTTGTGTTCCGCGGGGGCGGTTGCCAATCTCCCTGCTTAATGGTTACTCGAGTCTTCATCCTCCTCGCTCTTCTTTGCCCAACCCTTTACGCCGCCGACGCCCTACCCCCGAGAACTGGTGGACGCCGGAAGATCACGCCCACTTCCAGGCAGCGGGCAAACGCCTCGTGGAAGAATTCAATGCATACGAGCCCCTGCCCGGCCTGCACATCAACGGCGAGCAAACCCTCGGCGAAAACATCGCCGACGTCGCCGGTCTCGCCGTCGCCTTCGATGCCTACCGACTCGCGCTCGGCGGCAAGCCCTTACCCGTCGTCGACGGGCTCACCGGCGACCAGCGTTTCTTCCTCGCCTTCGCCGAGGGCTGGCGCGAGAAAGCACGCGAAGCCGCCCTCCGCCAACAGATCGTCACCAACGAACACGCCCCCGATCGCGAACGCGCCCAAACCGTCCGCAACCTCGATCCCTGGTATCAGGCCTACGACGTGAAACCAGGCGAGAAGCTCTACCTCGCCCCGGCAGATCGCGTCCGGATTTGGTGATTAATCGCGCCGAGACCGCCCCTTTCATTGTGCCTATGCGGGATTGCCCAGACTGGCCCCGTTCCGGTAGGCTCGGGCGCATGAGCTTCAAACACCGCTTCGATCACATTGACCTTCGCGTCTCCGACTTTGCGGAAGCCCGGAAATTTTACGACCTATTCCTTCCGGCGCTGGGTTTCCCGAAGATCCGCGTCGCGGAAACGGAGGTCATCTACGACGTCGAGGGTGAGCGCGAGTCGGCGCCCTTCATTGGTCTGAACGAGGAACTGGACCATCGCGGCAACGCCAACCGCTTCGCCTTTTGGGCGGATACGGAAGCAGAAGTCAACCACCTCGGCGCGATCATTCGTGAGGCCGGCGCGCAAAACGTCGAAGGCCCCGAGTATTGCCACGAATACACACCGGGCTATTACGCCGTTTTTTTCGAGGACGCCGACGGCAATAAGTGGGAAATCTGCTGTCGCAACACCCGCGTGCGCTAAACGATGAAGGCCAACTTGTCGCCTCGCTTAGCGAAGCGTGCCACGAGTGATTGCGCACCGGGATGCTGACGAACTTGATTTGTTTGCTCAACGCAAGCGTCACGATAGAATCTGCGTCACATGTCACAGGTCGCTCACATCGCTTTACGTCCGGTCGAACCCGGCGATTTGCCGTTGTTCTTCGAACACCAGCGCGATCCAATCGCGGTCGAGATGGTTGACTTCAACCCGCGGGATCGCGTCGCGTTCGACCAGCATTGGGCGAAGATCCTCGCGGACGAGACGGGCCTGATTAGGACGATCGTGGTCACGTCTGATGTCTCGCCGGAACCTCCGGTCGTTGTAGCGTCCGGTGTCTCACCGGAATCCGCAGGGCACGTCGCAGGGAACATCGTGAGCTGGCATTCGGACGGGAAGCGCGAGATCGGCTACTGGATCGACCGCGCGTATTGGGGCCGCGGCGTCGCCACCGGCGCGCTCTCCGCTTTTCTGCGCCTGGAACAGACGCGGCCGCTTTACGCCGGCGTAGCGAAGCACAACGGCGCCTCGGTCCGCGTCCTGCAAAAATGCGGGTTCACGTTCCTCGACTTCGCCGACGAGGCAGCAGATGGCCCCGACGATTCGCACTTTCTTCTGGTGCTAGCAGACGGCTGATTGCGGCAATCGGCTCGCTCATCCGCCTAGCGCTCTCCTAGCCGGCGCCGGCCTGCATGACGGGACCAAATGCCGAGATTCACAGACTGACCCCCGGTTGCCCTCCCAGCAACAAGGCAGGCCGATGGCGTCGCCGGAAATCCTCTTGCTCCGAGCTTAACGACCCGTCTGCACGTTTTTGATCGCGAATGGGTATTTGAATCGCGCGGCGCTCTGTTAGTAAAAGCGGCGACGCATGACTGGATACTCGTTCTTTTCCTCATTGGGCGTGCTCCTGCTTTTCCTCGCCCACCTTGCGGTGATCGCGCGCGTGATCCTGCGGCCGCACCGGGAACCGGCTTCGCGCATTGCCTGGCTGGTGATGATCATCGGCCTGCCGGTCGCCGGCATGATCGCTTATCTCCTCCTTGGCGAGACGAGTATCGGGCGACGCCGGGCCCGCCGCCTTCAGGAAGTGCTCGCCGGAATGCCGCATGTCGGCGATGCACCGGGCTCTGACGCGCCAGTTCTACAGGCGCATGTCCCGGAGCGTTATGCGCACCTCTTCCTGCTCGGGCGCTCCGTGAATGGCTTTGACCCTGTCGGTGGGAACCGCGGACGGCTGCTCGCGGATTCCAATGCCAGCATCGAGTCGCTCGTCGCAGACATCGATTCTGCGAAGGACCACGTGCACCTGCTCTTCTACATCTGGCTGCCAGATAATAATGGGATAAAGGTCGTGGCAGCGCTCCAGCGCGCCGCGGCGCGCAAGGTCACCTGCCGGGTGATGGCTGATGGCCTGGGTTCGCGCATCATGATCGACTCCGGTCATTGGCCAGCGATGCGCGCAGCCGGGGTGAACGTCGCCAGCGCCCTGCCGGTCGGCCACCTGCTCCTGCGACCGCTGCATGGTCGGATCGACCTGCGCAATCATCGCAAGATCGTCGTGATCGACGATTGGATCACCTATTGCGGGAGTCAGAACTGCGCCGATCCCGAGTTCCGGATCAAGGCAAAATATGCCCCGTGGGTAGATGCGATGATGCGTTTTGAAGGCCCCATCGCCCGGCAGAACCAGTATCTCTTTGCCAGCGACTGGATGGCGCAGGGCAACGAAGACATCCGCGAACTCCTGCGGCGTCCGCTTCGTCCCGGCGAGCCCGGCCTGACCGCGCAGGTCATCGGCACCGGACCGACGGTGCGCAATTCCGCCATGCCCGAGGTGTTCGAGACGCTGATGTATGCCGCCCGGAGCGAGCTCTGCATCACCACGCCCTACTACGTGCCTAACGAGGCGATGCAGACGGCGCTCTGCGCCAGCGCCTACCGTGGCATTGCGACCACTCTCATTCTTCCGGCGCGCAATGATTCCTTGTTCGTGCAAGCGGCTAGTCGCAGTTACTACGCCGATCTGTTGGCGGCGGGCGTTCGCATTTTTGAATTCGAGGGCGGCCTGCTGCATTCCAAATCACTCACCCTCGATGGCGCGATCACCCTCATTGGCTCCGCTAACATGGACCGGCGCAGCTTCGACCTGAACTACGAGAACAACATCCTGTTCTACGATCCCGCGCTCACCGCCGAGATGCGCCGGCGTCAGGAAGAATACCTGGCCCAATCGCACGAAGTGACGGCCGAGATGCTCGCCCGGTGGCCCGTCATGCGCCGACTCTGGGATAACGCTGTCGCGATGCTCGGCCCAGTCTTGTAAGCGCGCGCGCGCTTAAGGAGCACGTCGCAGGGAACATCGTGAGCTGGAATTCGGACGGGAAGCGCGAGATCGGCTACTGGATCGACCGCGCGTATTGGGGCCGCGGCGTCGCCACCGGCGCGCTCTCCGCTTTTCTGCGCCTGGAACAGACGCGGCCGCTTTACGCCGGCGTAGCGAAGCACAATGCCGCCTCACTCCGCGTACTGCAAAAATGCGGGTTCACGTTCCTCGACTCCGCCAGCGCGGCATCAGATGGGCCTGACGATTCGCACTTCCTTTTGGCGCTCACAGACGGCTGATGCGGCGATGAGCTCGCCTATCGGCTTGGCGCTCACCCTGGTATCCCGACCGCTTCGACGGACGGTCTTCTCTTTCTACTTTACCCTTTCTCCTTCCTACTTTTTGCACTCGCTTTTCTCCCCTGCCGGGGATCCCCGCCCGCCGCGTCGACCCGGTGATCGCGCCACGGGCGGAGTGAGGGAGCGGTGTTACGCGACCAGATCTTTTGGATGGTGCGACCTAGCGATAAGTGGCTAAAACATCGCTGTGAGCTTCCCGAAACAGAGCGAGATCGAACTTCCACTGCTGAAAATGCTGCATCAACTTGGCGGAAAAGCTGAGCCGAAGGAGCTATATCCGCGCATGGCCCAGCTGTTCCCACAGCTCACTGAAGACGATTTAGCGGCGCGGCTGCCGAGTAGTCCTTCGACGTTTCGGTGGCACAATCTCGTGCAATGGAGTCGTCAAAAGCTCATCGAGAAAGGTGAACTCGACGGCTCAACACGTGGCGTATGGAAGCTGACGCCACGAGGTCGCGCACGTGCAAGCGGATCGGCGGCGAATCTGACCGAAGAACTGCTGCTCGCCAACCAAGCAACTTTGAAAGACTTGGTCTACGAGAACGAATCGGAGGTGAAGCGCCGCATCATCTCAGAACTCCAGAGCCTCGGCGCGACCGAGTTCGAGCAGTTCTGCGTCTCGCTCCTCGGCCCGCTTGGATACCAAGAATTGCAGGTGACCAAGCGCGGAGCTGATCGCGGGATAGATGGATACGGCTTGTTTCGTCAGGGCGTAGTAAGCATCCGCTCCGCGTTCCAAGCGAAGCGCTGGCGACAAAATCCTGTCAGCCGTCCCGAGATCGACAAGTTTCGCGGCGCAATACAGGGCGACTACGATCATGGCGTTTTCCTGACAACGGGCCGATTCACCTCCGATGCCGAAGCGGCATCGATCAAGAAAGGTGCTATCTCTCTCCTTTTACTCGATGGCGAAGCGATTGCAGAAAGCATGATCCGAAACGGCATCGGCGTAGTGCGGCGACCTGTTCAGCTTTTCGATCTCGATCCTGAGTTCTTCAACTTTCCCGCCGCTGACGCGTTGCTCTGAAACAAGAGATACCCACCCGGCCGTTGCGGTCGCTCACGTTTAAAGCAGTCACTCCGTCAATACCAGACGGTCGTCCATGATGAAATACCTCATTGATACGAACGTATTCATCCCGCTCGAACCTACCGCGCCGACGGAATTCGAACCGCTGTCAGCAGCAGCCATCGTATTCGCGCAGAAAGCCAACCGAGCTGGCTTTCCGTTGTTCGTTCATCCTGCGCAAACTGCAGACATTCTAAGCGATAGGGACGAGACGAGACGTGCAATGCGAAGTGCACTGCTCGGCAAGTATCCGACGCTGCCCGAGCCTCCATCACTTGCTCATGTTAAGCGAATTCTCGGCCCAGTAGCACCGGACAGCCACGATTGGGTTGATCACCAGCTGCTTGCCGCTCTGCACGGTGACGCGGTGGATATCTTGATTACCGAAGATGTAGCTATCCATCGCAAAGCAAAGCGTCTGCAACTCCAACAACGGGTCACTTACTTGGCCGAGGCAGTTACGGCACTCGACGCCTTGTGCGATACGGTGCCGCCGGCTTTGCCAGCGGTTGACCCGATTAAAGCGCACAACTTAAGCGCGTCAGATCCCATCTTTGAATCCGTTAGAAGCAAGTATGCGGGCTTCGACGGTTGGCTCACGAAGTGTAAGCGCGAGCACCGCCAAGCCTGGGTAGTTGCTGCTGCGGATCAGACATACGCCGGCGTCTCAATCGTCAATCGCGAGGACCGTTCGGATTTCGCACCGAATTTGAAGACCCTCAAGATCTGCATGTTCAAGATCTCAGACACGCATTCCGGATTCCGATACGGCGAACTTCTACTTCGCGAAGTCCTGCAGTATGCCGAACAGAACCAATTTGGTTTTCTCTTCGTCGAAGTATTCCCAAATCAGGAGCGGTTGATCGCCTTTCTCGCGGAGTTCGGCTTTTCGGATCTTGAGAGTGAAACAGGGCGAGGCGAACTGAGGCTGGGCAAGCGTCTCACGTTCAGCCTGGAAGAATGCGCAACAACAGAACCTCTGGAGTTCAACAGGCGCTTCGGGCCCTTCGCCATGAAGTGGTCCGACAATTCGACATTCGTCGTGCCGATCAAACCCAAGTATCACGATCTGCTGTTTCCGGAAGCAACGATGCAGCCCGAATTCTTTGAAGGCCGAATGCCATGCGGCAATGCACTGCGCAAAGCATACCTCTGCAACGCCGTCTGCCGCGAAATACGTGCCGGCGCCGTGCTCGGCTTTTATAGATCGGAGGACGTCCAAGGGATGACGGTTCTTGGGGTCGCTGAAGAAACGCTCGTTTCGAGCGACGCGACAAAGATCGCGCGGTTCGTCGGCAAGCGGACCGTTTATCCGCTGCGCGAAATCGAGCGCCTATGCGAACGAGACGTCCTCGCCATCTTATTTCGCCAATCTCGCGTTCTTCGGTCGCCAATCCTGTTGGACAAACTGGTGCGAAACGGAATTATCGCGGCGGCACCTCAGTCGATCACCAAAGTCGCAACAATCACCGCTCGAAAATGGCTTCAGACTCACACCGAGACTCCGTAGCACTGCTCGCGATTAAGCCGCGTTTCGCCGACGCGATCATCGCAGGCGACAAGACTGTCGAGTTCCGGAAGACACGCTTCAAGCAACCACCTCGATACGTTGTGCTATACGCCAGCACACCAGTCAGACAGGTGGTCGCGTACTTCGAAGTCGCATACATCAAAGAGCTATCGCCGCTCGGCCTCTGGCGAAGGTTCAGGCACGTCGGCGGAATCGAGCACGACGAATTTTTCCAATACTACGGGGGCCGTGCACACGGGTTTGCGATTGTCGTCGCGGCTGTTTGGAAGCTACGAACGCCAACTCGACTTGCGCATTTGCGTCCGCGTGGTTCTGCGCCTCAAAGTTTCCGGTATCTCACGGCGAATTCGATTCAGCGTTTGTCAGAACGTCGGTAGCGACTGCCCGCCGGATAGCGCTCGGTTCAAGCGGTGAAGCGGTGAAGATGTGGAGCGACTGCAGAACCGGCGAAGACCCAGGGAGCTATCAACATGATCTTGTCTGATTTCTCGAGATTATGTTTTGCGCAGAGCAGGCGAACGTTGGCTGCGGTCAAGCTGCTGCCGCCCCTCGAGAACGGGATGTCGTGATCGAAATGCAAATTCTTGGTTGAACCGCATTCGACACACTGGCCACGGTCGCGGCGCCAGACTTCAACTTTCACCGGCGCCGGGATCAACCGGATGTGCGGAAGTTCAACGACTCGCCCAAATGATTTCTTCTCCACCGGCTTGAGCGAGAACTTGAACACCTTGCGCCCCTCCGCGGGCACGATGTTCGCGTCGATCAGCTCGAAGAAGCCTTTGTAGCTCCAGATCCCCTTTGTGATCTTTTCGTAGACCTTGATAAGTTCCGGCTTCTCGCGGAGGCCACCTTTGAAATCCATGGCGGCGCGGAAGAATTTTCCGTTCTCCGTCCACGATCCTCTCGGCGTCGTCAGCGGTTGATCGATCTCCTTCGGATTCGGACCGCCTTTGCGCTGCGGCTCGTCGTGGCCTTCATACATCAACATGCCGGTGACGGCGTCGAGCGCGTCGGCATAAGGAGCGTTCTCGCGCAGGGACATCAGGAAAACGGAATATTTTTTGCCGACGCCAAAGTTCATCCCTTTCTGCAGCGCCGCTTTCTCTTCCGACACGAGGTCGTGATAGCTAATGATGTCGTCGAGGTCCATCGGCGCGGAGTGGAACAAAATCCGTCGCCGTTGACCAGGACAACCCGCGCGGGCTACGAAGAGTTAGCTCGAGACGCAAATCTCCCCGTCGCCGCAGACCGTTTCCCGTTATGGCCGGTTGACTTCACGCGCGCGCGGCAAATAGCATCGCGCGTGCGTCCATCGCGGTTGTTTATCTCGCTGACTCTGGTCGCGTTTGCGGGCGTCTTCTGTTTGTTCTCGTTAGGCGGTTGCGGGAAGCATGGGGATTCTCGTGAGGCGGCGAAGCTCAAGCCTTGCCGACTGCCGGGGATAGAGGAAGAACTGCTTTGTGGGAAGCTGACGGTTTTTGAGAATCGACAGAGCCGCAGCGGACGGACGATCGACCTGAATGTGGTCGTGCTGCCGGCGCTTGATCCTAACAAGAAAGAGGAGCCGCTCTTTGATCTGGCCGGCGGACCGGGAGCCGCCTCGACCGAGGGCGCGCCCTTTTATGCCAGGGAAGGGAAGGAGTATCGGCGCCATCGCGATGTGGTGCTGGTGGATCAACGCGGGACCGGGGAATCAAATGGGCTGAAGGCGGCGTCGCGCCAGAAAACCCCGCAGGATTTTCTCACGGAGATGTATCCGGTGGATTACGTGAAGCGCCTGCGGCAAACGCTCGAGTCCCGCGCCGATCTTACGCAATACACCACCTCCATCGCGATGGATGACCTGGATGATGTGCGCGCCTGGCTTGGCTACGAACGGATCCATCTTTTCGGTCTCTCCTACGGCACGCGGGCCGCGCTGGTTTATCTGCGGCAACATCCGAACCGGGTGCGCACGGTCACGCTCATGGGGGTCGCGCCGACTTATCTGAAGATGCCGCTCTACCACGCGCAGGCCGCGGCCCGGGCAATGGAGTTGTTGCTGCAGGAGTGCGAGAGCGATGCGCCGTGTCACGAGGCCTTCCCGCAGATTCGGCAGGATTGGCAGAACGTGCTCGCGCAACTCGGGCGCGAACCGGCGCGCGTGCAGTATTCGCCTCCGGATAAAAGCGCGCCGGCGACGGTGGAGATTCAGCGGGACGTCTTCGCCGAAAAAGTGCGCACGATGCTTTACGGCGAGGAGACAGCGCGCCGGATTCCGTTCCTGCTGCACCGCGCCGCGACGGGCGATTTTGCTCCCTTCCTGCAGGAGGCGATCAAGCCGTCCATCCCGGATTTCATCGCCGATGGGATGTATCTCTCCGTGACCTGCGCAGAGGATGTGCCGTTCATTGACCAGACGGAGGCGGCTAAGTTGAATGCTGGGAACCCGTTTGGGAACTATCGCGTCTTTCAGCAAACCCGCGCCTGCGGACTCTGGCCGCGCGGCCCCATCCCGCCCGATTTTCAGGAGCCGGTTTCGTCCACCGTTCCGGTGCTGATTTTTTCCGGTCACCTGGATCCGATCACGCCGCCGGAGCGCGGAGAGGAAGTGGCGAAATATCTGTCGAACAGCCGGCACGTCATCATCCCGCATGGCGGTCACGGCGTGGACGGACTGACATCGCAGGATTGTGTCGACCGGCTCATCATGGAATTTCTGCACAGCGGCGACGCGAAATCTCTCGATACAAGTTGCGTGGAGACGATGGCGCCACCGCCGTTTGCGACGAAGTAAGCACGGCGGACGCTGGCACGATCCTGGTCTCGTCCCACAGCGCGCTATTCCGATTCAGGCGAGACGGGTTCGTTCGTGACGCTCGAGCCGCCAACGGACCCCGATGGCGTAAACGAGATAATAGCTGATCAACCCAGCCGCTACGGCGAGCGAAAGTTGGGCCGCGGAGGCGGCCAGGAGTGGGTTGGAGGAGGAAACTTCGGCCGGGTGAAAGTGACGCCAGAACCCGTAGATGAAACGCGCCACGATCGCCATCGTGAGAAGAAGCGCGAGTGGCCGGCTCGGAGTGTAGAACAGGCCGCCCCGTTCTGTTTCCCAACGAGTCAACGCCAACCCGCAAAGGCCGAGGAGAGATCCGATGGCCGCTCCGGCGAGGGCGAATCGAAACGAGTGCTCGACCCAGAAAGATGCCCCCGAGGCAAAGAGCAGAAAAAGGAGCGCGGAGAAACCGGTCATCCACAAGTTGAGCGTCGCGACCCAGCGCCGCCCCTGCCGCCGCGCCGTGCCCGCGCGGTAACGCAAGGCGAGGGAGAGGAGGACCACACCGCCGAAAGCGATGACCACCAGAAGGAGCAGGGCGATGAGCAGCAGCGGCACCGCGGAGTGTAATTCACCGAGACCGCGGGGGCGAGATGGTTTCCTTTTTCAGCGGCGCGCACTGGAGGCGAGTCAGCGGAGGGGCGCGAGGGCGACCGAGCTGCTCTTTAGACAAGCGGCCGATCCGACGGAATGTTTGGGCCGAGTATGGAGATTCATCAGCTCCGGTATTTTGTGGCGGTGGCGGAGGAGGGGAACTTCTCTCATGCGGCGGAGCGCGAGCATGTCTCGCAGCCGGGGTTGAGTCAGCAAATCCAGAAGCTGGAGGCGGAACTGGAGCAGCCGTTGTTTGATCGGCTGCCGCGATCGGTGGTTTTGACGGACGCGGGCCGGCTCTTTCTTGAATATGCCCGGCAGATTCTGACCGATATCGCGGAGGCCCGCCGCTCGGTGGCTGCGCTCGGTCACGAGGTGGCGGGGAGACTCGCGCTCGGCGCGATCCCGTCGATCGCGCTCTATGTTTTGCCGCGGCTGATCGTGAACTTCGAGCGCGCCTATCCCAAGGTGACTTTCGAGATTTTCGAGGACACGACCGATAAGCTGGCAGAGCGATTAGAGGAAGGGACCCTCGACGTCGTGCTCGCTTCGTCCGGCGATGAGCGGCCGAATCTGGTGCAGCATTCTCTGGGGAAGGAGCCGCTGCTCATGCTCCTGCCGACGAAGCATCGGCTGGCGCGGAAGAAGACGATCGCCTGGAGCGATCTGGCGGCGGAGAAGTTCTTGCTCCTGCACGAGGTGCATTCGCTCGCGATCACGGTGCGACGCCTGCTCGCGGCGAACCATTTAAAACCAGAGCTGGTTTTGCAGGGCGCTCAGCTCACGACCATCGCCGCGATGGTGGCGGCCGGGTTGGGAGTCACCGTGGTGCCGGAAATGATGGTCCGCTCGGAATTCGTGAAGGGCTGCGTGGCGGTTCCGTTTGCCCGGCCGGTGCCGACGCGGGAGCTGATTTTGCTGCGCAATCCGTTGCGCTTCGAGAGCAAAGCCGCCGCGGCCTTCCGTGAGGAAGCCGCGACGGCCTTCCGGGCCCGGCGCGCGGCCGAATGACGCGGCCGGTGCGCGCCGGGGGGAAACCGTGCTCGGTTTTACCTAATAAAGGCCATCGCGTGCCCGAGGCCGACCATCGCCCAGGTGGCGATGCCGACGATTGCTCCGAAAAGGCTGAACTCGGCGATGACACTGGGCCGCTCGCGTTGCGCGTAGCGATCGCTCAAGGAGCGGAAAGCGCGCAAACGGAGGGAATGACTCGATCCGAGCAGCCGGCCATGAGAGGCGTTACTGCTTAAGGTTATTGTTTGCATGAGCCAAGAACGGGCCGGCGACGCCCGGTTTGAAATACTTAATGCGTCTCGCTGGGATAAGTGGCGCTTATGGCGTGCGAGCCGTCGCGCGTCCGGCGGTCGGTTATTTTTTTGTAACGGAGGGCAGCCGATTGCTGCTTCTGAAAGGCGCGTATTGCCGGCAGGCATTGGCTCCTTTTCTGTCTAGAGATCGCCGGTCTGATAGCCGATCAGGAAGAGCCTGGCATAGCGGTTGCTAAACAAGGCGCAAAGCTCGGGAGGCACTATAAACACCTAAACTTGACGTTCACTTCCGTCAGCTTTTGAGCGGGGCCAGCAATGGCCCCGCGTTTTTTTTGGCGAGGAGCGAGAGCGTGGGTCGATACAAGGGGTCAGGTCAGAGCGAGAAGTTGGCGGGCGACTTCGCTCAGCGTGGTGCCGCTCGCGTCGGGGCTGGCCATGGCGGATGAACCAACGGGCTGCTGCCGCGCCAGGTAGCCGGTCGTCAGACCGGCCTTGCTCGCGCCGTCGATGTCCCAATCATGCGCGGCGATTAAGGCGAGCTCGCCCGCTTCCACGCCGAGCGATAGGGCGGCGTGCCGGTAAATCGCCGCGGCCGGCTTCCACTGTTGCACTTCCTCGATCGAGATGAATTTCTCGATCGATTTCTCGAGTCCGGCGTGCTGGAACATTTTTCGCGTTGTCTCGGCGCTGCCATTCGTGAGGGCCGCGACGCGCACGCCGGCCCGGCGCAGAAGCTCGATGCCCGCGGGGACATCAGGATGGACCGGGAGGGTGGCGAAGGCGTCGATCACCTCCTTCATTTCCGCCGGATCGGCCGCGAGTTGGTTTTCGGCGAGGAAGGCGGCGAGCGTGCCGGTCGCGATCTCGCCGAACGGTTTGTAGGTGCCGGTGACCTGCAAGGCGAAGGCGTCGCGCAGCACACGCGGGAACCAGATCTGGAGCGCGCCTTCCGGCAAACCGAGCGCCTGCAATTTCTCGCCTAACGGATCAATCGCGAAGCAGGTTTCGATGACGTCGAGGACAACCGCTTGGGGTTTTTGTATCATGCGGAAGATGCGGAGAATGAATCAGGGAAGCAGGAAAAGAGGAGGTGACCGTACGCCGCGGCATCTAGGGGTCTGGTCATCTCTTCCTGCCTTCCGGATGCACCATCTCAAGGTCTTTGACTCGTTAGGCGCCGTCCCGGAAGTGCCGCTTGCCCTTGAGCGCCTTGGCGTATTCGTCGCGGCTAAGAATGTTTTCGTCGAGCTGCATCTCGGTCAGGCAAAGGGTCTCGAAGAAGTTCTTCACCTTCTGCACGTCAGGCATCACTTCCTCGCTGAGATAGTTCGCGTCGATGTTAATACAGATGGCGCCGACCACGCCGTATTCCGGGCGGATGATCGGGATGGTGGTGCACTTGAACTTCCGCGCGCCGATGTTCAGCTCGTAGTTGAGTTTCTCCTCGTGCAGAAGCTGGCGCTTCTTCAGGTCGATCACGAGGTTGGTGGTGCCGTCGCGGAGGTTGCGGCCGGTGACGTTGTTCTCCAGCGCGACGAGCGAGTTCGAGGGGTTGGATAAATCATGGAGCAGGATCTCGATCCCGAGATTCGGAAAGGACTTACCGATGAGCCGCACGAGCCGGGTGAAATTTTCCAGATACGCGCTGGAGTCATCCGCGATCTTGCGGCCCTGGTATTTCTCGTAAAGCCGCGCATAGACCTTTTGCTCGGCGAGTTCGAGCTGGGAGCGGACGTTGTTTTGTTCGCCGATGAAGATGAGCTGGCGCGCGGCGGTCGGGTCGGTGTTGCGAAGGAAATAATGGATGCCGAGCCGGAAGTTGTTGAGGTTGAACTCGGGAAAGTTGTCGCGATTGATCGTGTAAGGGTAGAAGTCGTATTCCTCCAGCTGCCGGCCAAAGCGGCGGCGCTCCTTGTATTTGCCCCAGAGGAAGCCGGCTCCGAGGAGGATGGCCGAGGCGATGATCGACGCCAGGACGTTGACGGTGATGTCATTGCCGAAGCCGTGCATGACTGGGAAAATACCGGAAGCGGGGGAAATTGGCGAGCGCCTACGGGACTGCCTCTTCCCTCTCGCAGTTTCTATCGGCGCCATGGTCGCGCGACCCGGTGCTCGGGCACGGCGGTGGCATGGTCGCGGGTGGTGGTGATGAGCTGGCGGCGCCGGAGGGTTTCGAGCGCGGTTTGGACGGCGCTCTTCGAGAGGCCGGTCGCTTCCGCGAGCTCGCGGAGGCTCGCCGGGACCGGCTGCCAACGCCGGCGCGCGGCCTGCCCGTAGAGCTGGAGATAGCAAAGATACGCCGCCGGCTGGCGATCGTGGCCCACGAGGTCGCGCATCAGGACGTCGAGCGCGTATGCGTCGATCGGGATGGCTTTTCGATCTCGTGGCATGAGAGAAAAAGGATGGAAGCGGGCGAACAAAATTAGCCGCTATACCTTTAACCGGACAAGACTTTTTGCAGGTCGCCGTCGGGGACGGCTGGACGCCGACGCGCGAGGCGACCTACGGTTGGAGCCATGATAAAACAGATCAAATTCATCAGCATCCCCGTGCACGATCAGAATCGGGCGCTCGATTTCTACACGGAGAAACTCGGGTTCACGATCATCACTGATCAGCCTTTTGATGAGAAACAACGCTGGATCGAGCTCCGCGTGCCGAAGGCGGAAACGCGCGTGGTCCTCTTCACTCCGCCGGGAGAGGAAGGCCGGGTCGGCGCGATGATGAACATGTCCTACGCGTGCGACGACATCGACCAGACCTATGAGGAACTGAAGGGCCGCGGCGTCCAGTTTGAAGGTCCGCCCGAGGAACAACCCTGGGGGACGTACGCGATGTTCCAGGACAGCGAAGGCAACCGCTTCGTCCTCTCGACGGGATAGCGGGGTGCGCGAAAAGATTTTCCTTCGCCCGGCGCACGCCGGAGAGTCGCGGGATGAAAAACGAACATCCAACCGTGGAAATTTGCCCCGGCATTTCCCGCCGCACGCTGGCGCATGGCCGGACGATGTATCAGATGATCGCCACCCTTGCCGCGGGCAGCCGGCTGCCGGAGCATCACCATCCGCAGGAGCAGATCCTGCACATTCTCGAGGGGCGGCTGCGGTTGACCGTCGCGGGCGAGACGCGCGAGCTGGCCACTGGAGACTCGTATTACCTCGCGAGTGAAATCCCGCACGCGGTGGAGACGATCGTCGCCACGCGGGTCTTGGATACGTTCAGCCCGCCGCGCACCGATTACCTCGCAATCGACGAGCAGACTCATTAGGCGAGTAGGCTCTCCGCGGGAGCAAAGCGACTTACCGAGCCGCTGCGGCTTTCGCGAGCGCGCGCTGGTCCCACTCGGCGCGCAGGACTTTCATCTCCGCGGCTAAGGCGGCCATGCGTGGGGCGACGCCTTTGTATTTCTTAGTGGTGCCGACGACTTTCCGGCTGACCGCACCTTGGCTCACGAGGCTCTGCAGTTTCTCGTAAGAGCGCAGGCGGAGCATTTCTTCGCCCCCGCTGGCGGCGTTCCGCTCGCGGAGATTGAGGAGGAGAATGTTGAAGAGCGGCTTGAACTCGAAGGAGGCTTTCGAGGAAAGCACGGCCACCAATTCTTCAGTGATAATGTCGGGCGCGCGACGGGTGAAGGAAGCGCCGGATGGCTTGGACATCGCGGACTATAGCCTAAATTTGCCAGTTGGCGACTGTCCCGGGCATTTTGGTCGTTTTCGGAGTCATTCGGGCTACTTTTCGCCGCTGGATTGCTTCTCGTAGGTGCCGAGAAAGGAGACCTGCCAGGTGGCGCCGTCATCGAGGGAAAAGGCCCATTCCTGCTTCACTTTGCCGCCGGCCAGCGGGGTGTAGGTGATGCGGTTCGAGTAACTCCCTTTGCTGGTCGGGATCCGATTCACCAGAATCATCGCCTCGCCCTGCAGTCCGCCGTGAAGGTGCAGGATGGTCCCATCGCCACCGACCCAGTCCTGGTGCCACTCACGATCGCCACTGTCATAATAGTTAAGGCTCGTGCCGCCATTGCCGTCCGCGGCGCGCCATTGTTCCCGCACCGCGCAACCTTCCGAGACACGGCTGATCTCACTCGTGCCGACCTGATTTCCCTTGGCGCCAAAGACTTTCCAATTCCCCAGCCAAAAATCGAACTGCCGAAACTCCGGCGCCTGACACGCCGGCGTCGGGGCAGGAGAGGGCGAACCAGCAGGCGCCGGCGAAGCGGCGCCCGCGATCACCGCGAGCGCGAGGGCCAGCGCCGCGAGCAACAGCGTCCTCGCCCCGGCGATCCACTTTGCCGTCATCGTGCCGGGCGAGTCTTACTTTTTGCGCGTGTAAGTGAGCTCCATCGTCAGCGCTTCCTGGCCCCCACGCATTTCATAGAAGGAAAACGTATGGTGATCGGCATCGACGACTTTGATCGTCTCGCGCATCTCGCTTTTCATCCCCGGGACCATCTCCATCGTGCCGTGATAGGTGAAGGTCTTGCTCGCGGGATCATAGGTGCCCTCGGAAATCATGATGCCGGTGCCCATGTTATCGATCCAGGTGGAGACGAATTTCTGTTTCACGTTATCATAGCCGTCGACGGACATCCCTTTGAACTCGAAGCTCTTCATTTTGCCGTCGGCACCGGGCATCTCCATCGGCCCGGTGGCGTGGGTGATGAAATAGCGACCTCCAAGGACCGCTTCGCGCACCGCGCTCCCTTTGGTTTCCATCGGCGGAACTCCGGGCGCCATCCACATCTTCGTGGTGTAATCCCAGGTGCCGACCAGCTCCGCGAGGAGCTTGTGCTGCTCCCCTGGCTGGGCCAGGGCCATCATCTTGGCCATGACCGCGGGATCATTCATATCCGCTGCCGCCTTAGTGTCGTTAGGTTTGGTTTCCGCCGCGGGCAGCGACGAGACGAGAAAGGCCGCCGCCAGGGCAGCCAGAACAGTCATAAGCGTTTTCATGCGGCGATTGTTGGTAACCGAAACCGCCGGGTCAAGCTTCTAAATGTAAACGGTTTCAGGTTTCGTCTAGCGCAGCGCCGCGACGATCGGCGCGACCAGGCTTTGCGGGAAGCAGCCGAAAAGCAGGACCGCCGCCGCCAATCCCATGATCGTTAGGCGCAAGAGAAAGTCGGGGCGGAAAGCGAAAACCGGGGTGCGCGAATCGTCAAGCAGGACCGCCTTCAGGAGCACCAGGTAATAATAGAGCGAAACGAGGCTGCCCAAGAGAGCGAGGACGACGAGCCAGAGCAGGCTGTGGCGCGCGTCCGCGTGCAAGGCGGCGCTGAAGAGATAGAATTTGCCGAAGAAACCGGCGAGCGGCGGCAGCCCCGCGAGCGAAAGCACGAAAATCGTCAGGCAACCGGCGAGCAGTGGGGAGCGCACGTGCAGGCCGGCGAAATCGGCGAGGTCTTCGCCGCCGGTTTCACGCTTCACGAAACCGACCACGCCGAACGCGCCGAGCAAAGTCAGGGCGTAGATCGTGGTGTAAAATAGCGTGGCCGCAAATCCTTCCCGGCCGCCGACGACCAGCCCGAGCAGAGTGTAACCTGCGTGCGCCACCGCGGAGTAGGCGAGCAGCCGCCGGACGTTGCGCTGCGCGAGCGCGGTGAGATTTCCGACGAGGATTGACAACCCCGCGAGCACGGCGAGGACCGGCGACCAACCGGCCGCGAGCGCGTGCCAACCGGCGCTGCCCTGGAGTGGACCGAAGCCGAGCAGCACGATTTTTCCCAGGACCACGAACGAGGCCACCTTCGACCCCGAGGCGATGAAGGCCGCGGCCGGGATCGGCGCCCCCTGGTAGGCGTCCGGCGCCCAAAGATGAAATGGCGCCGCCGCGACTTTGAACGCGAACCCGATCAGCGTCATAACCACGCCGGCGATGAGCAGTGGTGATGCGGGCCCGGCCTGGAGCTGCGCGGCGAGGGCGCCGAGCGCGGTCGTGCCGGTGCAGCCGTAAAGATAGCTCAAGCCGAAGAGCGTGAAGGCGCTCGCGACGCTGCCGAAAAGCAGATACTTCAACCCGCCCTCGGCGGAGCGCGGGTCGCTTTTGTCGAAGGCGGTGAGGATATAAAGCGAGAGCCCGGTCAGCTCGAGCCCGATGAAGATCATCAGCAGTTCCTCGCTCCCCACGAGCAGCAGCAGCCCGACTGTGGCCAGGAGGAGAAGTCCAAAAAACTCCCCCTCGTTAGGTAAACGCCCACGGCCCCGCGCGAGCACGACGGTGAAAAGCGCAAGGGTCAGACAGATGACCTGGAAAAGAGAATTGAGCGGCGAGATCACCAGCATCCCGTGAAAGAGGGTCGCGTGCGCCGGCAACTGCAGGACCGACGCGGCCGCGAAGAGCAGGCCGGCCGCGGCGACGCCGGAACAAATTCCCGGAAGTCGTCGCGCGACCAGACCGAGGGTGAGCACGACCAGGGCGGTCAGGACCACGATGATTTCGGGCAAAGCCAGCCTAACGAGATCGAGGTAGTTCACGGCTGGAGAAAATGGAGGGATCGGACCGCGGGCTCGATCCGGTCGAGCAGCAGTTTCGGATAAAGACCAACCGCCAGCGTCGCGAAAATCAGCAGGCTCGCGCCCAGCTTTTCCGCGAGCGTAATCGGGTCCGCAGTGACCTTCGACAACCGTCGCTCATCGGCGAAAAATGCGCGTTTCAAAGCCCGTAAAGTAAACGCCGCCACCAAAACCATGCCAAGGCCGGCGCAGCCGACCGCCCACGGGAAAGCGCGCCAGGCGCCGAGCAGGATCGTGATTTCCGCCGCAAACCCGCTAAAACCCGGAATGCCCATCGAAGCCGCCGACGCGACCACGAAAGCGAAGGCGACAAACGGCATCGTGCGACGCAGGCCGAGGATGGAGAGATCGTTCAGGTTGCGCGTGTGCGTCCGATAATAAATCACCCCGGCGAGCGCGAAGAGGAGCGCCCCGATCACGCCGTGGGAGAACATTTGCAGGACGGCGCCGGAGACGCCTAACGAATTCGCCGCGGCCAACCCGAGGAGGACGAAGCCCATGTGGCTCACGCTCGAATAACCGATGACGAACTTGAGATCGTTCTGCCGCAGCGCGACCGCCGCGGCCCAGATGATCCCGATGAGCACGAGGACGACGATCCATTCCCGCCAAGCCTCGAAGCCCAACGGAAAGAGGTTGAGCGCGACCCGCAGAGCGCCATAGGCGCCGAGCTTCATGACGATTCCGGCGAGCAGCATGGAGCCGGCGGTCGGCGCGGCGACGTGACCGGTCGGCGCCCAGGTGTGGAGCGGCCAGATGCCCGCGAGAATCGCAAAGCCGAGGAACAGAACTGGGAACGCCCACGTCTGCAATCGGGGGGTGAATGGGAACTGCGCGAGCTGCGCCAAATCCAGCGTCCCCGACGTTGTGTAAGCCGCCAAAATTCCGATGAAAACGAGCGCGCCGCCGAGGAAGGAATAGAGCGATAACTTCATCGCGCCGTATTCCTTGTTCGTCGATCCCCAGATCGCGATGAGGAAGTATTTCGGCACGATCACGAGCTCGTAGAAAACGAAAAACAGGAACAGATCCGCGCTCAGAAAGACGCCGAAGGAGCCGCCGACCACGAGCAGCAGCCAGAAGAAAAATTCGTTCGCCCGGCGCTCGACTTTCCAGGAGAAAAGCACCGCGCACACCGCGGTCAGCGCCGTGACCAGCGTCATCGTTAGGCTGATCCCGTCGGCCGCGAGATGGTAATTCATCCCGAGCGCCGGCACCCACGGCACGCGCACGATCGTGGTGAGCTGCGCGCAGTCCGTCCCACGCGCAAAGAAGGCCGCGAGGCTGAGCGCGAAGCCGCCAAAGGTCGTCGCGAGCGCGACCCAACGCGCGAGCAACCTCGGGAGAAGCAGCGCCGCGACCGCACCTGCGAAGGTGAGATAAATCGTCCAAGCGATCATCGGCTTTTGCGCGTCCCGTAATGCGGCGGCGTCTCGCGCACGTGGAAGCCGATCTCACGCGTGCTCTTCTTCCCCGGCGCCATCAATTGCCGGATGGCGTCGATGATCGCGGCGATCTCGGAATCGTGTTGTCCGACGCGTTGCTCGAGTTGAGCGAAGCGTTGGGCCAGCTCGCGATTGGTTTCGAGAGTTTCGCGCAACTTCACGAACGCGCGCATGATCGCGATGTTCACTTTCACCGCGCGCTCCGAGTTGAGGACGCTCGAGAGCATCGCGACGCCCTGCTCGGTAAACGCGTAGGGCAATCCCCTGCGGCCGCCCCAACTTGAAATGCCAAATTGGCATTTCAAGATGTCCGATTCCTTCTTGTTTAAGCGAAACATGAAATCGGAAGGGAACCGGCTGCGATTCCGCTTCACTGCGCGATTGAGCTGGCCGGTGGGCACCTCGTAGAGCACCGCGAGATCAAGATCGAGCAGCACTTTCTGACTACGGAGGAAATGGATGGAATGCGCAATCTGCGTGACGGGGACGATGCTTTTTTTCATGGTTGAGCCAGCAACCGCGCCATCTGCGCCACGGTGGAATTGAAGAGGCCGAACAAGAACTGCGGGTAAATCCCGAGCGCGAACATCAGCAGCGTCGCCGGAACCACGACCCACTTCTCGCCCACGCGGAGATCGGGAAATTCGCGGCAACTTTCGACGAGCGGGCCGCTGAAGAGCGCCTGCATCGCGCGGAGCAGAGCAACCGCGGTGAAAAGCAGGCCGAGGACCGCGACCGCGGTGAACCCGGCGGCGAGCGCGAAGGAGCCTTTGAAGATCAGGAATTCGCCGACGAATCCGTTCAACCCCGGCAAGCCTAACGAGCTGAACATCGCCACGCTCATCCAGCCGCAGAGCAGCGGCGTCCGTTGCATCAGTCCGCCAAAATCAGCGAGCCCGCGCGCGCCACGCCGTTGCTCGAGCAACCCGGCAAAATAGAAGAGCGCGGCCGCGGTCAGACCGTGGTTGAAGATCTGGAGGAAGACCCCGCTCAGGGCCGCCTGGGACTCGTTAGGCGCGGCGACCCTCGTCGCGGTGACGGCGAAGAGGCCGAGCAGGCAATAGCCGAGATGACTGATCGAGAGATAGCCGAGCATCCGTTTCAGGTCGCTCTGCACCCAGGCCGCAAGCGATGAAAAGACGATCGAACAGACGGCGAGCGCGAGCAGCCAGGGCCCGAGGATTTTGAGCTCGTGAGGGAAAAGCGGCAGGAGCAGCCGAATGAATCCGTAAACGCCCATCTTCGAGAGGACGCCGGTGAGCACCATCGAGACGCCAGTCGGCGCGGCTTCGTAGGCGTCGGGCAGCCAGGTATGAAACGGGAAAAGCGGCACCTTGATCGCCAGCCCGAGGAAGATCCCGGCGAAGATCAGCCAGCCGGCTTTTCCCGGGACGAGCCCGCCCGGTCCAAGCCGCGTCAGTTCCGCGAAATCGAAAGTTCCCCTAACGAGATAAATCCCCAGAAACGAGAGCAGCATCGCGACGCTCCCGAGGAAGGTGTAGAGAAAAAACTTCGTCGCCGCGCGGTCCCGTTTCGCGCCGCCCCAGATTTTGATGAGCAGGAAAGCCGGCACCAGGCTCATCTCGTAAAAGAGAAACCAGAGCAGAAAATTCTGCGCGGTGAAGGTGCCGTAGAGGGCGGACTGCATCACGAGCAGGAGCGCGCAGAAGCCACGGGGCATGCGTTGCGCGAGCAGCGCGAACGGGAAGATGAGCGAGGTCAGCAGGACGAGGAGCAGGCTTAATCCATCGAGGCCGAGCAGGTATTCCGCGCCGATGCTCGGGATCCAGACGTGCCGTTCCACCAGCTGCATCCCGCCCGCCGCGGCGTCGTAGTGACGCCAGAGGCTGAGCGCGAGCAAGGCCGTGATCAGGTTGCTCCCGAGCGCAATCGCGCGGCCGTATCCCCGCGACGCCACGCTGGCAAAAAGCGCGCCGAGGATCGGAATGAAAATCAGCCCGGTGATTAGGTGAGCCATGCGTAAAGAAGAAGCAGCGCGAGCATGCCCACCGCGACCGCACCGAGATAAGCCTGGATTTGCCCTGAATGCCGGGCCGAGAGCAACCGGCCAAAGGCGCGCGCCGCGCCACTCGCGTCATCCGCTCCGGCGTTGATCGCCCGTTCGTCGAAGCCCTTGGTCAGGCCGCCTAACGAATCCCCGAGCACGCCGGCAAAGCGCGCGAGTCCGTCCCAAAGGTAGCGGTCGAGCAAATCGGAAACGCGCGCGGCGGTGCGCGCGAGCGCGAGAATCGTCGCGTCGTAAAACTCATCTAGCCACATCCGTTCCTCGAGAAAACGGAAGACCCGCGGAAAGGTCCGCGCGAACGGATCGCTCTCCCCGACCCGCCGATAAATGAGAACACCGAGCCCGATCCCGAGCGCCACCAGCGCGAGGGCAACGAAAAGCCCCGGCTGAAGCAACGACTCACCGACGGTCCGTTCGCCGAGCAGATAGCTCTGCAGCCACGGCCACGCCGGAGTCAGCAACACGCTGAGGCCGATCACACAAGTCGCGAGCACCACCAGCGGCAACGTCATGACCGAAGGACTTTCATGCGCGTGCGCCGCGGCCTGGCGCCGCGAACCGAAGAAGACGTAAATCATCTGCCGCGTCATGTAGAGCGCGGTCAGCACGACGCCGACGAGCATGAGAAAATGCGGCACGCGCGAGGACGGCCAGAGCGAAGTCGCGTGCAGGATTTCCTCTTTCGTCCACGCCCCCGCGAAGAAAAGCGGCACCCCACTGAGCGCCATCATGCCGATCGCGTAGGTCGCGAAAGTCACCGGCATCAGTCCACGCAGGCCGCCCATTTTCCGGATGTCCTGTTCCTCGTGGCAGCCGTGAATGACCGAGCCGGAGCCAAGGAAAAGCAGCGCCTTGAAGAAGCCGTGCGCGAGCAAATGCATGATCCCCGCGGCGACACCGCCCACGCCTAACGACACCATCATGAGCCCGAGCTGTGAGACCGTGGAGTAAGCGAGGATGCGCTTGATGTCCCATTGGGCGAGACCGATCAGCGCGGAGATGAGCGCGGTAATTACGCCGATCCAGACCACCACGCTGAGCGAGGTGGTGACGCCCTGAACTGCGCCTGACGAAAAAATGGGATAGACCCGCGCCACCAGAAAAACACCCGCCGCCACCATGGTCGCGGCGTGGATCAGGGCGCTCACCGGCGTCGGGCCTTCCATCGCATCCGGCAACCAGACGTGGAGCGGGAATTGCCCCGATTTCCCGGCCGCGCCGCAGAAAATCAGGAGCGCAATAAAGGTGGCACTCGCGCCTAACGAGACCAGCGCGGCACTCTCGAGCGCGCCATTCCCGCCATCGTAAAAAAGCAGCGTGCCGCTCTTGCCGTAGAGCCAAAGCATCCCGAGGAAAAAGCCGAGGTCGCCGATCCTCGTGGTGATGAACGCCTTCTTCGCGGCCGCGGCCGCGCTCGGTTTTTCGATCCAGAAACCGATCAGCAAATAGGAAGCGAGACCGACCAGTTCCCAGCAGATGAAGAGCAGCAGGAGGCTGTTGGCGATCACCACGCCAAGCATGGCGGCGGAGAAAAATGAGAGGCATGCGAAGAAGCGGGTGAAGTTTTTGTCGGCCGCCATGTAGCCGACGCTGAAGACGAAAATCCACAGACTCACGAACGTGATCATGACCAGCATCACGGCCGTGAGCGGATCGAGGACGCAGCCGAGCCGGAGGGTTTGTGTGCCGAAGGTGAACCAGGTGAAATTCGCGAACGCCCGGTAGCCGGGCGCGGCGAGGGTCGGGCGGAAGGCGGCAAGCGAGAGCAGGAGCGCAAGCACTTGTCCAGTGATCGCAATTCCCGAGGCGAGCCCGCGGCGTTTGCCCGACAGGCCGAGAATGAAAAGCGACGCCGCCAGCGGCAACACGGGGATCAGCCAGAGATAAGCGACGATCTCGACTCTCATCCTTTTAGCTGATCGATCTGGTCGACGTTGGTGGTGCGGTAATGCCGGTAAACCGCGATCACGAGCGCGAGGCCGACGGCCGCTTCCGCGGCTGCGATCGCGATCGCGAAGATGGTCACCATCACGCCGGTCGGTGGCGCTGGCTGAGGGCCGAAACGCCAGAAAGCGATGAAGTTTAAGCCGGCCGCGGCGAGCATCATCTCGATCCCGATGAGGATGAAGATCGCGTGCCGACGACTGAGCGCGGCGAGCAGTCCGATGCAAAAAAGTGCGGCTGAAAGGAGGAGAAAAGTAGAGAGCATCGGAGTCATCGTTTTTCCTCCATCACGAGGACGAGAGCTCCGATCAACGCCGCCGTCAGGACCAACCCGACGCATTGCAGCGGCCAGACGTAATCGGTCATGAGCGCTTCGCCGATTTGGCGGACGGTCAGGGTCACGGACGGCGGCGCGGCTCTATTCAGCCCGCCGGTTTTAACGATCGCCCAGACCAACCCGGCGAAAACAGCGCCGGCGACGAGCAACCCGCTCCAATGGAAACCGGGTTCGCGTTCGGTTTCGCGCCGGGTGAGCAGAATGGTGAAGACAATCAGCACCGCGACCGCCCCGACATAGACGAAGATCTGGACCAGCCCGACAAATTCCGCGCCTAACAAGAAGTAAAACCCGGCCACACCGACAAACGCCGCCGCGAAGCAGAGCGCGGCGTGAACCAATTTCGGCAGGAGTGCGGCCGCCAGCGCGGCCGCCAAAGTAAAGACCGCGAGCGCGATGAAAGCGACGCTGTTCATTCGGCGTAACGATAAGTGCGCGGCGCGAAGCGCTTCCCGGTCTGGAGCAATTGGCCCAGCGCGAGATAAGCGACCCCGACCACGACTAACGAATAAAGCCAGCCAATCCAGCGCCGCCCACCGTAGTGCCAGACCGCGGCCGCGAGCAGACAGGCGAAAGCCATTGGTAGCATGAATTTCCAGGCGAAAGCCATCACCTGATCGACTCGGGTCCGCGGGAGCGTCCCGCGAATCCAGATGAAGACAAACAGCAGCACGCCCAGTTTCCCGAAGAACCAAAGATATGACGGCACCAACTCGAGCACGCGAATCGGCGCGTGCCAGCCGCCGAGGAAGAGCGTCACCGCGAGCCCGCTGATCGCGAACATCCCGAAATATTCCGCCTGAAAAAAGGTCGCGTATTTGAACCCGGAATATTCCGTCATGTGACCGGCGACGATTTCCGATTCGCCTTCCGGCACATCGAACGGCGTCCGGTTCGACTCGACCAATCCGGAGATGAAAAACAAGAGGAACGCCGCGAAACCCCAAGGCGTGAAAACGAACCAATGCGGCAAAATGCCTAACGAATAACCAGCTTGGGCGGCGACGATCGCATCCGGCCGCAGCGAGCCAACCACCATCACCACCGGCAGCACCGTGATCACCAGCGGCAGCTCGTAGCTGATCATCTGCGCGATCGCGCGCATCGCGCCGAGCATCGAAAACTTGTTGTTGCTCCCCCAGCCGGCCATGAACACGCTCAGTTCCGTGGTCGACCCGATGGCAAAGAAAAAGAGAATCCCGCCATCGATCGCGAACGGCGTCATGTTCCGCCCGTAGGGAATGATCCCGAGCGTGAGAATCGCCGTCGCCGCCATCAGGATTGGCGCGAGGAAGTGCACCACCTTGTCCGCCCGCCAGGGCACGACGTCTTCCTTGATCAGCATCTTAATCCCATCCGCCGCCGGCTGGAGCAGACCAAAAGGCCCGACGCGATTCGGCCCGAGCCGGTTCTGAATGCGCCCGAGAATTTTCCGCTCGAAGAGCGACATCGCGGCGAAGAGCGAGAGGAAAACCGCGAGCAGCAGGCCGATACTCAGCAGGCTGGAGACGAGCGCGCTCAACCACGCCGGCCCGTGCGCGAGCGGGGAAAGGACCCGCGCTTTGGCGAGGACAAAGATCTGATCGAGAAAGCCGGTCACCTGCGGGCAAGAAAAGCGAGGTCCGCTTTCTTAAGCAAGCCGGGAATCAAACCCGGGCTCGGCGGCTCCGAATTTTGTGTTGTCCGGTGCGGGGCTTAACCGCTATTCCTGCCGGCGGCAAACGAACGGTCTTTGCGCCGTCGTTAGGCAAAACAGAAATCGACCTATGAAAAACGATCTTGCGGAATTAATGGCGCAGGTAAAAGCGAAGAATCCCGGCGAATCGGAATTCCATCAGGCTGTCACCGAAGTTTTCGAGTCGCTCGAGCCGGTTCTCGATCGCCACCCGGAGTACCGCAAAGGGAAAATTCTCGAGCGCATGGTCGAGCCCGAACGGGTCATCATGTTTCGTGTGCCGTGGGAGGACGACGCCAGCGAGATCCACGTGAACCGCGGCTTTCGGGTCGAGATGAGCAGCGCGATTGGACCCTACAAAGGCGGTCTGCGTTTTCATCCCTCGGTCAATCTTGGGATCCTCAAGTTCCTCGCCTTCGAGCAGGTCTTCAAGAACAGCCTAACGACCCTGCCGATGGGTGGCGGCAAAGGCGGGTCCGATTTTGATCCAAAGGGAAAAAGCGACAACGAAGTGATGCGTTTTTGCCAGGCCTTTATGGCTGAGCTCTCGCGTCACATCGGCCCGTATCGCGACGTGCCCGCGGGCGACATCGGCGTCGGCTCGCGCGAGATCGGCTTTCTCTTCGGGATGTACAAAAAACTCCGGAACGAATTCACCGGCGTGCTCACCGGCAAAGGGATCGGCTGGGGCGGCTCGCTCATTCGTCCGGAAGCGACCGGCTACGGCGCGGTTTATTTCGCCGCGGAAATGTTGCACACGCGCAATGAGGAGCTGGCCGATAAGGTTTGTCTCGTCTCTGGCAGCGGCAATGTGGCCCAATACACGGTGGAGAAACTGGTCGAGCTCGGCGCCAAGCCGGTGACGCTTTCGGATTCGGCCGGCTATATCTACGACGAAAGGGGCATCACCCGGGAAAAGCTCGCCTTCATCATGCAGCTCAAGAATGTCCAGCGCGGCCGGATCTCGGATTACGCGGCGAAATTTCGCGAAGCCACCTACATCCCGTTTGACCCGAAGCTCGATCATAACCCGCTCTGGAATCATCCCGCACAATGCGCTTTCCCGAGCGCGACCCAGAATGAGATCAACGAAAAAGACGCCGCCAACCTGCTCCGCAACGGCGTCTATGTCGTCTCGGAAGGTGCGAACATGCCGACGGTGATCGCCGGCGTGAAACGGTTTATCGACGCCAAGATTTTGTTCGGTCCAGGCAAAGCTGCCAACGCCGGCGGGGTCGCCACTTCGGGGCTGGAGATGGCGCAGAACAGCATGCGCATTTCCTGGACGCGCGAAGAGGTCGACGCGCGGTTACAAGGGATCATGAAGGCCATTCACAAGACTTGCTGGGCGACCGCGGAACGGTTCGGGACGCCGGGGAATTACGTGAACGGCGCGAACATCGCGGGCTTCCTCAAGGTCGCGAACGCGATGCTCGACCAGGGTGTGGTATGAGCAAGAAGAAGATGAATCAGGAAAACAGGAAAGCAGGAGAAGGGACTCCAATTCAGCTCTTTTTCCTGCTTTCCTGCTTTCCTAATTTATCCTCAGAAACGGTTGTTCTGGACTAGGAGGCGACATCTTGGTCATGGCTCCGTCACCCTACTTTTTCCTGGTTATCTTCCTCGGGGTCGCGCTGGTTTTCCCAGTCCTGCCGCTCGTCCTGGCGTGGATGTGGCGCCGGTTTTTCCAGCCGCCGAAGCCGGGCGCGGCGAAGAACGCCACCTATGAATGCGGCATCGAGTCGTTAGGCGAAGCGCAGATCCAGTTCCACTCGCAGTTCTATCTCTACGCGATCATCTTTCTCATCTTCGACGTCGAATCGATCTTCCTGATCCCGTTCGCGGTCGCGTTCACGGGCCTGCCCTTCGGCGCGTTCGTCGCCATCCTCGTTTTTTTGCTCCTCCTGCTCGAAGGCCTGGTTTGGGCTTGGAGCAAAGGCTGTCTAACTTGGGCGAAGTAAAGAAGGAGAAATTCCTTTTTTCCACCCACAATGAGCGAGCCAATCGACCAGAACCTGAAGAGCGAGCTGCAAAAGCAGGGCATCTGGGTCACCTCGATGCAGGAGCTTTATAACTGGGGCCGCAAAAATTCCATCTGGCCGCTCCAGTTTGGCCTCGCCTGTTGCGCGATCGAGATGATCGCCACCGCCGCTTCGCGCTACGATCTCGCGCGTTTCGGTGGGGAAGTTTTCCGGCCCTCACCGCGCCAGGCCGATCTCATGATCGTCGCCGGCACCGTGACCAAGAAAATGGCGCCGCAGATCGTTAGGCTCTACAACCAAATGCCGGATCCGAAATACGTCATCTCGATGGGCGCCTGCGCGATATCCGGCGGGCCGTTCAAGCAGGGCTACAACGTCCTCAAAGGCATCGACCGTTATATCCCGGTCGACGTTTATATTCCTGGTTGTCCGCCCCGGCCGGAGGCGCTGCTCCACGCCTTCATGGAACTGCAGCGGAAGATCGATGAACAAAAATTAACCGGCGCAAATAAGGCCCCCCATCTGCAGGCGGATCGCCCGAGCGAGTTTCCGGTGCCTGCTTTCGGCGCGCACGACCTCGAGCCGCCGGCTAACCCCGACCTCTTTCACCCGCCGGTTAGCGAGCGCCTTTCGGGCTGAGCTAGCGAGCCTGACGAATCACGCCGCTTTTCGGCGGGGGGGAATTATTCCGCTGTGCC
The DNA here is from genome assembly GCA_038240025.1 of Chthoniobacterales bacterium. Taxonomy (GTDB): domain Bacteria; phylum Verrucomicrobiota; class Verrucomicrobiia; order Chthoniobacterales; family UBA10450; genus Palsa-1392. The sequence continues at coordinate 78,991 of JBBSED010000005.1, forward strand.
GAGGTTGCTGTCCTTGCTGTCGAGCTCGTCGTTTTTGAAGGTGAACTCGATAAATCGCGCACCCTCTTCGTAGCGGTAAGTCGTTTTCTTGAAGATCACCAAGTCCTTCGTCTCCGCGCTGGTGGGCGCGCCGAGAATCGTCTGCACCTGGTTCTTGGTCATACCGAGCCGGACCAGATTGTAGTTGGCCAGGGAAATCTTCGAGAGGGGCAGCACGGACACGGCCGGAGCGACCGGCACGGCGCGAGCGATCGGCACCACGGTGGTTGTGGGAACTGCGGTCGTCGTCGGCACGACCATGGCCGTCGGCGCACCGGGTTCAGCGACCGGAGCGGGCGCGCGATTGCAACCAGCGAAAGCGGACAGGCTGGCGGCGGCTGCGACCGAGAGTGCGGGAACTCCAACGATTGATTTTTTCATCGCGTCACGGTCGGTTTTTGGTTCGCGCTGTCCATCGATTTCGCGTTTGCTGGGCAAGATTCGTTCGCCCATCAGCCAGAAATCATTCATTCAATCATGGAGTCGTTGGAGCAAATAAAGGAGCGGCTGGAGGAGGCGATCGTGGGCGCCCGGGTCCAAGTCATAGCCAATCCCGGGCCCGCGAGCCAACCCGCGCTTCTTCTGCCTAACGAACATGCGGCCACGCTCGCGCGCTGGCTGCGCGACGATCCGGGACTGCGCCTTGATTATTGCTCGAATGTCACCGGCGTCGACTGGCCTGATCGAACGGTGAAAAAAAAGGTGAAAGTGAAGAAGCTGGTCGAAGGCGAGGAGAAGGAAATCGAGGAAACGCAGGAGGAGTCTTTCCCCGGTCATCTCGAAGCGGTCTACCATCTCTACTCGATCGCGCTGAAGCACGGACCGCTTATCGTTAGGCTGCGCACCAGCGACCGATTGGCAGGCGTGCATCTGCCTTCGCTCACCCCGATCTGGCGGAGCGCGGAATTCCAGGAACGGGAGATTTTCGATCTCTACGGCATTCAATTCGACGGACACCCCGACCTCCGTCGCATTTTGATGTGGGATGAGTTCACCGACTTCCCGATGCGGAAGGATTACGTCGAGCCGGACGATTACGAATACGAACCGACGCCGCATGACGAGGTACTCGAAAAAGCCAAGGAACATTACGCGCCGCGACCCTTGGCCGATGGCGCGGAGAAGTTGACGGGCGAATGAAACTCATAGCGCTACGGAGTTCGCGCTTTGTTTCGCCGGCCAGATCGTCCCTTCGATGGGTTCATCAGGACCTCCGACGAACGATGCGCCATCCCCTGACTTATCTCTTCCACTAGAATCGGGGCAGTTTCTTCGTTCTTGAGAATAGCCGGGATTGCGTGTCCCGGCGCTCCTCGACTAAGGTCGCGCTCATGTCTGCAAAAGCGCACCCTGAGCCGGCGCCACCCGGCGGGTTCCTCGCTTTCTGTCGGTCGGAAGTGGCGCTGTTCGTGGGCCTGGGAAGCGCTGCGGCTTTCCTTTGTTTCGGCTCGCGGCTGGAGGAGAGCGTGGTGCCTTGGCAACTGCTGGGAGTCTTTGCCTGGCTCTTCCTCGGCGTTCTTTGGTCGGCTATCTCGGTCGTCCGGCACGCTGACTGTCTGGCGGTCAAATTCGGCGAGCCTTATGGCACTCTCATCCTGACTCTCTCCGCGATCAGCATCGAAGTGATGATGATCTCGGCCACGATGCTGCATGGCGCAAATAACCCCACCCTCGCGCGCGACATGATGTTTGCCGTCCTCATGATCGCGCTCAATGGCCTGATCGGGTTATCGCTCCTCCTCGGCGGGCTGCGCCATCGCGAGCAGCAATACAACTTGCAAGGCACCGGCGCCTATCTCAACACCATCATGGCTCTCGCGGTGCTAAGCCTTGTTCTGCCGAACTTCACGACCTCGCTATCCGGCCCGCGATTAAACTTCGGGCAGGAGACCTTCCTGATGATCGTTTCGCTAAGTCTTTACGCGATTTTCCTCTTCATTCAGGTCCGCCGCCATAGTGGGTTCTTCTCTGAGATTTCGGGAGTGAACAGTGCCGACGAAATGGAACGCCATCATCTGATGGTTCGCTCCACTCCCTTTCATGCGGTGATGCTCGTTCTCTATCTCGTCGTCGTGGTGGTGTTGGCGGAAAAATTTGGCGTGCCCCTGGATAACTGCATCGAGCGGTTCGGCATGCCGCAGGCGTTAGGCGGGGCGATCGTGGCGAGCCTCGTACTGGCGCCCGAAGCACTTAGCGGTGTGCAGGCGGCGATGCGGAATCATCTCCAGCGCTCGGTCAACATTCTCCACGGTTCCGTCCTGGCTTCGATTGGTCTTTCCATTCCCGCAGTCCTCCTCATCGGCATGATCACCGGCCGGTCGGTCATCCTCGGCCTTGATGGTGGCAATCTCCCCCTGCTCGTCCTCACTTTCGCGGTCAGTATCGTGAGCTTTGGGAGTGGAAAAACCAGCGTTTTGCAGGGTTGCATTCATCTGCTGCTCTTCGCGGTTTTCCTGCTTTTGATTTTTTCTCCCTGACTGCTCAGGCGAAGAAGCGGCGAACTCACCATGCTTGCACCGGTTCGCCGGAAATTCGCGTGCATCTACCTGCTCGGTGGATGACGCTCCCCACCGCAGCATGACGACCGGCTTTCACGAACTCGAACAGGCGCCACCACCGCGCAGTTCGCGTTTCGATGGCGAGTTGCTCGAAGTCTCGATGGGCCCACAGCATCCTTCGACCCACGGCGTTTTCCGGATGAACGTGGCGCTCGACGGCGAGGTCGTGCGCAAGCTCAAACCGGTCTTCGGTTACCTTCATCGCAACCACGAGAAGATCGGCGAGAACACCAGCTACCTCGGCTCGATGCCGTACACTGATCGGCTCGATTATTTTTGCTCGATGACGAACAACTGGGCCTACGCGCTCAGTGTCGAAAAACTGGCCGGCATCGAAGTCCCCGAGCGCGCCGAATATTTGCGCGTCATCCTCGCCGAGCTGACCCGTTTAGTGAATCACACCTCATTGTTAGGCTTCCTCCTCAGCGACATGGGCGCGTGGGGCACGCCGCTCATGTACGCCTTCCGCGAACGCGAGAAAGTGCTCGACCTTTTCGAGTCGCTCAGCGGATCGCGGATGATGTGCGACTACATGCGCTTCGGCGGTTGCCGCGTTGATTTGCCGCCCGGCTGGATGGAACAGGCGCGCAAAATTGTCGACGGTTTTCCGCGTTTTCTCGATGAGTTCGAAAAGCTCATCACGACGAATGAGATCCTGGTCATGCGCACCCAGGAAATCGGGAAAGTTTCCGCCGAGCTGGCGATCAACGCCGGCATTACCGGCCCCGGCTTGCGCGCGAGCGGCGTGAATTACGACATCCGCAAAGTCGATGGCTACGGCATCTATCCGCGTTTCAAATTCCGCGTCCCATTAGGCGACCACGGCGATTGCTACGATCGCATGATGATGCGCGTGCTCGAATTGCGCGAGAGCCTGACGATTTTGCACCAGGCAATGGATCAACTCCCCGAAGGTCCGATCCAAAATCCAAAGGTAAAAATCCGCGCTTTCAAACCGCCGCTCGGCGAAGCCTACGGCCGGATCGAAGCACCCAAAGGCGAGCTCGGCTTTTACCTCATCAGCGACGGCAGCGGCAATCCCTACCGTTACCGCGTGCGCCCTCCGAGCCTGATCAACCTCACGATCCTGGAAGACATGTGCCTCGGTCACACTGTCGCCGACGTCATGGTCATCCTCGGCAGCATCGACATCGTGATGGGCGAAGTCGACCGCTAAGCCTCCACCCTAACAATGAGAAAATACCTGTCCTTTTTGCTCCTCCTTATGACCTTCGTCTCCGTTTTCGCGGCGGATGATCCCACGCAGGAGGCAAGCTTCCTGAGCAATCCGCGGCAGTTAATCTTCGAGGGCAAGCGTAGCGGCGAGGGCTACTTCTCGCCCGACGGCAAAGAGCTTATCTTTCAGAGCGAGCGCGAGCCGGGAAATCCTTTCTACCAGGTTTACACGCTCGATTTTGAAACCGGCGACACCGCCCGCGTCTCGCCTGGCCAGGGCAAAACGACCTGTTCGTTTTTCCAGCCGGGGACTGATCGCGTGATCTTTGCCTCCACCCACGCCGATCCTAAAGCAGCCGAAAAACAAAGAGCCGAGCTCGACTTTCGCGCGAGCGGAAAACAACGCCGCTACTCGTGGGATTACGACGAGAACTTCGACATCTATTCCACAAAACGCGACGGCAGTGATCTCGTTAACCTGACCAACACACTCGGCTACGACGCCGAGGGCGCTTTCGCGCCCGATGGAAAACAGATCGTCTTCTGCTCGCTGCGCGGGGCTTTTCCACTCGAGAAACTTTCGCCTAACGACCGCAAACGTTACGGGCAGGACGCGGCCTATTTCGGCGACATCTACCTCATGAACGCGGACGGCTCGGACGTTCGCCGCCTCACGACCGCGCCGGGCTACGACGGCGGCCCGTTTTTCACGCCCGACGGCCAGCGCATCGTTTGGCGGCATTTCGAGGAAAACGGGGTCATCGCGGATGTCTGGACGATGAAACTCGACGGCTCGGACAAGCAGCGCGTGACCGATTTCAAGTCGATGTCGTGGGCGCCGTATTTCCATCCGAGCGGCGACTATCTCATTTTCACTTCGAACAAATTCGGGTTTGAGAACTTCGAACTCTTCATCGTCGACGCGAAAGGCGAACACGAGCCGGTGCGGGTCACTTTCACGAACGGTTTCGACGGCCTCCCGGTGTTTTCGCCCGATGGGAAAAAACTCGCCTGGACGAGTGGGCGCACCAGCGACGGGAAGGCGCAGATTTTTCTGGCCGATTGGAACAATGCCGCCGCGCGCCAGGCCCTGGCCCAATCTCCCATGCACGGCACCACGGCAGCTTCCGCTTCGCCTAACGACCCCTCTTTTTCGCCCGCGATCACGAAGGAAGATTTGCGGCGCGCCGTCACTTGGCTGGCCGATGAAAAACGCGACGGCCGCATGACCGGCACGCCCGGCGCGCAGGCGGCGGCCACCTGGTTTGCGGACTACTTCCGGCAGATCGGGCTAAAACCGTTAGGCCAGGATTTCCTCGAACCTTTCGAGTTCAATTCCGGCGAACGCGTTCAGCCCGCGCAAACGCATTGCGACATTACCGCCGAGGGAATGCCGCCGATTTCCGCGGCGCTCGACTCCGGTTTTCGGCCGCTTTCCTTTAGTGAAAATGGAAGCGCCGAAGGCGAAGTCGTCTTCGTCGGTTACGGCCTCAAGGTCCCGGAAGGGAACGGCGCACCCTACGATTCCTACGCTGGTGTGGACGTGAAAGGGAAGATCGCGCTTATCCTGCGTTACGTGCCGGAGAACGTGGACCCCGCGCGCCGGGCGCAACTGAATCGCTACGCGGGTCCGCGTTACAAAGCGCTCCTCGCCCGCGAACACGGGGCCAAAGGTGTGCTCATCGTCACCGGACCAAACTCCCCGAACGCCGGCGAAGTCCTTCCTCTCACGAATGACGGGACCAGCGCCGGCAGCGGCATCGTCGCCGCCTCGATCAGCGGGACGGTCGCGGACGCGCTCCTCGGGCCGAGCGGCAAAACCTTGAAGCAGTTACAGAGCGCGCTCGACGATGAGAATCCGCACGCCGAGCACGGCTTCGTCCTGCCGAAGGTGCAGATGAAACTCGCCTGCGCCGTCGAGCATTTAAAAAAGAAGGACAGCGACGTCATCGCCCTCCTGCCGCCGGCGCCGGGCGGGAGCGACGAGTATGTCGTGGTCGGCGCGCACTACGATCACCTCGGGCACGGCGGGAGCAATTCGCTCGATCGCGCGGGCGAGGAAAACAAGATTCATCCCGGAGCTGATGACAACGCTTCCGGCGACGCCTGGGTGCTGGAACTGGCGGGGTCGCTCGCGCAGGAGCGCACGGAGCATCCGGAGAAATTTAAACGCGGGATCATCTTCGCGCTTTGGTCGGGCGAAGAGATCGGCCTCATTGGCTCGGCCGCTTTCTGCGAGCACCCGCCGGTTCCGTTAGGCAAAATTGTCGCTTACGTAAACGCCGACATGGTCGGCCGCTTGCGCGAGAACAAGCTCACCGTGCAAGGCGTCGGCTCCTCACATGTCTGGCGAAAGATGCTCGAAAAACGCAACGTCGCCGCCGGCTTCAACCTCAATCTGCAGGATGATCCCTATCTCCCGACCGACGCGACCAGCTTTTACGTGAAGAACATTCCGGTGCTGAACTTCTTCACCGGCGCGCACGACGACTACCATCGGCCGACCGATACCGCGGAGAAATTGGACTACGAAGGACTCGCGCGGATCGCGAAATTCTCGGAGCAGATCGTGACCGATCTTGCCCAGACGAACGACAAACCTGATCTCGCGAAGGTCGAGCGCAGCGGCCCGGCCGGTGGCGGGCGTGAAATGTTGCGTGCCTACCTCGGGACAATCCCGGATTACACCACGGAGGTGAAAGGCGTGAAGTTAAGCGGCGTCCGCGGTGCCAGCCCGGCAGAAAAAGGCGGCCTCCAAGGTGGCGACGTGATCGTAGAATTCAGCGGTCAAAAGATCACCAACATTTACGATTACACCTACGCCCTCGATGCAGTAAAAATCGGGCAACCAATCAAGATGATCGTGGAGCGCGGCGGCCAGCGCCTCACCCTCACGGTCACGCCCGAAGCGCGAAAGTAAAAGAAGACTCAAGCCACGACTTATCCTCATGATCGGTTCCGGAATTCTCAAAGGCATGGCGGTAACGGGCCGCAATTTTCTCGGCAGTTATTTCGAAAAAGATCGCCTCACGACGGTGCAATATCCGGAAGAACGCGACGTCCTCCCGGAGAACTCGCGGAACTTTCCATTTCTCGTTTTCGATCAGGACCCGGAGGCGGGGCTCCGCTGTGTCGCCTGCAAGATCTGCGAGAAGGAATGCCCGCCGCAGTGCATCTACATCGTCAAGAGCGCGGATAAAAAGCCCGACTACATGGGCAAGCCGCAGTTTTATCCGGCGACCTTCGACATTGATATCTCGGTCTGCATGAGCTGCCAGATTTGCGTCGAGGTTTGCCCGTTTGAGGCGATCAAGATGGACAAGGTCTACGAGCTGAGCCGGCGCGAACGTTTCGATGCGCTGCTCATGAATAAGAGCGACCTCGCGAAGTCGAACGCTTACTATCACGGCATCCATCCGCGCGAAGCGGAGGCCGTCGACGCCTCGCTGGAAGCCGCAGCCGCGGCCAAAAAGAAGCCTGCGCCCGCCTAGAATTCTCCTCGTTCCGAAGTCCGGCGAGGACGGACCGTCCGGCGGTCGCCCTTGGGCAAATCGCGCTAAGGCCCGTCCGTGAAGCACGTGCATCAAAACAAGACCGCGTTGCGCCGTTCGGCGGAGACTCCAAAGATCGACGGGCTAAGACCCCGTCTCTGCCTGAGATGAAGCGACGTGCGGAGTCGGCTAGGATAGCGACGTGCATCGACGCTTTCTTCTCTTCGCTCTTCTCTTTTCGTTAGGCCTGTCCGCCGAAGCCGCGCCACCGGATTTCTCCGGCCTCTTCCATTGGCGCAACCTCGGTCCTTATCGCGGCGGGCGGGTCAAGGCGATCTCGGGCGCGCCCTCGCAGCCCAATGTCTTTTATTTCGCGCAGGTGAGCGGTGGCGTCTTCAAGAGCACTGACTACGGCCGCACCTGGGATCCGATTTTCGATAATCAATCGAGTGCTTCTGTCGGCGCGCTCGCGGTGGCGGGGTCGGATCCAAACGTGATCTATGTCGGGAGCGGCGAAGGGTTGCATCGCCCCGATCTCGCGGTCGGCAATGGCCTCTACAAATCGACCGACGCCGGGAAAACCTGGACGCATCGGGGCCTGCGCGATGGGCAACAGATCGCGCAGATCGCGATCGACCCGAAGAATGCCGATCACGTGCTCGTCGCGGTCCCTGGTCATCCCTATGGGCCGAACGAGGAGCGCGGGATTTTTCTCTCCACCGATGGCGGGAAGACTTTCGGGAAGACGCTCTACAAGGACGAGAACACGGGCGGCGCGGACGTGCAGATGGATCCGCAAAATCCGCAGACGGTTTACGCCTCGCTCTGGGAAGCACGCGAAGGTCCGTGGGAAAACGGCGCCTGGAATGGCACCGGCGGCGGTCTTTTTAAATCAACCGACGGCGGCGAAACCTGGCAGCCGCTCGGCGGCGGATTGCCTAACGACATCGTGCAGGCCCATCTCAGCATCGCCGCGAGCGCGCCGCAAAATCTCTTCGCGGCGGTGGCGACACCGAAAACGGTGCAGCTCTATAAATCGACCGACGCCGGCGCGAGCTGGACCGTCGCGACCGAGGACACGCGACCAGCCGGCCGGATCGGCGGCGGCGATTTGCCGGTCGTGCGGATCGATCCGCAGAACCCGCAAACCATCTACGCCACGAGCACCGTCTGCTGGAAATCGACCGACGGCGGCAAGACTTGGGAAGGCTGGCGTGGCGCGCCCGGCGGCGACGATTACCAGAACATCTGGATCTCGCCTAACGACTCGAACGTCATCGCGCTCGCGAGCGACCAGGGCGCCATCGTCACCGTGAATGGCGGCGCAACCTGGAGCTCGTGGTATAACCAATCGACCGCACAGCTCTATCACGTGAGCGCGGACAGTTCGTTCCCGTATCGGCTCTACAGCGGCCAGCAGGAGAGCGGCTCGGTCGGAATCGACAGCCGCGGCTCGAACGGGGCCATCACTTTCCGTGACTGGCATCCGGTCGGCGCGGAGGAATACGGCTACGTCGTCGCCGATCCGTTGAATCCCGAGATCGTTTACGGCGGAAAATTGAGCCGTTACGACCGGCGCACACATGAGGCGCAGGACATTACGCCGGAGGCTTTCCGCACGGACCAATTCCGGGTCATCCGCACGGAGCCGGTGGTTTTTTCGCCGGTTGATCCGCATCTTTTGTTCTTCGCCGCGAACACGCTCTGGCAGACACGCGACGGCGGTCAACATTGGGAACAGTCCAGCCCGGATCTGACCCGGAAGGCTTTCGAAATCCCGGCGAGCGTCGGAAAGTTTCGCGATCAACCGACCGCGCAGCCGAAACAGCGCGGCGTGATTTACGCGGTCGCGCCCTCGCCGCTCGACGTGAAACGAATCTGGGCGGGCACGGACGACGGCCTCGTTCACCTCACGATCGATGGCGGCAAAAACTGGCGCGACGTCACGCCGCCGCAGCTCGGGCCGTGGTGGAAAGTCTCGGTCATGGACGCGAGCCACTTTGATGCGCAGAGCGCTTACGCAGCGGTGAACACCATCCGGCTCGACGATCTGCGCCCGCACATTTACCGGACGCGCGACGACGGCAAAACCTGGCAGGAAATCGTGCAAGGTTTACCTAACGACGAGAACGTGAACGCCGTGCGCGAAGATCCGAAACGGCGCGGCCTCCTCTTCGCGGCGACCGAGCGCGGCGTCTATTACTCGCTCGACGACGGGGATCGTTGGCAATCGCTACGCCAGAATCTGCCAGCGGTCTCGGTCCGCGATGTGATCGTGAAGGATGACGATCTTTGCATCGCGACGCACGGGCGCGGCTTCTGGATTCTCGACGACCTCACCCCGCTGCGGCAGCTTCAGCCTAACGAATCAGGTTCGCAGCTTTTTCAACCGGCGATGGCGCGCCGGGTGCGCTGGAACTCGAACACCGACACGCCACTTCCGCCCGATGAACCGGCGGGCGAAAATCCGCCGGAAGGCGCCGCGCTCAGTTACTCGCTAGGTGCGGAATCGTCGGGACCGGTCACGCTCGAGATCGAGGACGCGAGCGGAAAGTTGGTGCGCCGTTACGCGAGCACGGACCCGGTGCCGAAGGTCGACGATAAACTAAAAATCCCGCGCTACTGGGTAAAGCCGCCGTCGGTTTTGCCGGCCACGCCCGGCCTGCATCGTTTCTTCTGGGATCTGCACGGCGAGCCGCTACCGGAGACGGAGCCCGCATATCCAATGACCGCGATCGCGCATGAGACCGCTCCGCAACCGACCGCACCCTGGGTCCTGCCGGGCAAATATACCGTCACCCTAACGACGAATGGCAAGACCTTCACGCAACCGCTCGAGGTGAAAATGGATCCGCGCATCCAAGAGCCGGCCACGGGGTTGGCGCAACAGTTCGCACTCTCCCAGACCCTCTACGATTTGCGCGCCCGGCTACAACCGATCGGCAAACGCTTCGACGAGCTCGTCGCCGAAATCGCGCAGCGCGAAGAAGCCGCGAAAGAGAAGGAAACGCACGACGCGCTCGACGCCTTGCTCAAGAAGTTGGAACCGTTCGCCGACCCGGCCACGGTGATAACGGGCGGTCCGCTGGAGTTCGCGGTCTTGGGCAAGACCATCAAGCTCTTCGGCGATCTGCAACAAGTCGACGCCGCGCCGACTCCGGTGCAGGAGCGCACCGTGACTGGGCTGCAAGCCGCCGATGAGGCCGTCACCGCCGAGTGGAAAACCATTCCAGACGCCATCGCGACCACGAACGCTCAACTGCAAAAGGCCGGCTTGGAGTCGATCAAGTCGTTGTAAAGTCACCCCGATGATGCCATCGCTGCGCGCAGTCCTTTTTCTCCTAGTCTCGTTAGGCATACTCTCGTCGGCCGATGCGGCGGAGCGGGAATTCCGCGGTGCCTGGGTAGCTACGGTCTATAACCTCGATTGGCCTTCTCGACCCGGCCTGCCCGCCGAGACGCAAAAGGCTCAGCTGCGCGCCCTTCTCGATCGCGCGGCCGAGCTGAAGTTGAACGCTATCCTGCTTCAGGTTCGCCCCGCGAGCGACGCGCTCTACGCTTCGCGGAGGGAGCCCTGGTCGGAATTCCTCAGCGGCACCGCGGGCGTCTACCCGGGCTACGACCCGCTCGATTTTGCGATCAATGAAGCGCATGCGCGCGGGATCGAGCTGCATGCCTGGGTGAATCCTTTCCGCGCCGCGATCAGCGCGAGCGGGCGGCTGCCGGCTAATCATGTCGCGAAGACACACCCGGAATGGGTCCGGCGTTTCGGGAAACAGCTCTGGATCGACCCGGGTGATCCGGCCGCGCGCCGCTACGTGATCGACGTCATCACCGACATCGTCGCGCGCTACGACATCGATGGGCTGCATCTCGACGATTATTTTTATCCCTATCCGCTCAGCTCGGGCGCGGCGACTTTCCCGGATGACTCTACCTGGCAGCGTTTCGGCGCCGGGAAAGGAGAAAGCCGGGGGGATTGGCGGCGGGAGAATATCAACGATTTCGTGCGCTCGATGTATCGCGCGGTGAAATCGACCAAGAGCAGTGTGCGCGTCGGGATCAGCCCCTTCGGGATCTGGCGGCCCGGGGTGCCGCCGAGCACGAAGGCTGGGCTCGACGCCTACGGCCAGCTCTACGCTGACTCCCGGAAATGGCTCGTGAACGGCTGGGTCGATTACCTGGCGCCGCAGCTCTACTGGGGCATTCATCCGGCGGATCAGAGCTTCCCGGTGCTGCTCGATTGGTGGCGCGCGCAGAGTCATGGCACCCCGGTCTGGCCCGGGATTGCGACCGAGCGGATCGGGTCGAAACGCCCGGCGCGCGAGATCGTGGAGCAGATCGCGCTGAGCCGGCAAGGGACCTCGTCGCCGGGGCACATTCATTGGAGCATGAAAGCCCTGATGCGGAACCAGGGCGGGATCGATGATCTCCTTCGCCACGGCCCCTACGCAGAGAAGGCGACGATTCCGCGCTAGTTACCTAACGAATAAAGGACCTGCCTACTTGGCGGGCACGGTGACCGCGTCGATCGGCACCGGCGGTTGGCCCCCAATCTTCGCGGTGCCGAGGATGCGGGCGGGCGCCAGCCCGTTCTTCTTTTGCCCTTCGGCCTGGAGGTCCTTCCGCCCGGCGGGCGCGTCCACAATGTAGTTGCCCTCGAAGACGAGCGGCTTCTGCAGGCGATGGTTGTAACCGCTGGCCCGGAAATAAAACTCATTGTTCGCCGTCGAGCCGTCGCGTTCCGCCGGCGCCTCTTTCGCGGCCTCGGCGGTCATCGTTGCGGGCTGCTTCAGCTTGAGCACGTTCCGGGTGTCGTTAGGTGACAGCTCTTCGATCCGACCGCGGTAGGTGGAACCGTCTTCATCGACGACGCGAATATCGCGGCCGATCTGCTCGACCTGGAAGTTGGCGAGCACCTGCCGGGACGGCGCGCGCGCGCTGCGATTCGCGACGGCCTCGTTCGTGGCCACCTGTGAGAATTGCTGGGTAAGACCCGCGGCCGCGATGGTTACGCTTTTCTCCGCGATGGCGCCCGCGGCAGCAGCGGGGCTGAAAGTCTGCGAGACTGCCGGAGCCGCAGGTTCCGCCTTGGCGAGAGCCGTTTTGGTTTCGACCGAAGACGCTGCGGCATCGGCTAGCTGATCCCGCTTCTGCAGTTCGCTCGGCGCCGCGGGCGGTGGCGCGACCGATTCCAGCCGATCTGCCGCTGCGAAGCGTGCGGTTTCGTTCGGTGTTTGTCGTTGCGTCAGCCAGAGAAGCGAGCCGCCACCTACGACCAGACACGCAAAGGCCGCGCCGAGGATCAGCTGCGGCCAGCGCAGCCCAAACGGCCGCGCGTTCAGAACCGGCTCGCGGTTCCCAGTGATCTCCGCGATCTCCTCGTGCAAGCGCACCCGCATCGGGTTCGGCATCGCCGGATCGCGCCCAAACTCCGCGCGCCGCTTTTGCGCGGAAGCCTCGAGCAACTCCTCGATCTTTTTTTTCGGTTCCGGTGGCATCACGATAAGTTAGACGGCAAACGAATCCGCCGAGGGAAAAAATTCTTTCGCGAGCAGGGCAAGCCGGTCGAGACATTTGCTCAGGCGCGAACTGACCGTCTTCGGGTTCAGGCGAAGCTCCTGCGCGATCTCGTCGTAGCTTAGGTCGCCGTAATAACGCAGCTCGATGATTTCACGACAGGGCTCGTTCAAGCGGTCGAGACTTTGCCTAACGAGCGTAAAAGTTTCGCGCTGCACGAGCAGTCCATCCGGTCCCAAGCGCAAGCTCGGCGGATCGACCGGGGGCCGTCCGCCCTCGGCTGCGCCGTTCAGGGAGAGATGCACACTCTGTCCGCCACGCTTGGCGGCGTGAGTCTTTTGCCGGGAATCCATCGCCTTATTGCTCGCGATGCGCAGTAGCCAGGTCTGAAAAGAACTCTTGGCTTGGAAGGACCCCAGGTTGCGGACCACGGCCAGAAAAGTCTCCTGGCAAATCTCTTCCGTGTCTTCATGACTCAGATCGCCGGAGAGCTGGAAAACGAAGCGCGCGACCGTGGCGTAGTACCGGTCGAAGAGGTCATCCCACGCCGCACTCTCCTGCGCACGGCAGCGCGCGATCAGCTCGGCTTCGTTCTCCATCGCGGTGGACGGTAGCTCGCTTTTCCGGGGGAGAAAATAACCGGGAGCATTTTTTCGCGGGTGCCGACTAACCCTGCATGAACCCGAAAACCTTTCTCTGGCTCGCTGGTTGTCTGGTCGCCTTGCTCTCACCCGCACGTGGGGCCGGCTTCATCGTGATCGAGCAACCCCTGCCGGCCCCAAGCGGTCGCCCTCCGTTCGCCCAGCTCGAAGTCACCAGTCATCACGTCGCAGTGAAGATCGATGGTCAGGTCGCCGTGACCTCGATTGAACAAGAATTCTCTAATCCCAACGACCAGCGGCTTGAGGGGACCTTCATGTTCCCGGTGCCGAAGGACGCGCATATCGACAAATTCAGCATGGAGGTGGGCGGCAAGATGGTGGAGGCCGAACTGCTCCCGGCAGATAAGGCGCGTCAGATCTACGAAGACATCGTGCGCCGGATGCGCGACCCGGCGCTGCTGGAATTTGCCGGGCGCGATCTCTTCAAGATGCGGATCTTTCCGATCGAGCCGCACAGCCGTAAGCCGATTAAGATCACTTATACCGAGTTGCTCCCGGCGACGAGCGGAGCGGTCACTTATACCTACCCGCTGAGCACGCAAAAATTCTCCGCGCAGCCGGTCACGAGCCTTAGCCTGAAGGTGGAGCTGAAGACGGACCAGCCACTCGCTTCGGTCTATTCGCCGAGTCATAAGGTCGAGATTCGGCGCGAGGGCGCGAATCAGGCCGTGGTCGGTTATGAATCGAAAGACGGGAAGGGCGAGAACGATTTCCAACTGGTCTATGGCACCACGGCACAGGAGGTAGGTCTTAGTCTTGTCACCGAAAAGCCGGACGCGAGTGACGACGGTTACTTCCTTCTTCTGGCCGCGCCGACTGTGCCGAAGGAAGCCAAACCGGCGCCGAAGGATATCGTCTTAGTGGTCGACACTTCTGGCTCCATGGCCGGCGCCAAGCTGGATCAGGCTCGCAAAGCTCTCAGCTTCTGTGTGGAGAACCTGAACGCGGAAGACCATTTCGAGGTCATCCGTTTCTCGACCGAGGCGGAACCACTCTTCGGCAAACTGGTCGCGGCGGACACGGACGATCGCCGCCGGGCCTCCGACTTCATCACGGGCTTGAAACCGATGGGTGGAACCGCCATCGCCGATGGCCTCACCAGCGCGCTGAAGCTTCGGCCCGAAAAGAGCGAACGCCCTTTCGTCGTGATCTTCCTCACCGACGGGTTGCCCACGGTTGGCACGCGCGATCCGGAGCAGATCGTGGCGGACGCGAAGAAAGCCGATGGCGTCCGGATCTTTTCCTTCGGTATCGGCTCGGATGTGAACACCCAGTTACTCGACCAAATCGCGGAGAGCACCCGCGGCTTCAGCCAATACGTGCTCGCCGAGGAGGATCTTGAGGTCAAGCTCTCGAACTTCTACACCCGGATCAAGGAACCGGCCTTAACGAACATACGTCTCGATTTCGCCGGGAGCGTGCGGACCAGCAAGATCTATCCGGCCGCCCTTCCTGATCTCTTCAAGGGGGATCAACTGGTCATCACCGGTCGCTACCAGGGCAGCGGCGAAGTCGAAGCCCGGCTTACCGGCTTGGCCGCCGGGCGCGAGCAGACTTTGACTTATAAGGTCCGCTTTGAGGACCGTAAAACCGGGAATGACTTTGTCCCGCGGCTCTGGGCGACACGACGGGTAGGCTTTCTTCTCGATGAGATTCGCCTGCACGGCGAGACCAATGAACTCCGCGATGAAACGAGCCAGTTAGCTCGCAAATATGGCATCGTCACCCCTTACACCGCTTACCTGATTGTGGAGGACGAGGCGCGGCGCGATGTGCCGACGGCGGCGCGCTCGCTCCAGCAGATGACTACGGATACCGCCGCCCGGAACGAGGTGGCCAGGGCTTGGACGGGCTTCAAGGAAAAGAAGGTAGGCGAGGATGGAGTCGCCAACGCGCGCAGTCAGAACCTTTTCAAATACGCCGAGCAGGCGGGACCCTCTATCGCCGCCGGCACCGCCGAGTCACTCCGCGGCATAACCCGGATGGAGGCGCCCGCTGCGCCGGGGGAAAGCGATCGGATCAGGCAATACGCGCAGCAGTCGAAATTCGTCAACGGGCGCGCCTTTTTCCAGAACGGCAACCAATGGGTGGATAGCACTGCCCAGAGCAGCAGCCGGCGCGAACACATCCAATTCAACTCCGACGCCTACTTCGCGCTCCTTCAGAAACATCCCGAAGCCGCGCCCTGGCTGGCTCTGGGACAGAACCTTCTCCTCGCGCTCGATAACACTGTTTATGAAATCACTGACTAACGAACATATGAAAACAACCGCCCTGACACTCCTCACTTGCCTCCTCTCCTGCTTCCCGCTACGAGCCGCTGACCAGAAATCCGCGCCCGCCAAGCCCCGGATCGAAGTCTGTTTTGTGCTCGATACGACTGGCTCCATGGGCGGCCTGATCGAAGGCGCGAAACAGAAAATCTGGTCGATCGCCAACGAGATGATCAGCGCCAAACCGACGCCCGCGCTGAAGCTGGGACTGATCGGTTACCGGGACCGGGGGGATGAGTATGTCGTGAAATCGACGCCATTGACCGATGACATTGACTCAATCTACGGACAGTTAAGCGGTTTCGTGGCGAACGGCGGCGGCGACGGCCCGGAGTCGGTCAATGAAGCGCTCGCCGAGGCGATCAATAAGATGTCCTGGAGTAAGGATCGGTCGGTCTTGAAGATTATTTTCCTCGTCGGCGACGCGCCGCCGCACATGGATTACACCGATGGTCCGAAGTATCCCGATCTCTGCCGGATCGCGGCGAAGAAGGACTTGATCATCAACACCGTCCAATGCGGCGCGATGGCGGAAACAACCCCGATCTGGCAGGAGATTGCGAAGCTCTCCGAAGGTCGTTACGCCGCGATCGCGCAGTCCGGGAATATGGCCGTGGTCGCGACTCCGATGGATACGCGACTCGCGGAACTCAACCGGAAGATTGGCGCGACTCTTATTCCTTATGGCGACAAGGACGCTCAAGGAGCAGTGGCGGCGAAGCAGGCGGCTTCCGAGAGCGCACCGGCGAGCGCGACCGCTGATCGGTTGAGTTATAACGCGCGCACGAACAAGGCGGTGCAAGGGACTGGAGAGTTACTCGATGCCCTGGCCAAAGATCGGTTGACGCTGCAAACGGTCGACCAGAAAAAACTGCCCGCTGAGTGGCAGGGTCTTAGTTCCGAAGAGCTGGAAAAGCGCGTGGTCAAGGCCCGCTCTGATCGGGCTGAGGTCCAGAAAGAGATCGGAGAACTGGCCGCAAAACGGGAGACGTTCCTGCAAGCGGAGAACAAGCGACTCGCGGCCGAGGGCAAGGGCGATGCCTTTGATGGCAAGGTCACCGAAACCATCCACGAACAGGCGGCGAAGAAGGGAATCGAATACGCCCGCTGAGTAACCCGATCGCGGCCTAACGAAACTGTTGGTGCTGGAGAATCTGTTCCGCAAAGGAGGGTTGCTGCTCGGCGGTTAGTTCCGCAGGGAACTTCGCCTGGGAACGATGCCAGCGTCCAATCCATTCGGAGGCAAGAAGCTGGTAGCGACACGTGAAAGGCGAACCGAGCGCCGCGGGAGTCAGGGCAATCGTGGTTTCTTCTTTCGCCCCGGCGGACCGGCCTTTCGCAACAAAGAAGCCGGCCGCGAGCAACGCGGCCCGCGCCGGGGTCGAGTGACTGTAGGTAAACAGTTCCGCGGCCCGGCCGGCGCAGGCGGCGAAGAGGTGGTGGAAGTTCTCCAGCGTCCATTGTTCACGGTGAGTCCTACTCGAGAACATATCGTAGAAGATCAGGTCCGGCGGGGCGGGCGCGGCCCTCGCGGTCTCGAGGAAATCACCGGGCACGAGCTCCCACTCCAAGCCGGAATAACGTTTCGATTTCCAACTGCCATTCTGCAGGATGCCCACGGGGCCGCCATGGCGCAGATAAGCGAACTTCTCGTCATGTCGGAGCGCGAGCCGGAGTGAGTCGAGATCGTTTTCAAAACTGATCACGCGCAGCGGGCGGACAGGTCCGAGCTCAGCCTGGGCTTCATAACACTCGATCGCCGCCATCGCGTTCGCGGCCGCGCCTAAACCGACATCCCAGATCACCAGCGGGTCGGGCGACGCGGTCAGCCTCTCGGCGAGCTGCGCCTGCTCCACATAGAGGCTGCGCGCTTCTTCCATCGGGGGCGTGCGCATATGCATGATCTCACCGGAGCTGACCTGCCGAATGCTCGCGAACCCCTCGTGCGCGATGTGGACTTCGTAGTTGCCTAACGAATTGGACCGTTTGCGCGCCGGACGGGGCGCGCGAATCGGGTTTTCCCGGTCGGAACTTTGGAGGATCGGGCGTTTCCCCCGGTAGAACTCAGCAAACCGTCCCGCCAGGATGCTCTCACGCATGTCGCGCATGAGCTGGTGGTAGAAATGGATGTTATGCTTCCCGAGCAGCTGCCAGCCAAGGGTTTCGCCGGTCTTGGTGAGATGATGCAGATAAGCGCGGGAATAGCGGGCGCAGGTGGGACAGTTACAGGCCGGATCGAGCGGATCAGTCGAGAACTTATAGACACCGCGCCGCATCTGGAGGAAGCCATGCGAAGTAAAGACCGCCCCGCGTTGCGCGAGCTGCGTCGGCATGATGCAATCGAACATATCCACGCCTCGATGCACCGCCTCGAGGATATCGAGCGGGGTACCGACACCCATTAGATAGCGCGGCTTGTCGTCGGGCAGAAGCTGAGCGGTGAAATCACACAGCTCTTCGCGCTGGGCCTTGCTCTCGCCGACCGCCAGGCCGCCAATGGCATAGCCATCAAAGGGCAGTTCGCCCAGCGCCAAGGCGCTCTCGCGCCTTAGCTCCGGGAAAAGCGCACCCTGGACGATGCCGAACATCGCCTGCGCCGAATCACCCCGCGCGGCGAGACTGCGCGCCGCCCAGCGCGCAGTCATCTCGACCGCTGCGCGGGCGGCTCCTTCGCTCGCGGTGGAGGCGATGCATTGATCGAGTGCCATCATGATGTCGCTCCCGATTGCGATCTGGGTCTCAACACTTAGTTCCGGACTGAGCAGGATGGTCCGTCCGTCGAGATAACTCTGGAAGACTGCTCCTTCCTCGCTCAAGGAGCGGGAGTGCGGCAGGGAGAAGATTTGATAACCGCCGGAGTCAGTCAGGACCGAGCGATCCCAACTCATGAACCCATGAATCCCGCCGGTCCTCCGAAAGACTTCCGCGCCCGGGCGCAGAAGTAAGTGATAAGTGTTCGCGAGCAGGATCTGCGAACCTGCTTCTTCCAGCGTGCGGGTGAGCTGCGCTTTCACGGTGGCCTGAGTCCCCACCGGCATGAAGAGCGGCGTGCGCACTTCGCCGTGCAGGGTGCGGAAGGTCGCGGCCCGCGCCCGCGTGTCGGGTGACTTAGCGTCGAGCTGGAAGTTTAACCGCGAAGGAGTCATGCGCGGAGAGCTAGGACTTCTCGTCCATCAAGAGTTTCGCGATCGCCTTCAGTTCCTGCTTGTGCGCGGCATCCGGCTGCGGGTAACTCATCTCCAATCCCTTGAGGGTCTCTACGATCGCGTCGGAGACGAGGAGACGCGCGTTTTTCTTGTCATCCGCCGGGATGACATACCAGGGCGAATCCTTGGTGCTGGTCGCGTGCAAACACTCTTCGTAGGCGGCCATGTATTCATCCCAGAACTTGCGCTCCCGCAGGTCGCCGGTTTCAAATTTCCAATTCTTATCCGGCTCATCGAGCCGGGCGAGGAAACGCTCGCGCTGTTCCTCCTTCGAGATATGGAGGAAGAACTTTAACACCCGCGTCCCGTTCTGGTGCAGATGACGCTCGAGGTCATTGATCGAGCGGAAGCGTTCCGGCCAGAGACTCTTCTCCTCGAGTAACTCTGGCGGCAAGTTAGCCATCTGCAGGATCGCTGGATGCACGCGCACGATCAGGACTTCCTCGTAATAGGAACGATTAAAGATGCCAATATGACCGCGCATCGGCAGGACGCAGGTCGTCCGCCAGAGGAAATCGTGCTCCAGCTCATCCGCACTCGGCCTTTTGAGACTATGCACGTCGCAGCCCTGGGGATTCACCCCGGACATGACGTGGCGGATCGTGCTGTCCTTCCCCGCGGCATCCATCGCCTGGAAGATAATGAGCAAGGCATAACGATTATGCGCGTAGAGGACCTTCTGCAGGTCAGCCATTTCGACCGTGCGCTCCTCAAGCAGGTCCTTGTATTCGCCCTTCGATTGGTAGAGCGGCTTTATTTTTGTAGGCAGTTTGCTCAACTCGAGCTTGCGACCCGGCACGACGCGGTATTTGGCAGAATGGATTTTCACGTAGCCGGAAGCTATCGCAGATTCGCGCGCAGAGCATGTCGGGCGCGACTCTGCGATTGCCACCTCCGCGCACGGGGATAAACTGCGTCCGAAGCTTGCCGCCAGGGTGGCGAAATTGGCAGACGCGCCAGACTTAGGATCTGGTGGAGCAATCCGTAGGGGTTCAAGTCCCCTCCCTGGTACGCTTTTGCATGAAAGATCCGCACCTCGAGATCGAACGGAAGTTTCTCCTCCGGCAAATGCCGCGGGCCCTGGCGCAACATCCGCATCAGCGGATCGACCAAGGCTATCTCACGATCGGTCACGATCGCTCGCACGTGCGGCTGCGGCGGAAAGGTCGTGGCTACACCCTGACCTTTAAACGCGGGGCGTCCACGGGCCGCGAGGAGCGGGAAATACGCCTGACGAAAAAGCAGTTCGATGTGCTCTGGCCGGCGACGGCGGGAGCGCGCCTCACGAAAACCCGCTACGAAGTGCCGTGGCGGAACTGGACCGTGGAGGTCGATGTTTATCACGGATCGAACGAGGGCCTGATCGTGGCCGAAGTGGAGTTCCCGAACCAACGGGCCTGCGAAAACTTTCGACCGCCTGCTTGGGTCGGCGCGGAGGTCACCGGCCAGGGCCGCTACAGTAATCCTCGGCTCGCGGGCGAGTAAAAAACCGGCTTTCGTCCACGAAAAATTGCCACTCGCCCGGCCCTCCGGCATAGTGCCGCCATCCGCGCGCATGAAAGATTCATCGAGCAAAAAAATCCTTCTCGTGGAAGACGAAACCGACGTCGTCGACCTGCTGACTTTGCAGCTCCGGAAGGCCGGCGGCTTTCTCGTGAGCGTGGCGAATGACGGCGCCGAAGCGTTGAAAAAGGCGCGCGCGGAACTCCCCGCGCTCGTCGTGCTCGACCTGATGTTGCCACGCATGACCGGCCTCGAAGTCTGCAAAGTTCTCAAGACCGATTCGGCCACGCGCCACATCCCGATCATCATGCTGACGGCGAAAGCGGAGGAGATCGATCGGATCGTCGGGCTCGAATTCGGCGCGGATGATTACGTCACGAAGCCGTTCAGCCCGCGCGAAATGCTCCTGCGGATCAAGGCGATTCTGCGCCGGGGCGAGCCTAACGACGGCACGGAAAACCTCACCCGCGGAGCGATCACGATCGACAGCGCGCGGCACCAGGTTTCCGTCTCGGGCAAGCGAATCAATCTGACCGCAGTCGAGTTCAAACTCCTGAGTATGCTCATGCAGCGGCCCGGCCGGGTGCAGGCGCGCGACCGGCTGCTGAACGAAGTCTGGGGCTACGAGAGCGCGATCGACACCCGCACCGTCGATACCCATGTGCGGCGGTTGCGCGAGAAACTCGGCAAGGCCGCGAGCGCGGTCGAGACCGTGCGCGGGTTTGGTTATCGGCTGCGCGAATAAGCGAACACGATGGGCTGGGTTGCATTTGCGCTCGCGCTGGCGCTGCTGGGTTACGGCGCCTGGCGGGTCTGGCGCGAGTGGATCTTGCCGGCGCGGCATCTCGACCACTTGGTCCAAGCGATCAACGCGCACGATCCGCCCCGCACTTTCCTGATCGGGGATCGCGGGCGGATGCGCCGGATCGGGCTCGCGCTGGAGGAAATTTACCTGCGGCAAAAGGAGCTGCGCTCGCAGGCGCAGAAGCGCGAGTTCGGCGTGCAGGCTATCACCGGAGCGCTGGCCGACGGACTGGTGGTGGTCGATCACGAACATCGCCTGCGCCTGATGAACCGCGCCTTTCGCGATCTCTTCGCGGTCGATCCCCTCACGAACGACGGCAGCTTGCTCGAGCTGGTGCGCGAGGCCTCGGTCGAGCGATTGTTAGGCGAAACGCTCACCCGCGGCGAATCGCGCCGCGGCACCCTCACGCTTCCCGGGACCGATGGGGCTCATCTCGAAGTCGTGCTCGAGCCGATCAAGCACGAGGACGAAACCATCCGCGGCGCGGTCGTGCTTTTTCGCGATATCACCGGGATGCGCCAGACCGAAACGATGCGGCGCGATTTCGTCGCCAACGTCTCGCACGAGCTGCGCACGCCGCTCTCGATCCTGCGCGGTTATCTCGAGACGCTCCTGGAAAATCCGAAGCAGCCGCCGGCGGAGTTGCTCCGGATTTTCGAAGTGATGGAGCGGCATTCCAACCGGCTGACCTTGCTCGTAGATGACGTGCTCAGTCTCGCGAAACTCGAGGGCGCCGGCGCGTCGCTCGATTTCACCACCATCCGGCCGGCGACTTTTTTGGCGGCGATGCTGCGCGATTGGGAAAAGAAATTCGCCGCGAAAAATCTGCACGCCGAACTCGAAGCGGCGGATGATTTGCCGCTCATCCAGGTGGACGAAGGCCGTCTCCAGGAAGTCATCTACAACCTGCTCGATAACGCGGTGAAATATACCGACGCCGGTGCACGCATCGTCGTGCGGGCGGCGTGGCAGGGGGAGGATGTCTGCTTCAGCGTGAGCGATACCGGGGTAGGAATTCCGGCGCGCGATTTGCCGCGGATCTTCGAGCGGTTTTATCGCGCGGATAAATCGCGCCAGCGCGAACGGGGCGGGACCGGGCTCGGACTTTCGATCGTGAAACACATTGCGCAGCTCCACGGCGGCAGGGTCGAGGCGGAGAGCGAACCAGGGAGCGGGACGACGGTGCGGGTGGTTTTGCCAATCGTTCCCGCCATGAAATCGTAACCTCGCCACCGCCGCCGGCAGGTTATATCTTTCGCCGATGATCGCGCCGAGACACATCCTGGGAACCTTCGACGAAGCCCTCGCGACCCTGCGCAACAACGTCCTCATGATGACGAGCCTCGCGACTCGCAGCCTCGAGAACGCGCTCAACGGGCTCGTGCAACGGGACGACGACCTTTGCGCGACAGCGATCGCGGACGACGAGGAAGTCGATCAGCTCGAGAAGCAGGTCGACAAGGACGGGATCGATCTGCTGCTCCGTTTCCAGCCGGTCGCGTCCGATCTGCGCCGGGTGGTTTCGGCGATGAAGCTCTGTTCCAACCTCGAGCGCATGGCGGACCAGGGCGTCAACATCGCGCGCAAAGCGCGGAAGCTGAACCGGCATCCGGTTTTGCCCGAAGTCGCGTTGATCGATCCGATGCGCGAACACGCGATGGCGATGTTCAAGGACAGCGCCGATGCCTTCGTGCGCGAGGACATCGAGCTCGGGCGCGGGCTGAAGGCGCGCGATAAGGCGCTCGATGAAATGAACGCAAACGCGAGCCGGAAGTTGATCGAGCGGATGGCGCAGGACCCGGAACAACTGCGCGGCTATCTAAATTTGATGTTCATCGCGCGGCATCTCGAGCGGGTCGGCGATCACGCGACAAACATCGCGGAAGACGCCGTCTACGCGGCCGCGGCGGAAGACATCCGGCACCAGCCCTACGTGCCGGCGGAAGCCTAACGAGTCGCGCGAATTCGGAAGTCCGGGGAGCACAGGCCGCTGGCCTGTTGTTCGAGGCGGCTCGCCTCGGACCCTGGGAGCCCAACGAAGCAAAGGCCGCACGTCGCTCCACCAGTTGCTCTTCGAGCAAACTGCAGCCGGCGAGCCACCGGCTGCGCCAGCCCACGGCCATGTGCACCCCGGCAGAAGAGGCCAGCAGGGCGCCGGTGCGTTTTTCCGCTTGGCCGGCCGTTTGATTTCGGCTAACCGCAGGACGACATCGCCTTATGCTCTCGCTCAAGAAACTCCTCGGCCACGACGAAAAATTCTACGACCTGCTCGAGGCGAGCGCGCAGCAGGCCGATAGCAGCGTCCATCACCTCGTCGCTCTGCTCGCGAAGCTGGAGCAGCACGATTCCCCGCAGAGCCTCGAGGAATTCGTCCATAGCCGGCGGAAGGATAAAAAAATCACGCAGGAGCTGACCGAGCAGCTTTGCAAAACTTTCATCACCCCGCTCGAGCGGGAAGACATCCAGGCGCTCGCGGCCGCGCTTTATAAGATCCCGAAGACGGTCGAGAAAATCGGCGAACGCATCCTGATCTGCCCGAACGATCTCCACGGGCGGAATTTCGAGAAGCATTTGCAGCTCCTCGACCAGGCCGCGGAAGCGGTCCTCGCGATGGTGAAAGAACTCCGCAACGGCACCGACGTCGCGACCGCGCGCGAGATGAACGCCCGCCTCCAGACGATCGAAGGCGACGCCGACAAGCTGGAGTTGACCCTGCTGCGCGATCTCTATCACGGCGATTACGACGCCAAGCAGATCATCTTTTTGCGCGATCTCTATGAGTTGCTGGAGAAGGTGATCGATCGTTGCCGCGACGCCGGCAACATCATTCTCCAGATCGTGCTCAAGTATTCCTGATTCGTTAGGCGAGGACGCGCATGACGCTCTTTTTTCTCGTCGTCCTCGCGGCCGTCGCCTTCGAATACATCAACGGTTTTCACGACGCGGCGAACGCGATCGCGACCGTCGTCTCGACCAAGGTCCTGACCCCGCGGCAGGCAATCGCGCTCGCCGCTTTCTTTAATTTAACCGGCGCGCTCATGGGCACCGCGGTCGCGACCACGATCGGGAAAGGGATCGTCGACCTGAAAGTCGTGACCATGCGCACGATCCTTTGCGCGCTCCTCGGCGCGATCATCTGGAACCTCGCGACCTGGCTGCTCGGGTTGCCGTCGAGCTCGAGCCACGCCCTCATCGGCGGGCTCTGCGGGGCGGCGCTTGCGGCCTCCGGCGGAGATTTCTCGGTCCTGAAATGGTCGAGCGGGATTCTGCCGAAGGTAGTGATCCCGATGCTCACGTCGCCGATTGCCGGGTTCCTTTTCGGCGGGCTCCTGATGCTGCTGCTCCTGGTGATTCTACAGTCTTACACTCCCCATTTCGTGCACCGGATTTTCGGAAAATTGCAACTCGTGAGCGCGGCCTGGATGGCCCACAGCCACGGCACGAACGACGCGCAGAAAACAATGGGCATCATCGCCCTCGCGCTCTATACCGGCACGACCAACGGCGCTTTCGCGCATCTCCCGCCCGCGCTGCATTTTTTGAACACGCCGGTCTTCGCGGTTCCCAAATGGGTCGTGTTTCTTTGCGCGACGACGATGGCGGCGGGCACCGCCGCGGGCGGCTGGCGGATTATTCGCACGTTAGGCCACAAGATGGTGAAGCTGCAGCCGGTGCATGGTTTCGCCGCGGAGACGACCGCGGCGGTGATCATTCAGGTCGCGAGCTCTTACGGCATTCCGCTTTCCACCACCCATGTCATTTCCACCTCGATCATGGGCGTTGGCGCAGTGAAACGTTTCAGCGGCGTGAAGTGGGGCGTCGTGCAACGGATCGTCTGGGCGTGGGTTTTCACCCTGCCGGTAACGGCGCTGACCAGTTACCTGCTGGCGCGAATCTGGAGTTGGTTTTGAAGCTTTATTTCCTGCGCCATGGGCGGGCGGATTGGCCCGACTGGAAAGGCGCGGATGACGATCGGCCGCTGACCAAAGCGGGCCGGAAAGAGGTGCGGGCGGTCGCCCGGCTTCTCGTTAGGCTGAAAGTGCGGCCGGATCTGATCCTGACCAGCCCGCTCCCCCGCGCGGCGCAGACCGCGGAGATCGCGGCGGCGGAGCTGAAAGTGAAATGCCGCGAGGAGAAATTGCTCGCGCCGGATTTCGATCTCGCGCGCTGGCGCCGGGTGGAGAAAAAGCATCCGGGCAAATGCCTGCTCCTGGTCGGGCACGAAGAGGATTTCTCGCGGTTGATCGCCAGCCTCACGAGCGGCCGGGTCAAGCTCGCGAAAGCCGGGGTCGCGCTGGTGGAACTCGAGTCGCCCGCGCGCGGCCGGCTCTGCTGGCTTTTCCCGCCGAAAGTCGCAACGGCCTAACGAGAACCTTCGTTAGGCGTAGCGCGCGTCCCGTGAAAGCAGGCACTGATAATTCCTTCAAAGCATCGCCGGCGGTTGTTCGCCGCGCGCAGCGCATCGATGCTCCAGCGGCTGTCGAGTTGTTGGCTGCTCTCGGTTATCCGTCGCCAGTCGCGCGCGTTGAGCGGAGCATCGCAGATAGCGCCGCTTCTACCGACACGGCCGTTTTCGTTGCGGCCGCGTCCATGCGCATCGTGGGCATCATTTCTGTTCATCGTATTCCGCTTTTTCACGCTCTCGGTTTTCTTGGCCGCATCACGAGTCTCGTGGTCACCGCCGACTATCGGCAGCGCGGGATCGGTGGCTCGTTGGTTGCCGCAGCCGAGGAGTTCGCTTGGGCGCACGGCTGCATCGGCGTCGAAGTCACTAGCGGTGACCATCGTCCAGAGGCCCACGCTTTTTACGAGCACCTTGGTTACAAGCTCGATGCTCGACGCTTCATCAAACATGACCGCCACGCCTAGGCATGCGATGCAGCCAACCCCTGGCCGGCGTACGCTCAAGATTGCCATGACTCTAACCGCTCCTCCCGCCACCACGCGCGCCCTCTTCAGCGGTGGCGGATCTTGTTCTCGTCAGGCGACTTCGAGCAGGTTGTTCGGATGCCGGATGTCTTCGGCGACCGCAGTGTAAACGGCGTCTTCGCCGATGTTCTTCGCGTGGTCGCCGACCCGCTCGAGATGGCGCGCGATGAAGAGCAGCTCCAGGTAATCGGGAATGCGGTCGGGCTGTTCGGCCATGCGCGCGGTCAGGTTGTCGGCGATGTCGTGGTTCATCCGGTCGATCTCGCGGTCGCGCCGCCGAAGAGTGCGCGCGAGGTCGGTATCGGCGTCGGCGTAGGCGCGGATGCTGTCGCGGAAGAGGGCCATCGCTTCGATGAACATCGGGCCGAGGACGGTCGCTTCATCCAGCTCCGGCTCGAGGGGGAGCTTGCGCGCGCGGCGCGCGATCTTCACCGCCTGGTCGGCGATGCGCTCGAGGTTGCCGCCGATTTTCATCGTCGAAACCACCTGCCGCAGATCGGACGCGACCGGGTGGAAACGCCGGAGAATCTCCACGCCGTCGCGATCGATTTTTTTCTCGAGCGCGTCAATTTCCGCCTCGTCGGAAATGGCGACGGCACAAATGGCGGCATCGCGATCGAGCAGGCAGGTCATGGAGTTTTGCAGATTGCGATCGGTCAGGCTCGCCATCATCAAGGCATCGGCGCGCAACGAGTCGAGCGCCCGATCGAAGTCGCGGAGAATGTGGCCAGGCATATCGCGCTCAACCGAATCGGCCGGTGATGTAGTCTTCCGTCTTGCGTTCCCGAGGCGAACTGAAAATCTGCGCGGTCTCGCCGTACTCGATCAATTCGCCGACATAGAGGAAGGCGGTTTTATCCGAGACGCGGCTGGCCTGCTGCATGTTGTGGGTCACGATCACGATCGTGTATCGGGTGCGCAACTCGCGGATGAGCTCCTCGACGCGCGCGGTCGCGATCGGATCGAGGGCGCTGCACGGTTCGTCCATGAGGAGCACTTCGGGCTCGACCGCGATCGCGCGCGCGATGCAGAGGCGCTGCTGTTGGCCGCCGGAAATGCTCGTGCCCGGTTTCTTGAGATCGTTCTTCACCTCGTCCCAGAGTGCGGCCATGCGGAGCGATTTCTCGAGGCGCTCGTTCAGGATGTGGCGGTCGCGCACGCCATTGAGGCGCAGACCAACGAGGACGTTTTCCTCGATCGACATGGTCGGGAACGGATTCGATTTTTGAAAGACCATCCCGATGCGCCGCCGGGCCATCGCCGGATCGGCGTCGGGGCGATAAAGATTTTCGCCCTGGAAAAGTATCTGGCCCTCGATCCGCGTCTTCGGCACGAGCTCGTGCATGCGGTTGAGACAACGGAGGAAGGTCGATTTGCCGCAGCCGCTCGGCCCGATGATCGCGGTCACGGTCTGCGCCGGAATGTTGATCGAGATGTTGTTGATCGCCTGCTTTTGGCCGTACCAGATCGAGAGATTTTTGACTTCGAAAGCGGGCGTCTCCGTGGGCGTCGCGGGTGTCGCGGGCGGGGCGGCGGGTGCGTCCGTGATTTCGCTACGGGGTGAAGAAGGTGTCGGTGGTGACATCGTGCGAGCTGACATTTCGTTAGGTGACGCGAGCGCCGCGGTCGCGGGTGAGGAAGCGGACCAAAATATTAATGACGAAGATTCCCACCACAAGAACGAGCGCGCCCGCCCAGGCCTGGCGGTGCCAATCTTCATACGGCGAAATCGCGTAAGAGAAAATCTGGAGCGGGAGCGCGGCGATCGGCTCGGCCAGGTTGCGATTCCAAAAGCGATTGCCGAACGCGGTGAAAAGGAGTGGCGCGGTCTCGCCCGCGATCCGCGCGACGGCGAGGAGAATGCCGGTGACGATGCCCTTGGACGCGGTCTTCATCACGATGTGGACGATCGTGCGCCAACGGCTGATCCCGAGCGCGAGCGAAGCTTCGCGGTAGCCGTTCGGCACGAGCAGGAGCACCTCTTCGGTCGTGCGCATGATCAGCGGGATCATCATGAACCCGAGCGCGAGTCCGCCCGCGTAGGCGGAGAAGCTTTTGAAAGTGATCACGACCAGGCCGTAGACGACCACGCCCCAGGTGATCGAGGGGACGCCGTTCAAAATGTCGGCGACGAAGCGCAGCCACCAGTTACTCGAAGTGGTGCCGTACTCGGCGAGGTGAACGCCTCCGAGGACCCCGATCGGAATGCCGATGGCCGCGGCCAGCCCGAGCAACTCGAGCGTGCCGACGATCGCGTTGGCCATGCCGCCGCCGAGTTCGCCGACGGGTTTCGGGAGCTGAGTGAAGAAGTTCAGATTGACCGAGCCGGCGCCTTTTTGGAGCAGGTAGAAAAAGACGAGCGCGAGCGGCGCGATCACGAGCAGGGCCGCGAACATGGAGAGCCCGGAAGCGAGCGCGCTTTTGATTTTGCGCCAGCGATGGGAGTCCTGCCGGGTCGCGGTCATTCGTTAGGCACCGCGGCTGGCGCGGGAGGTGTTCAGGCTGCGGAGAAAGAGTTGCCCGAGCAGGTTCGCGAGAATGGTGATGCCGAAAAGGACGAGGCCGATCTCAAAAAGCGCCTGCAAATAAAGATCGCTCGTCGCCTCGGTGAACTCGTTCGCGATCACGCTCGCGAGGGTGTAGCCGGGCTTGAAAAGAGAAGCGGCGATCTGTGGCGTATTGCCGATCACCATTGTGACCGCCATCGTCTCGCCAAGCGC
Source organism: Chthoniobacterales bacterium (assembly GCA_038240025.1). GTDB lineage: Bacteria > Verrucomicrobiota > Verrucomicrobiia > Chthoniobacterales > UBA10450 > Palsa-1392. Next base: position 107,873 of record JBBSED010000005.1, read on the forward strand.
GCGGCCGAGCCCGAGAATGACCGCACCGAAGAGGCCGCGCTTGGCGTAGCTGAGGACCGCGATACGGGTCACTTCCCAGCGGGTCGCGCCGAGGGCGTAGGCAGCTTCCCGCTGGAGGTTCGGCACACTGCGCAGGATCTCGCGCGAGACCGAGGTGATGATCGGCAGGATCATGATCGCGATGATGATGCCGCCCGCGAGCATGCAGACGCCGTAGATCGGTCCGGTAAAAAGCCCGGTCCAGGCAAAGTATTTCTTGAGCCAGGGAAACGGGTAGTCCCGCAACCACGGGATCATGACGAAGATGCCCCAGAGACCGAGGATAACGCTCGGGATCGCTGCGAGCATTTCGATCAGCGAAGTGAGCGGCTGGCGAATCCAGAGCGGCGCGAGCTCGGTGAGATAAACCGCGGTCGCGATGCTCAACGGCACGGCGATGACGAGCGCGATGAGCGAGGAAACAACGGTCCCGTAGATGAACGGGAGCGCGCCGAACTGTTCGGCGACCGGATCCCAGGTCGAAGTCCCGAGGAAGTTGAAGCCGAATTTTTTGATCGAAAGAAACGAGCCGGCGGCGAGTTGCCAGCCGACCAGGAAAACCAGGACGACGACCGCGAGCGCCATCCCGAGGGTGAGCCATTCAAACGCTCGATCCGCGAAGCGCGAAGGCGGAGGCAACTCGACCCGACGGCGCGCCTGCGGGAGCGCGGCGGGCATCGGTGCGACGACTGGCATTTGCTTTTAACCGGGAAACCAACGGAGCCGCGCCGGCGTGGAACCAGGCGGGGCGCGAAGGCTGGCGGTGCTAATACTTAATTTCGTTTATCCGATCGAGCACGCGCTTTTGCAAAGCGTCCGGCAGCGGCGCGTAATCCAAATCCTTGGCCATCGATTCGCCATCCTTCTCCGCCCATTTCAGGAACTGGACGAGCTTCTCGCCTTTCGCGTGGTCCTTCTGCTGCTGATAAACCAGCAACCAGGTGGTGCCCGCAATCGGATAGGCATCCTTGCCCGGCGCGTTCGTCATCGAGAACCGGAAGTCATCAGGAATTTCCGCCGTGGCCAGCGCCGCGGTCACCGATTCCAAGGTCGGCTTGACGAATTCGCCGGCCGCATTCTTCAAGTCGGCATACGGCATCTTGTTTTGCAGCGCGTAGATCAGCTCGACGTAGCCGATCGAGTTCGGCGTCTGCTTCACCTGACCGGAAACGCCTTCGTTGCCTTTGCCGCCGAGACCGACGGGCCAATTCACGGAAGTGTTGTTGCCGACTTTAGTTTTCCAATCCGGGCTCACCTTGCTCAGGTAATCGGTGAAAATGTAAGTCGTGCCGCTGCCGTCCGAGCGATGGCAGACGACGATGTCCTCGTTAGGCAAAGCCGCGCCGCTGTTCATCCCGGCGATCCGCGGGTCGTTCCACTTCGTGATCTTGCCGAGGTAGATATCGGCCAGAGTCGGGCCATCGAGCTTCAACGCCGGGCTGCCCGGCAAGTTATAGGTGATCGTGACCGCGCCGGCCACCGTGGGGATGTGGAGCAATTTGCCCGGCGCCTTGGCCAGGTTTTCATCGCTCATCGGGCCATCGGATGCGCCGAAGTCCACAGTCTGGGCGAGGACCTGTTTCTGGCCGCCACCCGAACCGATCGACTGGTAATTGAAGCGGACCGACGGATCGACTTTGGCGTAAGCGTCGAACCATTTGGAATAAATCGGATAGGGAAAAGTCGCGCCGGCGCCGTTGATCGTCATCTGGGCGGAGGCCGTGGCGGCGACGCCGGAGAGGAGCAATCCCGCGAGGGAGGTGCGTGAGAGAGAGTGGAGTTTCATCTGCCGGCACCGTTCCGCAGCGGCCCCGGCAGGGTCAAAAAATTTACTGTTACAATCCCATGACGCGAATTCGTTAGGCAGAGTGAATCCGCGCCGGAAACCACCTCCGCTAATCGGTCAGCGTGTGGGTCGCGTGCGTCACCGCGGCGCCGGCCCGGAGCGCGGCGGAGACCATCGCCGTCTCGACTAATTCCGCCTCGGTCGCACCCGCTTTGCGGGCGTTCCCGGCATGGACGTCGATGCATTACGGGCACTGCGTGGTGTGCGCGACCGCGACCGCGATCAGCTCTTTGTATTTCACCGGGATCGCGCCGTCGGCGAGGGCCGCCTTGTCGAAAGCCCAGAAAGCTTTCATCACCTCGGGCGCCAGGGAGTCCATCTTCTTCAACCGGCCAAGATTGCTTTTGTTGTACATAAATTACCCGAAACATGAGGACCGGGAACGGCCCGGACAAGCTGATTTTGCGAAAGCCCGCGTTCGCAAAAGGCATCGTCGACAGCCAGCCGCCTCGGATTTAGATCAGCGACTGCTGCTGGCCGCGGCCTCAGCCTTTGCCTTCTTGAAGTTCAGGTTCGGCTCGTAATCGGGGTGCTCGGCGCGCTCCGTTCCATCCAGTAAGCCCTCAATTGTCGGCAACTGGACTCGCGCGAACTTCTTTCCCGCCATACTTTCGTAGAACCCGACCGAGGCCGCATCCTTCACCATCGCCGGCGTCGGTTGATCTATCGAAATAAAGAGCGCGATCTCGGCTTTCTCCCGTTCGCGTACATGATTCAGCGCACCCACGTCATCCGGCTTGATCCCGCCGCCCTTCACACTCACCACGATCTTGCGCACTTGCCTTCCGGTCGAGGTCGCGGAAGAACTTCACCCCATCAATACCGGTATCGGCGCCTTTCTTCTTTCTCTGGGACGGCTGCGCCTCGATGAGCGACACCGCCCACCACTGGAATTGATACTTATCGCGCTCCGCCAGGTTGCGCGCGCCATCGAGGTCTTTTGGCGTGCCGTGGACTTCAAACTTCGCCCAGCCTTTGTAGCGATCCTTCAGCCGCTTCTCGAGCCAGCATTCGCGGCCGGGGACGAGGCGTTTGACCATATACCTCCTTAGGCATATAGATTCGCCCATGAAACTCGACGAATTGAAATCCCTGCTCCGCGCCCATCCCGAGGCCACTCCGCGTTTCTTCCTGCCGGATGGCGATGCGATTCCCGCTCATTTTCACATCACCGAGGTGGGGCATGTGGCGAAGCGTTTCGTGGATTGCGGCGGCACCGTGCACGACTCGCGCGAGACTTGTCTTCTCCAGACTTATGTCGCCGGCGCTCTCGAACACCGGCTCGATGCGGCGACCTTCACGAAAATCCTCGACCTCGGGAAAGCGGTCCTGCCCGGCGACGATCTCGAGGTGGAGGTGGAATACGATTGCTGCGTGACCGCGCAATATCCGATCGCGAGCGCGCAGTCCTCCGGGGCGCATCTCGATTTCCAACTCGAAGCGAGACACACCGATTGTCTCGCGAAAGAGAAGTGCGGGATCGAATCCGGCTGCTGCGGCGATGGCGACAGCGCAGAGGCCGCGGCAATGACGACTAGCTGCTGCTGTTAGGACCGAAGCCACATGGGATGCTCCTGCGCCAGCGAACCCGCGGACGACCGGCAGCGCCGCGTCCTGGTTCTCGCGCTCACGCTTAACGCGATCATGTTCGTGGTCGGCCTCGTCGGCGGGATCTTCGCGCAGTCGATCGGGCTGGTGGCCGATTCGCTCGACATGCTGGCCGATACGCTCGCTTACGCGATCGCGCTCTACGCGATCGGTCGCTCGCTCCTGTTCAAAGCGCAGGCCGCTCGCCGGACCGGCATCTTTCTGGTTTTCCTCGGGCTGGGAGTTTTCGTGGACGCGGGGCGGCGCGCGCTCTTCGGGGCGGCGCCGGAAAGCCTGGTGATGTTGATCATCGCGGGGATTTCGCTGGGGGTGAACTCGCTCGTTCTGTATCTGCTCACCGCCTACCAGAAGGACGAAGTGCATCTCCGCGCGACCTGGCTCTGCACCCGCGCCGATGTGGTCGCAAACGTCGCGGTGATCGCTTCCGCCGTGGTCCTGCGGGTGAGCGGCTGGCGTTTCATCGACCCTCTCGTGGGCGCGGCGATCGGCGCTTACATCGTGAAGGAGGCGTGGGAAATCCTCCGCAACGCGCGCGCGGCTCGCAGCGAGGCGGGAGCTTTGCCGGTCTTGGAATGACGAGCCTGGTCCAAATCTACGAGTGCCTCTGCGACCGGACGCGGCTGCGCATTTTGCATCTGCTCGGGCAAGGGCCGCTCTGTGTCTGCCATTTCCAGGAAGTGCTCGGCGAAGCGCAGGTGAAGATCTCCAAGCACCTCGCCTACCTCCGGGCTCGGGCACTGGTCGAGACGGAGCGGAGCGGGAATTGGATCATCTATTCCTTGCCGGCCCGGCGCGCGGCGGAGCTGGAGGCAAACCTGAAGTGCCTGCAGGATTGCGCGCAGGGCGATCCGCAGTTCCGACGGGATCTGGAGAAATTGGCGACGCTGGACTTGGAGTGCTGCGGGATCGGGGAGGTGCTGGCGCGGCGGAAGGCGCGGAGCGCGTGAAGAAGTATTTGGCCGAGCTCATCGGCACCTTCTCGATGGTCTTCGCCGGCACGGGCGCGATCGTGATCGATCAGGCGAGCGGCGGTGCGGTCACGCATGTCGGCGTGGGCCTCACCTTCGGGCTCGTGGTCATGGCGATGATCTACGCGCTCGGCGATGTCTCGGGCGCGCATCTCAATCCGGCGGTGACGATCGGTTTCTGGGCGGCGCGGCGCTTGCCGGGGGCGCAAGTGGCTCCTTACATCGCGAGTCAATCCGCCGGCGCGCTGCTCGCCAGTGGCGCCTTGCGCTATCTCTTCCCGACCGATGCGACCCTGGGCGGCACCGTGCCCGCGGGCGCGGCGAGTCAGTCGTTCGTCCTCGAACTGATCCTCACGTTCATCCTCATGTTCGTGATTCTCGCCGTCTCGACCGGAGCGAAGGAACGCGGGATTACCGCCGGGATCGCGGTTGGTGGAGTGATCGCCCTGGAGGCACTTTTCGCCGGTCCGATCTGCGGGGCCTCGATGAATCCGGCGCGGTCGTTAGGCCCGGCGCTCGTCTCCGGACATTTCGGCGCGCTCTGGATTTATCTGCTCGCGCCGGTGGCCGGGGCGCTCCTCGGAGTCGCCGCCTGCCGCTGCGTGCGGGACGATGCCTTCGGCCTGGCTACATCGAAAGCCGTTAGGTCATGAACAAACAAAAGGTCCTCTTCATCTGCATCCACAACAGCGCGCGCAGCCAAATGGCGGAAGCGTGGTTGAACCATATCTGCGGAGATTATTTCGAAGCCCAAAGCGCCGGCCTCGAGCCCGGAGTAATGAATCCGCTGGTGGTCGAAGCGATGCACGAAGTGGGGATCGATCTTTCGCAGAAGCGGACCCAAGGGGTCTTTGACGTCTGGAAATCCGGGCAACTCTTTGCCTACGTCGTTACCGTCTGCGACGAATCGAGTGCGGAGGGTTGTCCCATCTTTCCGGGTCACGGCAAGAAACTTCACTGGGGATTTCCCGATCCCTCCGCGCTCACCGGCAGCCGCGAGGAAAAGCTGGCGAGGATGCGCGAAATCCGCGACGACATCCGGCGGAAAGTCGAGTCGTGGTGCGACGAAGTCTGCGCCCGGCCTGCTTCTGCCTAACGAACCCGCTCAGCTGTGCTCTGAGACCTCGGCTTCCGCGAGGGCGGCCCGGCCATGTTTGCCTTCGATCTCGTCGATGTATTTCCGGGTCGCGGCGGGGAGCGCATGCCAGACGCGCCAGGCGAGGAGGGCGCCGATGAGGGCGAAAGGGATGAGGAACACCGGCCACCATTGCCAGCCGGCGTGGGTGACGAGATAACCCACGCCTAACGACTGCAGGCCGCTGCCGAGATAGACGAAACCGTCGATGATCCCCGAGCAGGTGGCGGTGGCTTTGCGCCCGCCGAAATCGGCCGCCGCGGTGCCCGACATGAGGGAGTGCACGCCGGTCACGGCCGCGACGATGCCGAGCGCGGCCACGCCGACGACGAGAGGGCGGGCGAAAATGTTCAGCGCCATCACGCCCGCGAGCAGAGCCATGAGCCCGCTAAAAATCGCCACTGGCGGTCCGCGCCGGGAATGGAAGAGCTTGTCGGAGATCAAGCCGCCGGCGAAGCCGCCGATGATCCCGAAGATGCACAGCAGCAGTCCCCAGTGCGCCACGATGCCTTCGGCGCCGATCTGTTTCACCTCGTGCCCGAAGATCGTGTACCACTGCATGATCCCGTTGCGGAGCACGCCGGCGGTCAGCTCGATGCAGGCGAACAGGAGCATCAACGGGTTCAGGAAAACCTTCTTCAGCAGGTCGAGGGTCGAATATTTCTCGTCCATCTTGCCCGTCGAAGCGTCGTCGGTCTCGAGGTAAGCGAAGCCGGCTTCCTCCGGGGTGTCCTTGATCAGGAAAACATCGAGCACCGCCCAAGCGACGAGGATCGCCGCCGGCACGAAGAAGACCGCCCAGGTCGCGCCGATCGTCGCGCCCTCGGGCAGGAAAAGGCGTCGGAGCAAAGTCTGCAGCCACGAACCGCCAGCCGGCTCGGTGGCCTTGGTCATGTTCACGATCGCCTGTCCCCAATCGAAGGCGAAATAGACGCCGAACGAGATCAGCGTCCCGAAGATCGCGCCAAAGATGCCGCGCTCGCGCACGTGAAACCAGTTCGCTTTCACCTTGATAATCGAGACGGCGCCGTAGCTCTGGAAATACATGTTAAGCGCGTAGAGGGCGGAGAAGATGCCGACCAGCTTCACCTGCAACCGGCCGGTCAGGACCAGCCGGGTAACCACCCCGAGCGCCGTATTCGCCGCGGCCGCTCCGAGCGCCGCGATAAGGATGCCCTTCTTCCCGCCAATCTTGTCGACGAGCGGCCCATTAACCAAAAACGAGAAGGCATAAGTGAGCGTGCCCGCGGCGAAAATGAGGCCGAAATCCTCGTTCGAAAGTCCGCGGCCGAGCGCGTTCTTCGCGACCGTGAGATTGTAGCGTCCCATGTAGAGGAACGAGTAGGTCATCCCGAGCGGGAACCAGTTCAGGAAACGCCGGCTCAGAAACCACGAGCTGTGCCGGAGGGGGTTGTTGTAAAAATAGAGCCCGACGACAACGGCCAGGCAGATGAAGACAATCGCGAGCGACATACGGGCCCGCTTCAATCGAGCATCGGCCCCTTATGGGCAACGACGCGCTGGGGGTCAAAGCCGGAAATGTTACGATCAGGTGACGCACCACGGAGGGGAAGGGACTCCTGGCTATCGCCCGCGCGCGCCTCAGAGCAGCCGAAAAGCTTGCACGGTCTGAATCATCGGCCACAACGAGAGCGCCGCGAGGAGCCCGAAGATGGCCAACTCGATCAGAAACCAGCGGGTCGATTCCCGCTGCACGAATTGGCGCTGGAGCCGCCACCAGGCGGGGGCGGAGAAAGTCGTCGCCGTGGGATCTTTCGTGACGGTGAGAGTGAGAGAAGGATTAAGCATAGGAAGGGTAATAGTTAAGATAACTACCCATCCTTTAGCGCGAGCTGGCAGAGTGTCAGGTTACGAACCGTGAAGATCGCGTGACCTCTGGGTGACGCCGTTCCCCCTGCCGGCCCCTCGCTTATGCGTCGTCGGCACCACCGTCCGGCCTGACGACGGCAGCGGTGGCACGGTCCAAATTCCCTTCATCTATCGCGACGGCCGGATGTTCGATCTGGAAACGTTAGTCGATGAGTCTGGAGCGACGCTGTGGCCATTACGCGCGCCAAGTACCACCGTGGAGTCCTTCACGTGACAGCAACGCCTCCGCCGTGTTGAAAGTTTACGTAACTTCGACAGGCTCGCTCATTGGCGCACTGAGCCTTAAGGCGCGTGTCTAGAGGCAAGTTCTCCTTGGCCACTAACTCGGTGAATGTTACGGAAAAAGCGACTTGGGAAGTCGTGCCATGAAATCCATGACTCTCTCCGGACTTGCATTGGAGCGTGTCATGCACTTTGGCGCCGCCGCTTGACGGAAGACAGGCATCTTTGCCTGTTCTGGCTGACGGGCTTCCAGCTGTCGCTTCAAAGCGAAAGGAAAAAAGATTCCTATCTCCGCGGCGCATCCGTTTGCAGCATCGAAGTGCTGCCACTCTCTCGTGCAGCGTAACCTCAACTTGTGAGACGCGGGAGTCGCTTCGCTCTCCGCACTTTCACCTACACTTACACCTGACTTTTCGCAGGTGTTCCAGGGAGTGTAAGTGCAAGTGTAGGTGCAAGTCAGGACGGCAAAACGCCCCGGGCCTGTCCTGACCCGGGGCGCTGCTGCCTAACGCCTAACCAATGCGCGCGCCTGCGCCGAAGTTATTCGCCTGCCGAGTCGCCGGGAGTCAGGGCCTTCACTTCGAAGAGATTGTTCTCTCCGTGTTGCTGGGTGAAAAAGAGACGCCCTTGCCGCGGATTCGGAATCCTTCCTCCGATCAATCCCGCGATCGAGCTGTCGCCATCTGAGAAATGCACGCCGGTCGGTTCGTTATCCTCGTCGATCGCCATCCGATCCTGACCGAGCGCGAGAAAACGCGAGCCCGCTCCGCCGATTGCATTCACGTCGTAGGCCCAGATCGAGTCGAGCTTGTCGAGCTGATCATGGAGGGTATCGCCGCGATCCTCAGCTGCGAGCACGGTCGTGCGGCTGGTGAAGGTCAGGTTATCGAAGCTTGCGTGATCGGCATCGCCCAGCACCACGATGGAGAGGGTGCCGGTCTCGCGGCTCGAGTCGAGGTCGACCCGGAAGATGCCGCCCCATGCTCCGCGCGCGGCTAGCGCCGGATCGTTCCCGGCGTTCGCGTCGGTGTCACCGGTGATGTCGAAAACAAACGTCTGGAACTGCGAGCCCGGCTTGAATTGCGCGTTCTCCGGGCGCTTGAACGGCGTCGCGCCGGCAGCCTTGGCGGCCGCGTTCGCGTCGAAGTCGGCGGTTCCATCGACCGCTGTGTCGTGCACCGTCACCCACTGCACCGGATAGCTGGTGCCGAGCGTGTGGAGCTTGAGCTGATTCTCCGAGAGCGTGTCGCCCGTCGGCACGAAGACGACCGGCTGGCCGTCGATGCTTACCTGGAGCGCCTGCAGTTTACCCTGGGTGAGATCGGACGGGTTCGTGGGCACGAAACGGTAGACGAACGAGTTCGGATTCTTCGCGAAACCGAAGAGGGCGCCGCCCACGTCTTCGATGATGAGAATGTTCCCCTGGTCGTCCGCATGAATGCCTTCATAACCGCCGCGGCCGAGGCTCCCATAAAGGGTGCGCAGACCAGCACCGCCGCCGCTATTCGCGTCGAAGTCCGCGCTCACCTCGATCACGCCACCGACCGTCCCGCGCTCCTGCGCGAAGAGGAGCGATTGGCTGCTCGGATTCCAGGACGAGCCATCGATGCTGTTGAAATGCGTGAGTCCATCCGCGCCCGGGGGAGTGAGGAGCGTCACCCGATGGTCGGGGTTCGAGACATCGAGGTTGATGCGGGTGAGGTAGGCGAGGTCGCCGCTGTTTTCGTGGCCTTGGAAAAGGAAGTGCCGGCCGTAGTCATAGTCGGGCGTTGGGCCGCCGGGGTTATGGTCGAGGATGAGATAGGTGTTCTCATCCGGCTCGGTGCGGGTGACCCCATCCGCGAGATAACCATAACGTGCGAACGCGCCGTTCGGGTTTTCGAGCAGGTCGATACCTTGCTCGCGCAGGTCGAGGGTGAAGCCGCTGGCGATGATGTTATCCGAGACGACGACCGGGTTGGCGTCCGGCACGCTCGGCACGGGTCGACCGAAGACGCGGATCTGACCGGCCGAAGCGCCCGCGGCCAAAGCCGAGGTCGCGAGTAGACTAACGAGAAGAGTTTTTTTGATCATGGGATTGAATGCGAAGGACTGCATGGAGTTGGTTTGATGGTTGGTTGCGACGACGAACCCGCCGTCTGGAGAGCAAGTTGGCGGACGTTTGTGGCGTCCAAGTGAAGCGGACGTGACGTTCCGGTGAATTCCGCCAGCGAGAGGGCGCGCGCCGCCCTCGCCACGCCTAACCCGGGACCGGCTCGGTCTCGTGCAACCGGCCGTAATCCACGATCAGTTTCCCCTCTGCGGTGAACTCGTAGATATCGACGAAGCGCTCGTTGAACCGGATGTCGCGGACGCTGTAATCCTGCATGGACTGGACCGCGGCGGGGATGACCGTTTCAATGCAATTGAGCGAGACCACGAAACGCGCGTCGCTCGCGCGGAGCGACTCGAGCGTCTCGCCGTAGAGCGGGCTCGTCTCGTCGATGGTGTGCCGGACGGTGAGCGCGGTCGGGAAGACGATCAGGCGGTCGAAGTGGAGCTTCAGCATGTAGAATTTCCGAAACTGATCATCCTCCAGGATCGCTTCGTCGCGGTTGAAATTAATCCGGAACTCCGCCTCGACCATGCTGTGGTTGCGCATGTTCGCCACCCGGATCATCAGCGTGGGCACGCCGTCGAAGGGCGCGATGACGATGTTCTTGCTGAACTCAACCCGCGCCGTCGGCCGGGAGAAGCGCACGAAGATGAGCCCGGTAATCACCGCGAGCCAGAACATCCCGACCATGATCTCGATCGTGGTCAGGAGATGGCCGTAAAGCGTCGCCGGGTAGGCATGTCCGTAGCCGACCGTGGCCAGCGTTTCCACACTGAAGAAAAAGGCCGCGAGCAAGGAACCGGGCTCGAGCCCATCGATGCAACGGCCGCCGATGGTGTAGAGCGCGGCGAAGAGGAGATTGATCGCGAGGTAAACGCCCGCGATGAAGGCGGAGAACTGCGGCCAACTGAGCGAGAGCACCCAGTGATAAATGTCGCGCCATTCCCGCCGGCCGACGTTGATCTTGAGGAACTCGAACTGACCGACCTGCATTGAGACCGCGTGCGGTTTTTTCTTCATGATGTGAGCCTGGCCCAGCGTCGCAACTTGGCGCGCATTGAGGAGGTAAAGGAATTTCGTGCGCGCGTAAACCGGTCTGTTTCGCTGGACATTTCACTGTGGTTAAGAACTAATCATCGGCCTGTCATGGCGGACGTGGAAACAAAGGGGGTCGAAAGCCGCGTCGTTTTCTCCAGTGGGGAAGACGCGTTCACGGTCCGCGATCTCATCGATGCCGCGCATTTCCGCGGCGAAGTGGCGCCGCTCTGGCGCGATCTCCTGCGCCTCGTCGCGGCGGAGGAAAAGGCGGACGCGCGCGAGCTCGAGATCGAAGACTCCGCGATCGACTCCGCGGCGGAACAGTTTCGTTATCAGCACGACCTGATCACGGCGGAAGAAACGGAGCGCTGGCTGAGCGAACGCGGTCTCACCCTCGGAGATTTCGGGGCCTATTTCGTGCGCCATCATTGGGGCGAGACGGCGGAGGAAAGCGCGGCCGCGGCGGAGGATTATCTCGAAGCCTCCGCGGAAATGCGCGAGCTGCTCACGCTGGAATTGATTCTGAACGGCGAGATCGAGCGCATGGCCGGCCGCTCGAGTTGGCGCGTCGCGGCGCGGCGCGCAGAGGGCGGCGGTGACGTCGCCGATGAATTGCTCAACGCGGAGAAGGGCCGTTTCCTCGAGCGGAACGAACTGCCGCACGAGCAGGTGCCGGAATGGCTGGGCAAGCTTGAGCGCGATCACGCCTGGCTGCGCGAACAGCTTGCGACCGAGGCGGTTTACCAGCGCACCACCGACGCGCTCCTCACCCGCGAAGCGCGCGCCCACGAAGTCTCGGCGCTCCGGTTGCCGCTCACGCTTTTCGAGGTCGAGACGATCGAGTTTGATTCGCTCGACGCCGCGCGCGAGGCGCTCCTCTGCGTGCGCACGGATGGCATGGAGATGCAGGCCGTGGCCGAGGAAGGCCGCTATCCCTACCGGCACGCGGAGATTTTGCTGGAGGATGTCCCGGAAGATTTGCAGCAGAAATTCCTCAGCGTCACGCCCGGCAGCGTGCTCGAACCGATCACTCGCGGCGATGGTTTCCACCTCTGCCGGATCATCGCCAAGGCGGAGCCAAACGTGGACGACCCGATCGTGAAAACCCGGGCGGAGGAGCGCATCCTCGATCGGCATTTCGGCGAGCTCTGCGCCCAGCACGTGCAATGGAAAAATCTTCTCCCCTAACGAAATGAAGGCGACCGACGACACCCTCCTGCGGCGCGCGGCCCTCTTCCAGTTTCTCTCCGACGACCATTTCGAACAGCTGCGCGCGCTCCTGCACGAGGAACACTACGAGTTTGGCGACATCATCGTTAGGCAAGGCGAGCCGGCGGACGCGTTTTATATTCTTCTCTCCGGCCGCGCCCGGGTGGTGAAGGCCGACCAAAACGGCACCGAAGTGGTGCTCGCGAGCGTGAAGCCGGGCGATAGTTTCGGCGAAGCCGCGCTCGCCGAAGGCGGCACCCGCAACGCCACCGTCCGTTGCAGCACCGGCGTGGAAGCGCTCCGGCTCGATCGCGCGGATTTCCTCCAGGTGGTCGAGGAAAATCCGGAGCTGAAACAGCATCTCGAGATCACCGCGCGGCATCGCGCGCTCCACGGTTTTCTTTACCAGTTCAGCAATTTCGGCCGGTTGCCCGTGCCGGCCTTGCGCAGCTTGATCGAGAAGCTCCGACCGGTCGAAGTGGCGAAGGGGCGCGCCATCATCCAGCAGGGCGACGCCCCCGGCGCGATGTTCATTCTCGAAAAAGGGCGCGCCCGCGCGTTCGCGCAAAATAACGGGTCGACGAAGAATCTCGCCTTCTATCGCGATGGCGACTTCTTCGGTGAGCTCTCAATTCTCAAAGGCACGCCCCGCTCCGCCTCGGTGGAGGCATTCAGCGATTGCCGGCTGCTCGCGCTCGAGCCGGCGGCGGTGCGCGACCTGAAGAAGAACTATCCGGAATTTGGCCAGCTGATGGAAGAACGGCTCGCCCAATACGAGGCAAAAACGGAGGCGCGCGTCCCGCTCGATTTCGATACCGAGATGCTCCCGGCCGCGAGCACGACGCACGACAAAGTCGCGCTCGACGAGAACGCGGCGAAGCGGAGCGACGACGCCACCGCACCCTTCGCGGAAGAGGGCGGGCTCTTCCGGAAAAGCAAAAAGCGGATCCGCAAAATCGAAGCGATCGAGCAGATCGACGAGATGGATTGCGGCGCTGCGAGCCTCGGGATGATCTGCCGGCATTTCGGCCGCAAAGTCTCGCTCTCGCGGATCCGCCAGCTCTGCCACACCTCGACCGACGGCACGAGTTTGAAGGCGCTTTGCCGCGCTGCGACCGAGCTCGGGCTCGCGGCGCGCGCGCTCAAGGTGTCGCTGCGCAATCTCAACGTCATGCCGCTGCCGGCCATCATCCACTGGGAGGGCAACCACTGGATGGTGCTCTACGACGTGCAGCCGGCGTTCGTGAAAGTCGCCGATCCCGCGCGCGGCTTGCGCAAGATTCCGCGCAAAGAATTCGAGCAGAACTGGTCCGGCTACGCCGCGCTTTTCGATTACACGACGGCCTTCGAGAGCGCACCGGAAAGCAAGGCGTCGTTCGCGTGGATGTGGCCGTTCCTGGCGAAATTCAAAGTCATTTTCGCGCAGGTGATGCTCCTCGCGGTCGCGATCACGGTCCTCGAGCTGCTCTTCCCGATCTTTACCGAGATGGTGGTCGACAAGGTGATCGTCGAGAAAGACGTCGGCCTCCTCAAGATCATTCTGCTCGGGATGGGCGCGGCGCTTTTCTTCGTCACCGCTGCTTCGCTTGCGCAGGAATTTCTCCTCTCCTTCGCCGCCGTGCGGCTGGACACGGCGATCCTCGATTTCCTGAGCCGGCAGATGCTTTCGCTGCCGATGACTTATTTCACCACCCGGCGCACGGGCGACATCCAGCGGCGGCTCGATGGCGCGCGGCAGGTCCGGCAATTTGCCGTGCAGCACGGCATCGGCGCCATCCTCGCCCTCGTCCAGCTCGCGGGCGCTCTCGGACTCATGGTCATCTACAGCCCGTCGCTCATGTTCGCCTTTCTCGCGACCACCCCGCTCTATCTCGGGCTGATGTATTTCTCGCAAAAGGTCCTGCGCCCGCTCTTCGCCGGCGTCGAGGAGAGCCAGGGGAAATATTCCTCGCACCAGATCGACGCGATCAAGGGGATCGAAGCGGTCAAAGCCGCCGCCGCGGAATCGGTCTTCCGCGACATGATGTTGAACGAGTTCCTCTCCGTTTCGAAAAAGCTCTTCCGGAGCAGCTTCATCGTCATGACCTACGACAGCGTGATGCAAAGCATCGGCATGATCTCGACCGCCGTTTTCCTCTGGGTCGGCGCGAACCAGGTGATGAACGGCGCGCTCTCGATCGGCGGCTTCGTCGCCTTCAGCTCGCTCACCGCGATGGCCTACAGCGGGATCATGCGAACGTTGGGCGTCTGGGATAATCTGCAGTTCGCGACCGTTTTGCTGAACCGGTTAAACGACGTCTTCGAGCAGGAACCGGAGCAGGGTCGCGACCGTTCCCGCCTCACGCCGGTACACAGTCTCGAAGGGCGGATCGAATTAAAAAATGTCAGCTTCAAATACGGTGGGCCGGAAGCGCCGAACATTCTCGCCAACGTCACACTCGACCTCGCGCCCGGAAAAATGGTCGCGTTCGTCGGCCGGAGCGGTTGCGGCAAGACAACGCTGATCAAGCTCATTGCCGGTCTGCTCGAGCCGACGGAAGGGACGATCCTCTTCGATCACGTCGACCTGAAAACGCTCAACTACCGCGACGTGCGGCGACACATCGGGATGGTTTTACAGGAGAACCACATCTTCAACGAATCGATCGCGCGCAACATCGCTTTCGGCGACGCCGAGCCCGATCTCGACCGCGTCCTGGTCGCGGCGCAGGCGGCGGCAGCGCACGATTTCATCATGCGGTTGCCGATGGGTTACGAGACCAAGATCGGCGAATCCGGACTCTCCCTTTCCGGCGGACAAAAACAGCGGGTCGCGATCGCGCGCGCGATCTACAACAACCCGCCAGTGTTGATTTTCGACGAAGCCACCAGCGCCCTCGACACCGAATCGGAGCGTGCGATCCAGGATAATCTCGGACGTTTGACCGCCGGCCGGACCACGATCGTGATCGCGCACCGCCTGAGCACGATCCGCGAAGCCGACGCCATCGTCGTTCTGGAAAAAGGCTCCGTCGCCGAGGTCGGCAACCATGACCAGCTGATGGCGCAGCGCGGTCTCTATTTCTACCTCAGCAGCCAGCAGCTGGGGATTTAACCTTCCGCCTAACGATGCCTAACGAACTCATGCAGCCAGGGTCGATCGACAAGGAATCGGAGATGCTCCCGCAGGATCCACCGCCCTGGTTCGTCCGCTCGGCCGCGTGGCTCATGGTCTCGATGTTCGGGGTCGCGCTCCTCGCCTCGGTGCTGGTGAAGCTGCCGGAAACGGTCAGTTGTCCCTTCGTGCTCACCTCGGCTTCGGGCGCCGATCCGATTCAATCGCCCCGCCTCGCCGTCGTGGACAAGGTCTGCGTCACCGAAGGGCAAACCGTCCGCAAGGCCGCGCCGCTCTTCCTCCTCCGCTCCGATGAGATCCGTGGCATGGACACGGATCAACGCACCCTCACCGAAGATCTCCACACGCACGAGGAAGGCTTGGCGAAAGCAGACGCGGCTTTCGCGGCGCAGCTCGAGATCAAGACCGCCGAGATCGCGCAGGCGGAAAGCGAAGTCGGCTTCCGCGAAAAGCATTCCGCCACCAGCCGCGACCTCGTCGAGCGGATGAACAAGTTGACCAAAAACGGCGGCATCTCCAAGGTCGAAGTGCTCCGTTATCAACTCGAATCGGCTGAATCCGACAAGGACCTGAGCGTCGCGCAACGGACCGTGCAGCAGGTCGGCCTCGAGCTCACGCAGCTCAAGAATGAACACGCCCGCGCGCACGACGAAAACGTGGCCGAGATCGAAAAACTGAAGGTCCGCCTGAGCGCGCTGCGGGGAGACTTGGAAAATTCTAAACAAAATGTCCTCACCGTCCGAGCGCCCTACGACGCCGTGGTCATCTCGCTCGCGCAGCGCAACGCGGGGAGCGTGGTCCAAAACGGCCAGGAGCTTTGCCAGCTTTCCGCGACCGATTCGAAACCGCGTGCCCGCCTCGTGGTCGGCGAAGCGGGACTTCCAAAACTGGCGAGTGGCCAGACCGTGCGCCTTTTCTTCGACGCGTTCCCCTACCAGCGCTACGGCGTCGTCTCCGCTAAGCTGGACTGGATTAGTCCCGCGGCGGTCGCCTCCACGGACGGGCCGCAGTTCATCGGGCTCGCCTCGCTCGATGCCAGCTCCGCGGGCCGGCGTCGTCCGCTCGCCGTGCGCGTTGGCATGACGGGCGAAGCGCGCATCGTGGTCGGCCAGCGCACGATCATGGAATACGCTTTCGAGCCAATCCGCCAGTTGCGCGAGAACGTGCGCGACTAACCAGCCGCCATGCTGCGCCCGCTTTCCAAGCTCAAGATCGAGGACATCGCGACCACGAACCCCGCGATGGCGCGCTGCCTGAAGCTCGCGCAACTCGCCGCCACTTCCGACGTGCCGGTCGTCTTGTTAGGCGAAACTGGGACCGGCAAAACCCTGCTGGCCCACGCGATCCACAATTCCTCCGGTCGCGCCGAGCGCCCGTTCGTCGCCTTCAACGCCTCCGCGATGAGCGACACCTTGATCGAGAGCCAGCTCTTCGGGCATGAGCGCGGCGCCTTCACCGGCGCGCAAACGACCGTGAAAGGGAAATTCGAGCTCGCCAGCCAGGGCACGCTTTTCCTCGACGAAATCGCGGACATGAGCCCGCTCGCGCAGGTAAAGATCCTGCGCGTGCTCGAGTACGGCGAATTCGAGCGCGTCGGCTCCGAGCACATGCTCACCTGCGACGTGCGGATCATCTGCGCGACCAACTGTTCGCTGCGCGACCGCGTGCGCCAGGGCAAATTCCGCGAAGACCTCTACCATCGCTTGAACGGACTCACCCTGCTCATCCCTTCCCTGCGCGACCGGAGCGAAGAGCTCCCCGCGCTCATCGCCGCCGAGCTGCGTGCGTCCGCCCGGAACGAGGGGAAAAAGATCACCGCCATTCATCCCGCGGCGATGGGCAAGCTGCTCACCTACGATTGGCCGGGCAACCTGCGCGAGCTCAATCACACCGTGCGCACGATGACGCTCTTCTGCGATGGGCGCGTCATTCTTCCCGAGCACGTCGTTTTTCCCCCGGATTTGCAAACCAGCGAACCTGAACCGCTCCCCGCCGTCGCTCCTGCGCCGGACGAAAACGGCAGCGAACCGCCCCCCGATGATTTTTCCCTTGCCACCGCGCTAGCGCGTCACGTCGCCTCGGTCTATGAACAGACGGGACGGAACCAGCGCCAGACCGCGCGCCGGCTGGGCATCTCCCGCGCCACGCTCGCCCGGCACCTGCGAAAGATGAGTCAAAAGTGAACCGTGAACCGGATCAGGAATGCGACGCGACAGTTTCACAACGAGACCGGCTGGGAAAGGCACCTCCGAGCCGGCCAAAGTCTTTTTCAGAAACTTTCGCCTTGTCGTTAGATCCCCAGTTACCTATGAAAACATGGCCCGTAACCCTGCGCGACGCTCGTTCGTTAGATGGGGAAACCGGGCCCCGGCATGGATCATGATAAGAGGACGGCGAACGTGAGTACGGCGAAGGACAAAAAAGCAGCGGCGGCGGGGGATTCTTCGATTCCCAAGCCGAAACGCGGCAAAGAAAAATTGATCAAGCTCGATGATCTAATCCCGAAAGGGAACGTCTCGGGCGGGAGACAATTGCTCTTCGGCGCCACGGACATCAACACAACAACAACAACCAAAAACAAAACAAGGAGATAGCTCATATGGCTCAGAAAAAAGAAGTACAAGTCAAAGACCTGAAACCGAAAAAAGACGCCAAAGGCGGCGTGGGCGCGCGGCAGCAAACCAACACCAGCCGCAGCCAGACGAATCGCGGCACCCACCAGGCCGATTCGAGTCGTGGCAACGCCAACGGCGCGACCCGCGGCCTCCTGTAAGGATTACCATCGGACAGCCGACCCGCGGTCCGAACCCGCGCGGCAGTCCACCTCTCCCTGGTTAGGAGTAATCAAAGAGCCGCAGGCGACCGTTTCGCCGGCGGCTTTTTCGATTTAGAGACCGGCCGGATGCCGGGACTCGAAGCCGCGCGGCGGACGGTTGTTTGGATGCCAGCGCGGCGCGTCGCGATCGTCGCGGCTATTCCAGGCCGTCGTATCCAGGCGCAGGCCGGCGATGACGGCGTAAGCATGGCCGTTCCGCGCGTAAACGGTGATCCATTTGCCGCGACCATGCTGACCGTAGCGAACCAGGTCGTTCGAGCTCATCGGTAACCGCAATAAACCCGCTGCCGCCAGCGCATAGGAAACCGTGCCGGAGCAGTCGTAGCCGCTATCGAGAAAAGACCGATGCCCGCCGCCGTACCGGTACGGCCGTTTGCGCAATTCATTCGCGGCCCAGATCGCGCGCTTCACCGCCAGCGGCGCCTTGTCCGGGGCGCAGGCCACCCCGTGGCGGAGCTGCGCGACCTGTCCCGGCACCGTCGGCCCGCGGGTCGGGAAGGGATTCTCCGCCAGCGCGGGTGCTGCTCCAAAAACGAAAAGGTTGAGAATGACGCCGATGCGTCGCAATAACTTCATACTTTTCCAGTAGCCGTTGGCGTGCCAGCCGGGGCCACTGGATTAAACGACGCGCGGAAGTTTTCGACGTTTCTCGCTTTCCGCGCAACCCTTTCCGCTGCAGCCAATGGAAAAAGAGCAAATCGTCGAGGTTCTCGAAACCATCGCGACCCTGCTCGACCTCCAGAAGAGAACCCGTACAAGATGCGCGCCTACACGAACGGAACTGCGGCGAGAAGCCGCGGCGGCCGGCCGGCTCCCGCACTGTTGTCGCCATCAACGCCTCCGCCATGAGCGATACCCTGACCGAGTGCCAGCTCTTCGGCCACGAACGCGGGTCACCAACGCCGGAGCGCGCGAAGGTTAGGCAGCTCGCGCGCAACCCTGGCACGGCACTTACAGAAACTTAATCAAAAGTGAGCCAAAAGGTTGGGACGAATCGATGCCAAGGAGCGAAACAATGAGACCGACTCGACTCTACCCGGAGAAGTCCTGCCAAACTATTTTCGCAATTTTTTCGCCGTCATACGCTGCTTAATGCAGAGGGAAGCGAACCCCATCGGACGGGATCGTTAGGCCATGACAAGGCCAGCAAAATGGCCCCGGCACAGAAGATGATAAGGAGAAGACAACCGTGAGTACGCCGAAGAACAAAAGAGCCGCCTTCGCGGGGGAATCTGAGATTCCCCGCAGAAGCGGCAAAGCAAAATTGCTCCGGCTCGATGACGTCATTCCCAAAAAGAATGTCGCGGGCGGGCGGCGGTTGCTCTTCGGCGCGACTGACATCGACCCAACAACCAACAGAAAAAGGAGTTAGTTATTATGGCTACAGACAAGAAAAAAGAAGTGAAGATGAAAGACCTCAAGCCCAACAAAGACGCCAAAGGCGGCGTGGCTCGTCAAACCAACACCCAGAAGGGCAACGTGAATCGCGCGGGCGGTCAGACGAACAAGCTCGGTTCCGACGATCCCATTATAATCAACAAGAATCGATAGCGATTACCGCCCGGGACGGGTATCCGCCCGTGGCGCCTCCCAGGCAGGCGCTCGGCGGTCCAAACCCGCTCGACTCCACTAAAAAAACCTCAAACAACCGAAAGAAAAAAACTATGGCTACAGCTAAGAAAACGAGCAAAACCGGCGCGAGCAAAAAGCCCAGCGTCAAAATGAGCGACCTCAAACCGTCGAAAGACGCCAAGGGCGGCGTCGCCACGAAACGTCCCGCGAGCAATCGCGGGACCCGATCGGTGGACGGCCGCGTTGGACGTCAGATCAACTGATCGTCGCCAAAATCCTCCGAAGGAGACGGCCGCCGCGGTTTACCGTTGGCGGCCGGTTCTTTCTCTTCGGCCGTAGTTGTGGGCGGTGGCGATGGCCCCCCTTACAACCCCGCAGGATGGCGCACTTCGAAACCGCGCGGGGGCGCGATTCGCCGGATGCCACCGCGGCGCATCGCGATCGCTGCGATCATTCCGCGCGTAGACCTTGATCCATTTTCCTCGGCCGTGCTTTCCGTAATGCAGCAGGTCGCTTGAGCTCATCGGAACCTGAAGCAAGCCCGCGCCCGCCAGCGCATAGGAAACCGGACCGGAACAATCGTAGCGCCGTCGTTAAATGAACCATGGCCGCCGCCCCATCGATACGGCCGTTTGCGCAATTGCTTGCCCGCCCAGATCGCTCGCTTCACCCCCAGCGGCGCTTTTTCCGGCGCGCAAGCGACGCCGTGGCGGAGTTGCGCGGTGTTACCAGGGACCGTCGGGCCGCGCAGAGAAAACGATTCCGCCGACAAAGATTGCGACGCTCCTAAGAAGATAAAAAATGGAAAAGACCCCGCCGCGCCGCCAGAATTCCATGCCTCTATCCAAGCGGTTGGCGTGCCAGGCGGGATTCTGGCGCACACCGAAGTTCGGCGCATCGACGCAATCGCTTTTCCGCGCAACAGTTTCCCTGTGCTGGAGATGAAAAAAGAACAAATCGTCGAGGTTCTCGAGACGATTGCGACTTTGCTCGAGCTGCAAGCGGAGGAGAATCCGTTCAAAATTCGCGCTTACACCAACGCTGCGCGTTCGATCGAAACCTGGGGCGGCAACCTGCGCGAGCTCGCCGCGGAGGATCGGCTCCAGGAGATCCCCGGCGTCGGCAAAGCGATCGCCGGCAAAATCAGCGAGCTGGTGCTGACCGGCTCCTTGAAGTTTTACGACGAACTGCGCGCGCAGTTTCCCGAGAAAATTCTCGAGCTTTTTTCTCTCCCGGGATTGGGCGCGAAAAAAATCAAGGCGCTCTACGAGAAGTTAGCGGTGAACTCGATCGCCGATCTGGCACGCGCCTGCACCGAAGGCCGGGTCGCGGAGCTGCCCGGGTTCGGCAAGGCGACGCAGGAAAAATTCGCTAAGACCATCGCGGATCGCGCCCGTCATGCGGGGAGTTTTTCGATCGGGGCAGTCGCGGGCGCGGCCGAGCAGTTGCAGCGCGATCTGCGCCAACACCCGGACGCCCTCCTGGTCAGCACCGCGGGAAGTTATCGGCGTCGCAAGGAAATCGTGCGCGATCTCGATTTCATCGTCGCGACGAAAGAGCCGGCGGCGGTCACAGAATTTTTCGTTAGGCATGCGCTCGTCGAGAGCGTAATCGCGCGCGGCTCGACGAAGACGAGCGTGCGCTTGCACTCGGGCATTCAGGCTGATCTGCGCGTCGTCAGCAACGCCGAATATCCTTTCGCGCTGGGCTATTTTACCGGGAGCAAAGAGCACAATATCGTGTTGCGGAACCGGGCCCTGCAGCGCGGTTGGACGCTCAACGAATACCGGCTCGCGCCCGCCGAGGGAGGACCGACGCAGAAGAAGAAGCGCCCCGCAGAGAAGATCCCGCTGGTCGGAGACGAGGCGGATTTGTATCGCGCGCTGGGACTCGACTTCGTTCCGCCGGAGCTGCGCGAAAACTGTGGCGAAATCGAAGCCGCCGCGGAGGGCCGTTTGCCGCGGCTGCTCGAGCCGGAGAATTTGCGGGGCACTTTTCATTGCCACACGAGCGCGAGCGATGGCCGGAATTCGCTCGAGGAAATGGCCGCGGCCGCGCAGGAGCTAGGCCTGCAATATCTGGGCATCGCGGATCACAGCCGCAGCTCGATCCAGGCGGGCGGACTTGATCGGACGCGCCTCCGGGCGCAAGTCGCAGCCATTCGAGAATTGAACAAGTCGTTTGACGGCTTCCGGCTTTTCGCTGGCGTCGAGTGCGACATTCTGCGCGACGGCTCGCTCGACTTCGACGACGAAACCTTAGCCGGCCTCGACTACGTGGTGGCCTCGATCCATTCCGCGTTTCAGTTGCCGGAAGCTGAGATGACCGAGCGGATCATCCGCGCCATCCAAAATCCGCACGTCACCTTTCTCGCGCATCCGACCGGTCGGCTGCTCCTGCGGCGCGAAGCCTACGCGATCGACATTCCCGCCATCCTCGACGCGGCGGCCGCGACTGGGACGTGGATCGAAATCAACGCCGCGCCGAAGCGGCTCGATCTCGACTGGCGCTGGTGGCCGTTGGCGAAGGAGAAGGGAGTAAAATGCGTGATCAATCCCGACGCGCACGGGGTGGAGAAATTGCCGGAGCTTTGGTTCGGGGTCGGTGTCGCGCGCAAAGGCTGGCTCACCAAAAGCGACGTGATGAATTGCCTCCCGTTAGGCAAGATCGAGGTGGCGCTAGAGAAAAAGCGGCAGGCCAGCGGCTAAACGGATTCGCGCTGCGGCAGGAACATCGTCAGGCACTTGCAGGCGCCGCCCGCTTTCAGGAATTCCGTCATTGGGAGCGCGTGGCAGTTGTAGCCACGTTCGCCTAACGACTTCATCAGTTTCGGCGCGCCCTGCGGGAGGACGATCTCTTTTTCCAGCACAACCGCGTTACAGGAAAAATGGGCCGCTTCCTCTTCCTCGACGTCAATCAGGTTAGGCACGTGATCGCGGATCGTCCGCTGCCCGTATTCATCGAACGCGGCCGGGAACCAGACCGCGCCGCCGTCGGTCAGCGGACAGAAGCAGGTGTCGATATGGTAAAAGCGCGGATCGACCAGCTCGACCGAGATGACGAGACAGTTGAAAATCTCGCCGACGGACCGGTGCGCACTCACATCGGTGCGGAATTTGTAGCCACAAAAAAGCGCGTCGCCCGCGAAGAGGGCATCTCCTTCGCCTTCGAAATACTGGTCCTCCGGCAGCCAGATGATCTCGTAGCCGTGTTCTTCCATCCATTTCGCGAAGAGGGGCGCTTCGCCGGCGCGCTCGGGATGGCGGAAATTGCTCGGGATAAACCGATTCCCGACCGCGAGGCCGGCGTTGGCGGTGAAAACCATGTCGGGCAGGCGCGGCACGCCGGGCACGAGATGGACGTCGCAGCCTAACGACTTCAATTTATCGTGCAGCCCGCGCCATTGCGCCTGCACCACCGGCTTATCGGCGGCGCGGTCGCGGCTCATCCAGGGATTGATCTCGTATTCGATGCCGTAGTGGTCCGGCGCGCAGAGGAGGAGTTTTCGCATGGTAAATTTTCCGCCTAACGAAGCGCCTCGATGCAGTCGGTGAGCTCGCGCAGGAAGGGCTCGATGTCGGTGACGAGGCCGATCGCCTGGAAGGTTCCGCGATCGGCCAGCTTCGTCACCACGCCCGGGTTGATATCGACGCAGATCGTTTTCACGCTCGCCGGCAGGAGGTTTCCGACGGCGATCGAATGCAGCATCGTGCCCATCATCATCGCGATCGTGACCCCCTCGAGTTTCGCGCGCATCGCCCGCTGGGCCTCGAGCGCATCGGTGATCACGTCCGGCAGCGGCCCATCGTCGCGGATGGAGCCGGCGAGGACAAAGTCGACGCCGTTCTTCACGCAGGAATACATGATCCCGCTCTTGAGCAGCCCGTTTTTCACCGCGGGCCGGATGCCGCCGACATTGCGAATCGCGTTGATCGCGCGCATGTGATTTTCGTGGCCGGACTCGGCCAGCGAACCCTTCTCCAGGAAGACGCCTAACGACGTCCCGAAAAGCGCGTTCTCGATGTCGTGCGCGGCGAGCGCGTTGCCGGCGAAGAGCAGGTTCACATAGCCCCAGTCGATCAGTTTCTCGAAATGCTCCGCCGCGCCGGTATGGACGATCGCGGGGCCGCCAACGACGAGGATTTTGCCCTTCTCCTGCCGGGCGCGATGAAATTCCTGCGCCATCCCGCGGATCACGGCCGTCTTCGGCTTCTCGATCGAGACGTTGCTCGCCATGAACTCAAACGCGTCGGTGCGGGAAGTGGAACGTTGGAGCGGGATCACTCGGATGCCCTGGTGGCCGACGACTACTTCCTGGCCTTTTTTTACACCGTAAAATTTCGTCGAGGTCGCGGTCTTCGCGGCCCGGTCGATCACGATCGCGCTGTCCATCAGCGCGGGCTGCACCTCGACTTCGCCGTCGTCGATACGGGCGAAAGTCTGCTGATTCGTGGTCACGTAAAAGTGCTCAGGAAAGACTCCGTCGGCGGGCGCCGCCGCCAGTTGGACGCTTTTCTTTTCCAGGACCTCCGCGCCGTGCTGGCGCAGCCGGAGGATCAGATCGTCGAGCTCGTCGGCCGAGGGACCGGTGACCTCGATGCGCGCAAAGCTCTGGTCGGCACGGGCTTCGCCGATGCGGATCTCGCCGATCTTGAAGGTGCCGCCGTGGGTGATGATCTCGTCGAGAACCTTCGGCAGAATCAGGGAATCAATAATGTGGCCGCGCAGCTCGATCGTCTCGGAAAGCATCGCCGAACTTAGCCGGGGACGGCGTGCGCGCCAGTCAGCAAGCCCGCCGCGAGGGTCGGCGGGGAATCCACTTGTCGGTTCGGCGCGGTAGGTTATTAATGCTGCGCGCTTGCCCAGGCGATTGTCCATGAACGAAATCGAGACCAACCATCAGACGGCTGAGAGCGCGGGAGCCGGCTATCAAATTTCCGCGGAGCCGGTCGTGCCAACCCGGCGCGTGTCGGGAGAAAAAGAAGAGCCTGCCGGCATCCAGGCGGAGGCGGGACGAGCGTTGGCGGGTTCCTTGGCCGTCCTGGCGCGGGATCCGAAGACACTTTTTGTCTACTGGGACTTGAAGGTCTCGCAGCACCTGACCGCCGCAGACCTAGAGCAGGGGAGAATCCTCCTGCGCGTCCTGCGCGCCGACGGGACGGAGGAGACGACTTTCGCGATCGATCCGCTGCTCGGTTACGCGTTCGCCGAAGTGGGTTCGCCCGGGGCGGGCTACACTTGCGAGTTCGGTTATCTCGAGGGTTCGAGCTGGCGGGGATTGGTGGAATCAAACGCGACCGAGACCCCGCCCGGCGCGATCTCAGAAAACGAGGACGCGGACTTCGCGACGCTGCCCTTTCATCTCAGCTTTCAACGTTTGATCGATATCTTCCGAGCCTCCTCGAACAGCCGGAAAACGCTCACCGAGTCGATCGCCACCATGCAAGGCAAAGCGCGGGAACTGCGCGCGGCGATGTCCCCGGACGAGTGGTCGCGCCTGGTCGAGACGGCGGCTTCGTCGGTCGAAGCGGAAACCGGCCTCGGGCTTACAGGCGTGCAGCCGAAAGAGTTGGCCGCGCTCCTGCAGACGGTCAAGGAAGACGTGCGGCGACAACTTCCATCGCCCGAAACGCGCAGGCGCTGGCAGCATGTCGGGGAAAGCTTTGGCGGCTCGAGCGGTGGAGCGAGCTGGGGCGGCGAGAGCTCGCTGTAGCGCTTTCGCGGCGCCAAGCGCGGCTACCCGCCGAGATAAGCGTTCTTCACCTTCTCGTTCACTCGCAATGCCGCCGAACGATCGTGCAGAATAATCCGGCCGGTCTCGAGCACGTAGCCGTAATGCGAAACTTCGAGCGCGAGATTCGCGTTCTGTTCCACCAGCAGGACGGTGATGCCTAACGATTGGTTGATCTCGCGGATCTTCTCGAAAATCGTCTTCACCAACAGCGGTGCGATCCCTAACGAAGGCTCGTCGAGCATGAGGCAGCGCGGCTTGCTCATGAGCGCGCGGCCGATTGCGAGCATCTGCTGTTCGCCGCCGGAGAGCGTCCCCGCGACCTGCTTGGCACGCTCTTTCAACCGCGGGAACATTCCGAAGATGTAGTCGAATTCGTTTTTCAACTTCGAGCGGTCTTTCCGGAGGTAGGCGCCCATGAGCAGGTTCTCGTGCACGCTCAGGTTGGCGAAAATCATCCGCCCTTCCGGCACATGCGAGAGTCCGCGCGCGACGATCTTGTGGGCGGCTTCGCCGGCAATCTCCTGGCCGTCATAAAGGATGCTCCCCTGCGTCGGTTTCAAGAGACCGGAGATGGTCCGGAGCGTGGTCGATTTCCCCGCGCCATTCGCGCCGATCAGGGTGACGATCGAGCCCTGCTCGACCCGCAACGAAACGTCGTGCAGCGCGACGATCGAACCGTAATTCACGGTCACGTTTTTCAGCTCAAGCATGGCACCAGATCACTTTTATCCTGCACTTACACCTACACCTGCACTTCCCCGATTCCGTCGGGATCCTCATAAACGCGATTAGGCGCGATCGCCTTGGTCAACCCGACCAGCATCGAGACCACGCTCACCAGCAGTCCTTTCGCCTCCGCCACCGCGCTTGGCGTCAGCAACTTCTTCACCACCAATACATCCAAACACGCCGCACACTCCAATGCCGAGCCGCGCGCAATGTCGTAGAAGCGGCAGCGATCGGGCATCGTCCATTTGCCTGTTCCCTCGGCAATGTTGAGGGGAATCGCGGTGGACGCGCGGTCGAGTTGGTTGTGGGCGGCGAGTGCTTTGGGAATTCGTTCCAGTAGGTCCGTGGCGAGGGCTACGAACTGGAGGGATAGCTGGTAGACTTTCAGCTTTTCGTGATCGAATTGGGCGGGCATCGGAGGTGTAAGTGTAGGTGTAGGATTAAAGTGAGGGAGTTTCCTCGCCGAGATACGCTTCGATCACCTTCGGGTTCGCGCGGATTTCGGCGGGCGAGCCCTCCGCGATTTTTACTCCGTAATCGAGCACGGCGATCCGCTGGCAGATCCCCATCACCACCTTCATATCGTGCTCCACCAGCAACACCGCGATGTTGAACTTCTCCTTCACGAACTGGATCAGCTTCATCAGGTCGTCTTTCTCGCGCGGGTTCATTCCGGCCGCGGGCTCGTCGAGCAGAAGCAGCTTCGGTCGCGTGGCCAACGCCCGCACGATCTCGAGCCGGCGCTGGTCGCCATACGACAAGCTCTTGCAGGACGTGCTCCGCGCTTTTTCGAGTTGGAAGATAGAGAGAATTTCCAGGACCTGCTCGTCGATCTCGCGTTCTTCTTTCAGAAACGGTTTCCCCCGCCAGAGCGCGTGCGCGATGCCGTGGCGCAGATGCATCGTAAAGGCGGCGCGGACGTTGTCGTAAACCGTGAGCGAGGGGAAGAGCCGGATGTTTTGAAAAGTCCGCGCAATCCCGCGCGCGGCAATGGCATTGGCTTTGCGGCCGACGATCGACTCGCCGGCGAGAGTGATCGCCCCCGAGGTCGGGGTGTAGATGCCGGTGATGATGTTGAAAACGGTCGTCTTTCCCGCGCCGTTCGGGCCGATCAGGCCGACGAGGTCGTTCGGCCCGATCGCGAGCGAGAGCGCGTTAACGGCGGTGAGGCCGCCGAACTGCACCGTGCATTCCCGCAGATCAAGCAGCGCTGCCATCTTCCACCGGGGTTCGTTTTTTCCGCAGCCAACCGGGCCGCCGCCAGGCGATCCCGCCGAAGAGTCCCTGCGGCCGCGTCAGCATCAGGATGATGAGCATGAGCGAGTAAATCACCATCCGGTATTCCTGCACCGGCCGCAGCACTTCGGGCAAAATCGTGAGCAGGATTGCGGCGAAGATGACGCCCACGGTGTTTCCCATGCCGCCGAGGATCACCATGACGATGATCTCGATCGATTTCATGAACCCGAAACCTTCCGGCGTGAGATAACCAATGAAGTGCGCGTAGAGTCCGCCCGCGATCCCGGCGAAAAACGAGGCGAGGACGAAGGCGACGACCTTGTATTTCGTAGTGTTCACGCCGATCGCCTCAGCTGCGATCTCGTCGTCGCGCACGGTGAGAAAGCCGCGGCCATAAGCGGAGTTTACCAGGTTCACGACCACGTAAACCGTGATCGCCGCGACGGTGTAGGTCCAAAAAATCGTGGTGTAAATTCCCGAGACGGAGAAGCCGCGCGAGCCGCCCATCGTCTCGGTGTTCTGGATGATCACGCGAATGATTTCGCCGAAGCCGAGCGTGGCGATGGCGAGGTAATCGCCTTTGAGCCGGAGCGACGGAACGCCGACGATAAGACCGGCGAGGGCGGCGGCGAGACCACCGAGCGTGAGCGCGACGACAAAGAGCGTGGTGGTGGTGAACGGGTTGACTCCGCCTAACGAAGCGAACCAACGCGCTCCGCCGAAGCTGGTCATGGCCGCGGCGGTATAGGCCCCGATCGCCATGAAGCCAGCGTGGCCCAGGGAGAACTGGCCGGTGTAGCCGTTCACCAGGTTCAGGCTGACCGCGAGGATGATGTTGATCCCGATGTTGATGACCACAATCGAGAAGTAGGGATTGAGGTGGATGAATTGGGAGAAGAGCAGTGCCGCGATGATCGCCGCGATGAGCCAGAGCTTCGGATAGGTGGCGCCGGGCTTGCAGGATGGAGGCGTCGCGGGCATCGGGCTAGACCTTCTCGACGGTGCCTTTACCTAACAATCCCGACGGCTTGAAAAGCAGGATCGCGATCAGAAGCACAAACGCGACCGCGTCGCGATAACTCGGCGGCACATGAATCTTATCGCCGTAACCGACGATCATGGTTTCGGCGACTCCGAGGATGAGTCCGCCTAAGGCCGCGCCGGGAATGTTGCCGATCCCGCCGAGGACCGCGGCGACGAACGCTTTGATCCCGGGCAGCAGACCCATGAGCGGGGTGATCACCGGGTAATTCAACGAAGACAAGATCCCCGCCGCCGCGGCCAGCGCCGAGCCGAGCCCGAAGGTGAAGGAGATGATGACGTTGTTGTTAATCCCCATCAGCGAACAGGCCATCGGGTTAAACGAAAGCGCGCGCATCGCCATACCCATCTTGGTTTTGCGCACGATAAAAGTCAGCCCGACCAGAAGCACGATCGTGACGCCGAGAACGATCAGCCCCTTGTTCGTAAAACTAAGTCCCCCGTAGTTGATCATCCGATCCGGAATCAGCGCCGGGAACGGTTTCGGATCCGCGCCGAAGAAAACCTGGCCGGAGTATTCTAGGAAAAGCGAGACGCCGATTGCCGTGATCAAGACCGTGAGGCGCGGGCTGTTGCGCAACGGTCGATAAGCCAGGCGCTCGATCACCAACCCCGTGATCGCGCAGAAGATCATCGAGCCCAGGAGCACGACGACGAGTAGCAGCCAGCCCGCTGGCATCCCGAGGCTATTCGTGAGCCAGCGGCCCAGGTAATAGCCGCTGAACGCGCCGACCATGTAGACATCGCCATGGGCGAAGTTTATGAACCGGAGCACGCCATAAATCATGGTGTAGCCGAGCGCGATCAGCGCGTAGATCGAGCCTAACGAGAGCCCGTTGATGAGCTGCTGGATGAACTGGCTCATCGCCCTGTAGTCGCTTCGCTGTGCGAAGCGTGAGATGGACGTTCAAATACGGCTTCCCCGGCCACCGCCCCGATGCCCGCGTTTCCCACAGGGAAACGTCTACAGGTCCAGTTCATCACTTCGCCTACGGCGCGATCGTTTCGACAAAATGGAATTTCCCGTCCTTGATCGTCAGCACCTTGGCCGACTTGGTCGCGTTCCGCTGTTCGTTGATCGTGATCGTGCCGGTGACGCCTTCGTAGTTCTTCGTCGCCGCGATCGCGTCGCGGAGCTTTTGCGGGTCGGTGCTCCCGGCGCGCTTCATGGCGTCGAGTAAAACCGCCGCGCCATCGTAACCGAGCGCCGCCATGGCGTCGGGATCCTTCTTAAACCGCGCCCGATAATCTTTCACGAAACCCTGCACGATCGGCGAGGTGTCGTCGGTCGAGAAGTGGTTGGAGAAATAATCGCCTTCGATCGCCGCCCCGCCGATCTGGGTGAGCGTCGGTGAATCCCAGCCGTCGCCGCCCATCAGCGGCACGGTGATCCCGAGCTCATGCGACTGGCGCGCGATCAGGCCAACTTCGTTGTAATAACCGGGCACGAAAATCGCCTCCGGGTTGGAGCTCTTGATCGAGGTGAGCTGCGCCTTGAAATCCTGATCGCCCGAGCTGTAGCTCTGTTCCGCCACAACCGTGCCGCCATGGCTGGTGAAGTAAGCCTTATAAGCCGCCGCCAGGCCGACGCTGTAATCTTGCCGCACGTCGATCAGGACCGCGACCTTGGTTTTCTTGAGCGTGTTGAGGGTAAACTTCGCCATCACTTCGCCCTGGAAGGGATCGATGAAGCAGACCCGGAAAATGTAATCGCCGACCTGCGTGACTCTCAGGTTGGTCGAGCCCGGCGAGATCATCGGGATCTTGCTCTGCTGCGCGATCGGCGCGGCCTCGAGCGTGCGCGAGGAAGCGATTTCGCCTAACAATGCCACGACTTGGTCGCGCGACATCAATTTGCGCACCGCGGTGGCGGCTTCGCCCGGCTTCGATTGGTCGTCCTCGGTGATGAGATTGATCTTTTTCCCGAGCACGCCGCCGCTGGCGTTGGCTTTTTCCACGACCAGCGTGGTCCCGTTGTGCGCCGCCGTGCCGAAGCTCGCGGTCAGGCCGGTGAGGCAGGCATATTCGCCCACCGCGATGGAGTCGCCGCTCGCGCCCCCTCCGCCTTTGCCGCAACCGGCGAGGAGAAGAGCCGCGCCTAACGACAGCGCGCCCGCTCGCCTAACGAATGAAAGAGACCCGGCGAAAGAAGAACGGAGTGACATAATCGGTTCGCTCCGAATACGGGCTGGCGCGAGGCGAATCAAGCGTTTTCGCGGAGCGGCGATGGTGCTATTCTCGCGCGTGAAATCCTCCAGCGCCGGCTTTGTTCCGCGACTGCTCCAGCCGGCTCTGGCGGTTCTGCTCGCCGCCGCGTCGGCTTCGGCCGCACCGCCCGCGACGGAGGAGGCGCAGTTCCAGGCGCTCCCCCTCGAGCGCTCCCGGCAGAATCACCTGCTCGTCCACGCCCGGATCAACGGCAAACCGGCGCTCCTCGGGGTGGACAGCGGCGCGCCGGTGAGCGCGATCTCGGTCACGCGCCGGAAACATTTCGGACTCACCGAGCTCCCCGGTTCCTCGAAGCTGCCGCCGCGGCTACGGATCAATGGCGGCTTTAATCGGGTGGCGATCGCGCATCGGTTGCAGCTCGGCGCGCTCACGCTCGTGGACGAGCCGATGGTGGCGATCGACCTGAGCGGGCCGGCCCGTTCTTCCCGCGATTTTCACGAGCAGGAACTCGACGGCATTCTTGGCGCGGACGTTCTTTTTCCCACCCAGGCGGTGCTCGATTGCGAGAAGCAAATCCTGATCATGAAAGTGGATCCCGATATTCCGGGCACGGTGCCGGGAATTGATCACCGCGGCTGGCGCGAGGTGCCGATTCGGGTGACGAAAGGCTGGAACCTCTACGTCGACAGCAAGCTCAACGGCAAAGCCGCGCAGCTTATGATCGATACCGGCGCTTTCACGACGCTCATCCACAAGCCGTTCCTCCACGAAATGCGCCTCGCGCTGCGCGAAACGCCTTACACTTCCGGCGCGGTGAATCTCGAGGACCGCGGGTTGCAACTCGCGACCATCCGGCGTTTCTCGGTGGGTGATTTCTTGGTCAAACGCAAGGAGGTCGGGGTGATGGATCTCGAGGGGTTGATCCACGGTGATCTGCTCACCGGCGAGCCGCCGGTCGCGGGATTGTTAGGTTCAGAATTTCTCCGGCGCAATCACGGCATCATCGATTTCGGCACGCGCACGCTCTATCTGAAGTTGTAGCCGCGCGCCCCCCGTGGCACTGGTCTGCCATGAAACGGATTCTTTTTTGCAGCCTGCTCTGTGCCCTCGGCCTAACGACTTCCCACGGTCGGGAGACCGAGAAAATTGCCGGTCA
This sequence comes from Chthoniobacterales bacterium, assembly GCA_038240025.1. GTDB lineage: Bacteria > Verrucomicrobiota > Verrucomicrobiia > Chthoniobacterales > UBA10450 > Palsa-1392. The sequence continues at coordinate 139,514 of JBBSED010000005.1, forward strand.
ATCTAGCCCAGCCAAGGGCACCCATGGCCTCGCCACCCCCTCGGCCGAGACCATGCCGGCAACCGCGCCCGCCGCGAAACTGGAAGAAAACGCGAAGTCAGGCGAAGCTAAGCACATGGATAAAGATCAAAAGGAAGTGGCCGTGCTCAAAACCAGCGCGGGCGAAATGGTGGTGGAATTCTGGCCGGACGTGGCCCCGAAAACCGTGGAAAATTTCAAGAAACTCGCCAAGGAAGGCTTCTATGATGGCACGGCGTTTCATCGCATCATCAAGGGCTTCATGATCCAGGGCGGCGATCCGAACACGAAGGATCTCTCGAACGAAGCGATGTACGGCACCGGCGGTCCGGGTTACCAAGTCGCCGCGGAATTTAACGAGCGTCCGCACGTGCGCGGCGTCCTTTCGATGGCCCGCTCGCAGGATCCGAACTCGGCCGGTAGCCAATTTTTCGTCTGCCTCGGGGTCGCGAAATCGCTCGACCGGCAATACACCGCTTTCGGTCATCTGATCAAAGGCCTCGACGTCCTCGAACGGATCGGCGACACGCCGGTGGGTCGCGGGAACGGCGGCGAAATGAGCAAGCCGGCCAGCCGGGTCACGCTCGAGAGCGTGAAGATCGTGCCGGCCGATTCGATCAAGAAATAATGCCTAACGAGACGACCCGCGTCGCCGCCATCCAGATGCAATGCGGGACCGACCCGCAGGCCAACCTGGAGAAGGCGGTCGCGCGTGTCCGTGAGGCCGCGGCGCAGGGGGCGCAGATCATCTGCCTGCCGGAGCTCTTCCGTTCGCAGTACTTTTGCCAATCGGAGGACCACGCGAACTTCGAGCTCGCGGAGACGATTCCCGGGCCCTCGACCGAGTCGTTAGGCGAAGTCGCGCGCGAGACGGGCGCGGTCATCATCGCCTCGCTTTTCGAAAAGCGGACCGCCGGGCTTTATCACAACACCGCCGCGATCATCGGGACGCAGGGTGAGTTGCTCGGGCGGTATCGCAAGATGCACATCCCGGATGATCCCTCGTATTACGAGAAGTTTTATTTCACCCCGGGCGATCTTGGTTTTCTTAACTGGCCGACCCCGCACGGCAACGTCGGCGTCTGCGTCTGCTGGGATCAATGGTACCCGGAAGCCGCCCGCCTCACGACTCTGCGCGGTGCCGAGATTCTCTTTTACCCGACCGCGATTGGCTGGCATCCGAGCGAGAAAGAGAAATACAGCTACGCCCAGCATTCCGCCTGGGAAACGATGCAGCGCAGCCACGCGATCGCGAACGGCTGCTTCGTTGTCGCGGTGAATCGCGTCGGGCTGGAGCGGCCGGTCGGCGGCGACGGGATCGAGTTCTGGGGTCAAAGCTTCATCGTCGCTCCGAGCGGCGAGATCCTGGCGAAGGCGAGCGTCGAACGCGAAGAAACGCTTTTCGCCGAGGTGGAATGGAAGCGCGTGAATGAATACCGCACGCATTGGCCCTTCCTGCGCGACCGCCGGATCGATGCCTACGCCGGAATCGAGCAGCGTCTGCTCGATTAACTTTCGGCGACCAGTCAGATTGAGCGAAATGAGATTCAAATTTTCGCTGCTGCTGACCCTCCTCGCGCTCAGCAACCTCGCCGCTTTCGCCGAAATGAAACGCGTGCCGATCAACGCCATCTCGGAGCATTACGTGAAGCTCGTCCTCGCGATGACGCCGCACGATCCTGATTACGTCGACGCGTATTACGGCCCACCGACCTGGAAATCCTCCGTCGAAGCCGCGAAACCTTCTCTCGTCGAAATCGCCCGCGAGGCCGCCGACTTGCGCGGGCAGCTCGCGAAACTGCCGCCGCCGCCGCAGGAAATCGATCGTCTCCGTCGCGAATACCTCGACAAACAGCTGGCGGCTCTAGGCGCGCGCGTGCGGCTCTTACAGGGCGAAAAAATGACTTTCGATGAGCAATCGCGCGCGCTCTACGACGCCGTCGCACCGACTTATCCGGCGGAACATTTCCAGAAATTGATCGACGAGATCGAGGCGACCGGTGCCGTGAAACCGAACGGCCCGTCGGATCACCGAACGCTCGCCGAGCGTTACGCCGCCTGGCGCAAAGCGTTCATCATTCCGAAGGACAAACTCGACGCGGTCTTCCAGCTGGCGATCAAAGAATGCCGCGCGCGCACCCTCGCGCATCTGCGCTTGCCGCCGGACGAGAGCTTCACCGTCGAGTACGTGACCAACAAACCATGGGGCGGTTACAACTGGTATAAGGGGAACTTCCGCAGCGTCATTCAGGTGAATACCGACCTGCCGAATTACATCGATCGCGCGGTCGACCTCGCCGCGCACGAGGGCTATCCCGGTCATCACGTTTACAACACGCTCCTCGAGCGCAACCTCACCCGGGATCGCGGCTGGATGGATTTCTCGGTCTACCCACTTTACTCGCCGCAGTCGCTCATCGCCGAGGGCACCGCGAATTTCGGACGCGAAATAGTTTTCACGAAACCGGAGCGGCGGAAGTTTGAGAAGGACGTCCTCTGGCCGGCCGCCGGCCTCGATTCCGCGCGAGCGGAGGAGTATTACAAGGTGCAGGACTTGATGACAAAACTAAGCTATGCCGGGAACGAAGCGGCGCGGCAGCTACTCGATGGGAAGACGGATCCAGCGGGCGCGGCGGAATGGCTCGAGAAATACGAGCTGCAGGATCCGGAACGGGCGAAGAAGCGAGTGCAATTCATCCAGCACTACGGCAGCTACGTGATTAACTATAATTACGGCGAGGATCTCGTTAGGCAGTATATCGAAAAGCGGGGCGGGACACCCGGGGATCCGGAGAAGCGCTGGGAAGAATTCGGGAAGTTACTTTCGTCGCCTCGCCTGCCGAGCGGTCTGCGCTAAAGGCGGCGGCCGATTTCGGGCGATTTTCCTTGCAGCCGGAACCCGCTGTCGTACGCTTTTGTTAGTTCTTTGTTATTGCTGAGTGATCGGGCCCAATGGCCCGGTCAACGGGGGAACCAAAATCTCCGGGGAACCGGATCGGGGCGTGTGGCGCTGCGGCGCCAGGGACACTTGGTGGTCCTAGCCCGACAGCTAACCTCGTAAGCGCAAACACCGGGAGCAGGAATCGTCGCAGGACCTCCTACACTCGTTAGGCAGGGTCTCTCTGTCCGCAGGGGAGAGCCGTCATGGGCTGAAGAAGCCCTTTAGAAAGAAAAGTAAAATGAGCACTGTTAAGAAATTAGCGGTGTTTGGGTTAGTGGCAGTGATTGCCGTGTCAGTGGAAGCCGTGTGGCTGAGCGCGCTGGAACCGCGTCTCTCCGCCACACTCGCCGTGGCGCAGTTGAATGGCGGTAACGACGCCTTTCTTCGGCTCCGCCTTTTCGATACCTATCGCGCGGCGGCGCACACCGTCGTCGTCGCGGTTATCCTGCTGGCCTTGGTCTGGGTCGTGCGGCCTCGGCGGAAAGCCACTGCGCGCAAGGCAGTGACCCTGTTGCTAGTGGGCAGTTGTAGTCTGCTCGGCAGTTGCATGAAGCCGTACGACACGCCGGAATACGCCGAGATCGATACCTCCGAAACGGGCTTTCTCATCCCGCTCGAAGGCGACTCCGGCAGCCAGGCGAAGTTCCAGTCCGAGCAATACCTCCGCGACATGAAAGTTGCGGCCAAGCGCGTCCAGGTGACTCATCGCTGGTCGCAGGAAGGCCGCTTCTATGGGAGCGGGCGCTGGATCCCGACCGTGCGGTTGATCAAGGTCAACCGCTCACCCGTGACGCGGGAATGGACGGCCGAGAACAACAGCGGCACGGCCGAGAAGAACCAGGCGATCTGGATCGAGAGCGCGGACAGCGTCGGATTCAGCATGGGCTTCACCTGCACCGCTTTCATCGCGGAGGAGGACGCGGCGAAATTCCTCTACTGGTATCCGAGCGGCTCGCTCGACAAGGTCATGGACAGCGAAACGCGCGGCCGCATCCAACAGATCAGCGCCGAGGTCGCGGCCAAATATCCGCTCGATACCCTGCGCGAAAAGAAGCAGGAAATCTCCGACGCGGTGAAGAACGACATCACGAAGTTCTTCGCCAGTCGCGGAGTGACCGTGACCACACTCGGCATGTTCGGCGGCATGACCTACGAGAACGGCGAGATCCAGAAAGCGATCGACAACACCATCATCGCGCAACAGCTCAAGGTGGTGAACGAAGCGCGCTTCGCCGCGCAACGGCGCGAGAACGATCGCATCGAACTCGAGGCCAACGCCACGGCCGAGCGCGCTCGCCGCATCGCCGCCGGTGAAGCGGACGCGAAGAAAATAAACGCCGCCGCGGAAGCGCAATCGATCCGCGAGGTGAACGCCGCGCTCGCCGAGGCGAAAGAGAATCCGTTGCTCTACCAACTGCGTTCGCTCGAAGTCGAGCGGGCGCGGGTGCAGCAATGGAACGGCCAATACCCGACCTACTTCGTCGGCACCGGCGGAGCCGCACCGGCGATGCTCCTGCCGGCGCCGGTCGCACCGCGGTGACGGGTCGTCAGGCCAAGTCCCGGGGAGCGCGGTTCGCTCCCCGGGATGAGCTGTGCGAATTTCTCGCCCGATGGAATTGCTGACCCTCCGCCAAATCCGCCAAACCGTGCCCCAGGGACCGCTGGAAGCGCGCGCTCATGTGCAACTCGAAACCGTGGCCTCGAAAACCACCCGCGACCAAAAGCCGTATTGCGAGCTGGCGCTCGCCGACGCGGTCGATCGCATGACCTTGCGCGTCTGGAGCGACAACCCGAATTTCAAAGCCTGCGAGTCGATGCAGACCGGCGATTTCGTCGAGATCAACGGCGAATTTTTCCAAGGCCAATATGGCCTCGACGCGCGCCGCTGGAAAACCCGCAGCCTAACGAGTGAAGAACAGGCCCACCTTCTTCAAGGCCCGCCGGCGCTGCGCGCGAAGCAGGCCGCGGATTGGGAATTCATTCTCGCGACCACGGCGGCGATCCGCGACCCCCGGCTCTACGCGCTCTGCGCGGAGTTTATCGCGGAGCATGGCAGTCGGTTCCGGAACAGCGCTGGCGCCCGCACTTATCATCACGCGCGGCGAGGCGGACTCGTGGAACACACCGCGCAGATGATGCGCGTCGCGACTCAACTCGCGCCGCTCTATCCCGATCTGAACCTCGACCTGCTCGTGGCCGGAATTCTTTTCCACGACTCCGGCAAGCTCTGGGAAAATCATCTCCCGGAGACCGGTTTTAGCATGCCCTTCGACGAACGCGGCGAGATGATCGGCCACATCTCGCTCGGGATGGATCTGGTGAATTCCCTCTGGCGGAAAATCCAGGCCGATCCGCAACAGGCGGCCGATTGGTCGAAGCTCTCGCCGCCGCTGGAAGATATCCGCCTGCACCTCCTCCACCTGGTCGCGGCGCACCATGGCGAGATGCAGTTCGGGTCGCCCGTCGTCCCGAAAACGCCGGAGGCGCTGGCGCTCAACTACATCGATAACCTCGATGCGCGGTTGGAGATGTTCATTGCCGGCTATCCGGTGGCGAAGCCGCTGGCCGAACGCGTCTTCGAGCGGGTGCGCCCGCTGCCGGCGAATTTGGTTAAGCCGCTCGAGAAATTTTCCGGGTAGCTTCCGCGAGGTATTGCTCGTCGATTTCGAAACCGACGAACTTCGTTAGGCCACAACGCTGGGCCGCGAGCGCGGAATGGCCGATTCCAAGAAACGGATCCAGCATGGTTTTCGCTCTCGTTAGGCCGTGGAGGAGAATGCAATTTACCGCCAGTTGCACCGGAAACGTCGCCGGATGCGGCCGTTCTTTATCCCGGCGCTGGATCGTTTGGTAAGGGACGAACCAAGTGTTCCCTCGGCAACGCCGGTCGCGGCCCGCGGTATGCGACCAGCGGGCGATGTTGCTCTTGTCCTGATAAGGGACGCCGAGCGCGAGCCGATCGAGCGGCGTCTTTCCGTGCGGCGTGAAATGGAACACGTATTCGTGGCAGTCGTTCAGGAAGCGCGGCGAATTGATCGGCTTGAAGTGTCCGCGGGAGATCTCTCCGTCTCCAAACTCGTTAGGCAAGGTGATCGCCTTGATCCAGTGAATTGTATTCTGCAGCACGAAGAACTTTCGCAACCGGAGCGCGAGCTCGTGCGGCAGCATCGGGCTCTTCGGGGAGGCGCCGAGGTTGAGAAAGAGCGACCCGTTAGGCCGAAGCAGGCGGCGAATTTCTGCCGCCCATTCCTCGCACCAGTCGAGATACAGGGAGCGATCCGCGTCGTCAGAAAACCTCCCGTAGCGAATGCCGAGATTGTAGGGCGGCGAAGTCACCAAAAGATCGATCGAGCCCGCCGCCAATCCGGACATCCCCTGGACGCAATCGCCCAGCCGCAGATCGAACTCCGTCATCGACGCAGTTTACGAATTTCAAAATGAAAGTACAAGGGCGCGCTGTAAGTTGCCGGCATGTCGGATAAGCCGTCAAAACTCAGGATCGCCGATCGCGAATTTGATTCGCGACTGCTCGTCGGCACCGGTAAATTTTCGTCGAACGAACTGATGCGCGACGCGCTCGACGCGAGCGGCACGGAGCTGGTCACGGTCGCGCTGCGGCGCGCCGATCTCTCTGGAAAAGGCGACCCGTTCGCAAACATCCTCGATTTCATCGACCCGAAACGCTTCCTGCTTTTGCCGAACACGAGCGGCGCGCGGAATGCGGAGGAAGCGGTCCGGCTCGCGCGGCTCGCGGCCAGCGCCGGCCTACCGACCTGGGTAAAACTCGAGATTCATCCCGATCCGCGCTACCTCCTGCCCGATCCGGTCGAGACGCTCGCGGCCGCGACCATCTTGGTGAAGGAAGGTTTCACCGTCCTCCCGTACATCAATGCCGACCCCGTTCTCGCGAAGCGCCTGCAGGACGTGGGGACCGCGACGGTGATGCCGTTAGGCTCGCCGATCGGGAGCAATCGCGGCATCGAAACCCGGGCGCAGATCGCAATCATCATCGAACAGGCCACCGTCCCGGTCGTGGTCGACGCCGGTCTCGGCGCGCCGAGTCAGGCCGCCGAAGCGCTTGAGATGGGCGCCGATGCCGTGCTCGTGAACACCGCGATCGCCATCGCTTCCGACCCGGTGCGGATGGCGCGGGCGTTCCGCAAAGCGGTCGAAGCCGGCCGCGCGGCGCGCGAAATCGGTCTCGCGGAGACGCGGAGCGAAGCCTCGGCCACGAGCCCGCTGACAGCGTTCTTTACCGAGGCCTAACGATCCTGCCGTTCGTCTTCCGGACGCACATTGCCGGTGCGGGCGCGCTCCTGCCGTTCGTAGGCGTCGTTGTAAAATTCGATTCGACGACCGCCCAATCGCCTAACGACGCGCCAGCCATGGGCGTGCGCGAACTCGCGCAGGTTGTCGTCGCTCAGCGAACCGAAGAGAAGTTTCTCGCTGGGGTGGGTGATGAAATGCTCCGGCTTACGCGCGAGCTGTTGCGCGATCACGCGAGCCATCGGCTCGAGCCGGGCGTGCAAATCGGTGTTCATCAGCCCTGCGGGCGGTCGCCGTTGATCGGGCGACTTTGAGGTTTCCGGCGCGGCAAAGGAAGATCGTTAGGCGAGGGCGGCACCTTGGGCGGCCGATTCAATTTATCGCCGAGCGACTGCTTGGATTTAGAGGAAGGTGAAGGGCCGCGCGCTTCGGGTTTTTTCATCGTCGTGGGATGGGGACGGCCCCATCTTGTCGTCCGGTCGTTTTTCGTGGTAGCTGCGACTCTTCCTCTTGTCATGCAGAATTCCTTTTCCCAGCGAAGCCAAGGCGCCGATCTGGTCGAGGGCGGAGTGCGTTATCGCACCTGGGCTCCCGGGAAGAGGGAGATCGCGGCGGTGGTTTGCGACCGCGCCGGCGCAGAGCTGCGGACAGTTGGCCTAACAAAAAGTGAGGACGGCTACTTTTCCGGGCTGGATGAACGCGGGCGCGCCGGCGATCGCTATCGATACCACTTCGAAGGTAGGGACTGGCCCGATCCGGCTTCGCGTTTCAACCCCGACGGTGTGCACAGAGCGGCGCAGGTGATCGATCCACGCGACTACGAATGGCAGGATGGATCATGGCGCACTCCGGCTTTCTCGGGGCTGGTTCTTTACGAGCTGCATCTCGGGACTTTCACGCCGGTAGGAACTTTCCGAGCGGCGATCGAGAAGCTCGATCACCTCGTGGAGCTGGGCGTGAACGCGCTTGAGGTCATGCCAATCGCGGACTTCCCGGGCGCGCGGAACTGGGGTTACGACGGCGTGCTGCTCTACGCGCCGGCGCGGGTTTATGGCTCGCCTAACGAGCTGCGGGCGCTGGTCGATGCCGCCCACGCCCGCGGCCTCGCCGTCGTTCTGGATGTCGTCTACAACCATCTTGGTCCGGACGGCAATTATCTCGGGACTTACAGCCCGGATTATTTCAACCCCGCGCACAAAACGCCGTGGGGCGATGCGTTCAATTTCGAGCTTCTGCCGGTCCGGCAATTTTTTCTCGAGAACGCCGAATACTGGCGGCGGGAATTTCACTTCGACGGCTTCCGGCTCGATGCCACGCACGCGATGGTCGACACTTCGGAAACCCATTTTCTCGCGGAAGTGGCAGCGCGGGTGCATTCGTTAGGGGGCTTCATTACGGTGGAGGACGAACGGAATGCGCCACAGCTCCTTCTTCCGCCGGCCCGCGGGGGGATGGGACTCGACGCTTCCTGGGCGGATGATTTTCACCACGTCGTGCGCGTGTTGCTGACGGGCGCGAGGGAAGGCTACTACCGCTCGTACGCGGGGACGGTGGCGGAATTGGCGGCGACTTTGCGGAACGGTTGGCTGCTCCACGGGGCGGCCCGGACGCGCAGCCTAACGAATCCGCCTAACGAATCCGCGGAGCTGCTGCCGGCGCAGTTCGTTTTCTGCATCATGAATCACGACCAGATCGGGAACCATGCGTTTGGTCAGCGGCTGAATGTCAAAGTGACCGCCGCGAGTTATCGCGCGGCCTCCGCGTTGCTCTGCCTGGTGCCGTATACGCCGCTCCTTTTCATGGGACAGGAATGGGCCGCTACGGCGCCGTTTCAATTTTTCACCGATCACGAGCCGGACCTCGGCCGGAAGATCACCGCCGGCCGGCGCGAGGAGTTCAAGGGCTTCGCGGAGTTTCGGGATCCGGTCACGCGCGAACAGATTCCCGATCCGCAGGCTGAATCGACTTTTCTCCGTTCCAAGCTGCTCTGGGAGGAACTGAAAGGCGAAGCGCACGCCGCGACATTGCGACTTTATCGCCAGCTGCTGCGGCTGCGGCGCACGCAACCGGCGCTGCAGAATCGCGCGCGCACGAACTGGCACGTGACGGAGTTGGACGACGGATTGGTGCAAATTGATTTTGGCCTAACGAGTCCCGACCCGCGCTGCCGGGTGCTGGTCGATTTGCTCGGTGGCCAGGGTCGGGCACAGCCGCCAGCCGATGAATGGAAGTTGCTGCTTTCGACAAACGAAGCGCGTTTTGGCGGCGAGGCCTTGCCGGCTTTCGTCGCGCCGGAAGTGCGGGTGTTCGAGTCCTCCGGGCGGGATTGACCGCGGGACGCACCCAGCGAAGATGTCGACACCTTGAAGACGAAAATTCTTTCACTTGAGGAACTGGGCGAACGCGCCCGCGTGCTCCGCGACGGCGGTGGTCGACTGGTGTTGACCAATGGTTGCTTCGATCTGCTGCACGTCGGTCACGTGCGTTGTCTGCAGCAGGCTCGGGGGCTCGGCGATCGCCTGGCGGTGGCGTTGAACGGTGACGAATCGGTGCGTTCGCTCAAGGGGCCGGGGCGTCCCATTAATTGCGCGGCCGACCGCGCGGAGGTGTTGGCGGCTCTGGAGTGTGTGGATTTCGTCACCATTTTTCCAGCGATCCGGGCGACCGAGGTGATCTTCGCGACGCGTCCGGCGATCTATGTGAAGGGCGGCGATTACACGGCGGAGAGTCTGGACGCCGAAGAGCGGGCCGCGTTGGATGAGGTCGGCGCGAAGATCGAGATCCTTCCGTTGGTCCCGGGCAAATCCACTGCGAGAATTGTCGAGCGAATGTCAGCTCCCTCGCTGTGAAGCCGCTCCGATTGGGCGTTCTCGGGTCGGGCAAAGGATCGAACTGTCGCGCGATCCTGGAGGAAATTCGGGGCGGTCGGTTGGCGGCCGCAGTGCGGTTGGTCGTCGCGGATGGGCCGGACGCTGGAATTCTCGACGTCGCGCGGGAGTTCGGCGTGCCGAGCGCGGTCCTACCGGAGGGTCCATGGCGGACCAAGCTCGATCCGGCGGCCGAGGCGGAACTCGTTAGGCTATTACGCGCGGCGGAAGTGGAACTGGTCGTGCTCGCCGGTTTCATGCGCATCCTGAAAGCGCCGGTGCTCGACGCTTTCGCCGGGCGGATCGTCAATATTCACCCCTCACTGCTGCCAAGATTCCCCGGGAAAGAGGCGTGGACACAGGCGCTCGCCGCCGGTGAAACGGTGACGGGCTGCACGGTACACTTCGTCGATTCCGGAGTCGATACGGGCGAAATTATCGCGCAGCGGGAAATCGCGATCCTGCCTAACGACACGGCGGCGGCATTGCACGCTCGAATCCAGATCGCGGAGCGAAAGCTGTTCCCCGCGGTCATCGGTCAACTCGCGGCCCGCTGGGCCGAAAGCGGGTCCTAACTTCGCTCGGATTTCTGGTCCCGCTCGAGCAGTTCCTGCATCGCCTGCGCGGGGACCCTCCGTTGGTGCAAGACGGCGTAGACCTGATCGATGATCGGCGTTTCAATGCCGAGTTTTCGCGCGCATTCGAAGGCGCTACGGGCAGTAGGGATTCCTTCGGCGACGGTCTTCATGCCGTTCGTAATCTCAGTTAATGTTTTTCCCCGGCCCAACTCTTCGCCCACGCGGCGATTCCGGCTGAGGCGGCTGAAACAGGTGGCGACCAGATCGCCCGCGCCGCTCAGGCCTTGGAACGTGCGCGGTTCGCCGCCCATCGCGGCGCCGAGGCGGGAAAGTTCCGCGAGAGCGCGAGTGACCAAGGCGGCTTTGGAATTGTCACCCAAGCCAAATCCGTCCCCCACGCCGGCCGCGATCGCGAAGATGTTTTTCAGGGCGCCTCCGAGTTCGATGCCCACGATCTCGTGGCTGGTGTAAACGCGGAAGCGAGAGCTGCCGAAGAGCTGCTGGAGCCGTTCGGCGATCGCCTGATCACGGCAGCCGAGGACCGTCGCGGTGGGCAGGCCTCGGGCGACTTCGACGGCCAGATTCGGGCCAGAAAGGACCGCCACTTGATTGGTTGGGAATTGTTCGGCCAGAATCTCCGTCATGCGCATGCCGGTGCCGTGCTCGATCCCCTTGGTGCAGCTGAGCAGGATCGTCTCGTCGTTCTGCACCAGGGTCCGCAATCGGCTGGCCACGTCGCGCAGAACGACGGAGGGCGTGACGAAGACCAAAACGTCCGCCTCCGCGCATTCCGAGAGCTCACTCGTTAGGCGAAGGTTCTCCGGCAGATCGGTCCCCGGGAGATAGTCCGGGTTCTGCCGGGTGCGAGAGATTTCCTTTACCCGCTCGGGGGTATGCCCCCAGAGCAGGACCTCGTTTTCCTGCCGTGCCCAGAGGACCGCAAGAGCGGTGCCCCACCCGCCGGTCCCGAGGATCGCGATCTTATTGGTCATTTTTTGAAACGAAGCGTTCTTCAGTGCCCTGCCAGAGTCGCGCGATGTTCGAACGATGTCTCCAGATCACAACCCCGGCGATAAGAATCGAAAAGGGCAGCAGAGCCGGTCCGCTGATCACTTTCATTCGCAGGTAGAGGAGAACGAAGAGGGGTAAAGCTGCGGCCGCAGTGATGGAGGCAATCGACACGTAGCGGGTGATCTTAAAGATCACGAGCCAGACAAGGAAAACGGAAATGACGGCTACGGGCATGAGGCCGAGGAGCACGCCGGCGGACGTTGCGACACCTTTTCCGCCTCGGAAACGTAACCAGACGGGAAACGTGTGCCCCAGAATGCAGGCGAGGCCGCCTACGATCCCAACGATCTCCGGGTGACTGATCTGGGGGGATCTTGCGGCCAGGAGGAAGGCGATTTCCACGGCAACGTAGCCTTTGAGCGCGTCTAGGAAAAAAACGAGGAAGCCCCAACTCTTGCCCAAAACCCGCAAGACGTTAGTCGCGCCGATGTTGCCGCTGCCATGCTGGCGAATGTCAATTCCGCGAGCCCGCGAGATGAGGAGACCGTTCGGGCACGAACCTAAAAAGTAACCGATGATCGCCGCCAGAACAAAACAGATGAGAATTTGCAAAAGTCTATTAATCAGTTGGTTATACTATGCTTTTTGATCCACATAGATAAAATTCCTAGATCGCTAGGAGTGACTCCGCTGATCCGTCCGGCCTGCCCGATGTTGGTCGGCTGTGAGATAGCCAGTTTCTGCCGAGCCTCATTTCGCAGGCCCGCGACGGCTGCATAATCGAATTCATTCGGGATCAGTTGGGATTGAGCCTTCCTCATCAGATCGACCTGATCGCGTTCCCGTCGGATGTATCCCTCGTACTTGAGGTCGGTGGTTACGAGCTCCCAGAATTCCAAGGGTATATTGTGCCGAATTCCGTCCGGAATGGACGACGCTTGAAACTCGGTTTGCTTCATGAGGTGGCTGAGCAACTGGCCTTCCAAACGAGTGGTTTCGGCCAGGGTTCTTGCGCTCCGCAAAGTCTGTTCTTTATCGGAGAGGAGCATTCTTCGTCTTTCGTCGACCAGTCCGATTTCGGCTGCCTTCGGCGTAAGGCGAAGATCAGCGTTGTCCTGCCTCAAGAGCAGGCGGTGCTCCGCACGGCTGGTGAACATCCGATAAGGTTCGAGGGTTCCCTTGGTGACCAGATCGTCGATCATCACGCCGATGTAAGCCTCGCTCCGGTCTAGAATGAACTCCCGACCGGAGGAGAGTTTGAGCGCGGCGTTTGTCCCTGCCATTAATCCTTGGGCCGCTGCTTCCTCGTATCCCGAAGTTCCGTTGATTTGGCCCGCAAAGTAGAGGCCGCCAACCAGCTTGGTTTCCAGGGTAGGCCGGAGCTGCGTCGGTGGGAAGTAGTCGTATTCGACCGCGTAGCCTGGCCTCATTATTTCGGCCTTTCGCAAGCCAGGAATCGAACGAATGAAGCGGAGTTGGACATCGTAGGGGAGGCTGGTCGAGACGCCGTTCACATAAAATTCTTCAGTTTGGCGCCCCTCAGGCTCCAGAAAAATCTGATGCTGCGCGCGGTCTGGGAATTTCACCACTTTGTCTTCGATCGAGGGACAGTAACGCGGCCCCTTACCTTCGATCTTACCGCTGTAGAGGGCAGATTGATGAAGATTATCGTGAATAATTTCGTGGGTCTCCGGCGTGGTGTTTGTAATCCAGCACGGAAGCTGTTCCACATGGAACGCACCGTTCACGACCGTGTTGAGCGTGAGAAACTCTTCCGACGCATCGAACGCTTGCAAAGGCGGTAAAAAGCTAAAGCGACACGGAATTTGGTCGCCATCTTGGCGTTGGCAAAGGTCGAAATTGATGGACTTGGCGTTCAACCGGCAGGGCGTTCCTGTCTTGAAGCGTCCCACTTCAAAACCTATTCCGCGAAGACTCTCACTAAGCGGGGAACTCGCGTCTGCCATTCGGCCGCCCTTCAATTGTCGATTGCCGAGATGCAGCAAGCCTCGAAGGAAGGTGCCGGCCGTGAGAACAATGCTGCGACCGAAAAACTGGACACCCAAGTCCGTTTCAACGCCCCTCGCGACGTCATCAGCGAGGATAACCCGAGCTACTCCTCCTTGTTTCACGTCTAGATTTCTCGCTTGTTCTAGAACGTATTTGAGGCGGAACTGATAGGCTTTTTTATCGCATTGGACTCTCGGAGCTCGAACGCTGGGGCCTTTTGAACGATTGAGAAGGCGAAATTGGATGCCGGTAGCGTCAGCGTTGACACCCATAATTCCACCGAGAGCATCGATCTCGCGCACCATGTGTCCCTTAGCTAATCCTCCAATAGCCGGATTGCACGACATCTGACCCAACGTATCAAGGTTCTGACTTAGAAGCAGGGTTTTTGCCCCCAACCGCGACGCGGCTAAGGCGGCCTCCGCGCCAGCATGTCCTCCGCCCACAGCGATTACGTCGTAATGTGTCCCTGACGAATGCATATGGAATTACTTCGGACTCTCCAAGATGCCGGCATTCGGTAGCGGTAGCAGGTCAGAGAGCTGTCGCTCAAGCGGCAATCGGGAATTTCCTTCACTGAAGATTCGGAGGCGGGGGGAAAACTCGGCAAGAACCTGACGGCACGCTCCGCACGGGACGATCGCAGTCGGGGTAGCGGCCACAATCGCCAAGGCGGTGAACTTCGTTTCGCCGGCTGCAATTGCGCTGAAAACTGCAGATCGCTCCGCACAGATCGTAAGACCAAACGAGATATTTTCGACATTACAGCCCGTGAAGATAGCTCCTGAATCGGAAAGAATGGCCGCTCCCACTTTGAAGCTAGAGTAGGGCGCGTAAGCGAGCTCCCGCACCCTCCACGCATGATCCAATAATTCACGCACGAGTTATTTGCCTGCCCATGCCGGCCTCGGTTTCAACTTGTCAGACATTGGAACCATCTTATTAGCCGCCTCGGTTTTTGCGGCAGCTTCTTCGGCCTCCTTCAGGAGGCGAAGAGATATTCGCCCCAACGCAACCAGAACGACTGCCGAGAGCAGGAGTCCACCTCCCCATACCCAATATTCGAACAACCGAGGATGCGATTTCCCGCGAATTAAATTCAACCCCAGTTGACCCAGAGTGCCAATATAGGCGTAAAGGAAAAGACCGGGTGCCTGACCAATGGCGACCCAGAGCATACATGTCCGGAATCGCATGGAGGTGAGGCCATAGAGGTAGTTCAGGAGGCTCGTCGGGAATAAGGGGTGGAGCTGACTAAGCAGGATTATCTTCCAACCCTCTCGCTCCACTGCAGGCTCCAACGCCTCCAACGTGGCATTCCGCATGAGTTTCCTTCTTAGCCAGTTTCTTCCTAGCCAACGACTTATATAGAATGAAATCGCAGCGCCGGTCACGTTCCCTACGAGGATGATCAAGAATCCCCACCAAAGCCCGAAGAAGAATCCCCCGCCGATACTAAGGAGACCGCCCGGTAGCAACAGAACATTGCAACAAGCATATAAGAGCGGATACCAGATGGCGCTCCAAGCGCCGAGCCGCATCACTTTTTGCTGGATCGCCGAAATCCAGTCGACGAGGGGAAAATAATGTCCGGCAACGGCGAACAGAGCGGCAACCAGGACAAGCCCGCCGACCTGAACAAAAACCGCGCGGCGAACTTTCGACATCACGTTAATTTGCCAACAACCCTGGTCCAGCGCAAACACTGAGCAGCTTGCAGCGGCCGGGAAGAGTGGCTTTTTAGCCGCGGCAGACGCATAGCCGAATCCCGACATAGCTCAGTTGGTAGAGCAGCTGATAGCAGTTTGACCGTTTCGACCCGCTACGACTATCGTTAGCTTTCGCGGATCAGCACTGACGGCGGAAGCTCGGAATCGAGCTATGATTAACTCCAATTTGCCGTCATTGTGGCGTTGCGGGTCCAACGCGGGTCCAAGTGCGAAGATCAGTCAGCGAGCCATCGCCACTACGAGCGCGTGACGCAAGGCTGCGCGCGAGAGTGGTTTCCCCAGAACGAGGTCGATTCCTTCGGGCGCGATTCCGGCCGAGAAGGAGTCGTCCCCATACCCGGTCAGCAGGATAACAGGAGTCTCGGGCGCGAGCTTTTTAACTTCCAACGCGAGTTGCTCGCCGTTCATTTCCGGCATGATCTGATCGGTGATGACGAGGTCGAAATTGCCCGCGCGGAATTTTTCAAGAGCCCCGCGGCCGCCCTCCGCCGTCTCAACGGAATGCATGTCGATCTGCAGGTATTCGCAAAGGAGCTGGCAGAGGACGGGCTGATCGTCCACCATTAGGATATGGAGTGGGCGGTGAAGTGATCCCGCCGCCGCGATCGTGGTGTCAGTGGGGCCTTCGGCCGAAGGAAAACGCAATTTAAACGTTGTCCCGCGGCCGGGTGCGCTCTCGACCTCGACCGAGCCGGCGTGCCGCTGTACGATGCCGAAGACCATGGAGAGGCCGAGGCCGGTGCCTTTTTCGCCCTTGGTGGTGAAGAAGGGCTCGAGGCAACGCTCGCGCACTTCGTCGCTCATGCCGGTGCCGGTGTCGCTGATCTCGACGACCACCTCGTTTTCTTTCACGAGCGTGCGCAGGGTTATGGTGCCGCCTTCGGGCATGGCGTCGACGGCGTTGAAAATTAGGTTAGTCAAGGCCTCGCGCAATGCCGCTGGATCGCCCGAGATAAAGCCGATCTCACCGAAATCCGCCTCGGCGAAAATCGGTCGGCCGGCGGCGCGCGATTGGGTTTCCCAGCGCGGCTTGGTCAGAAAGACGGCCTGCTCGAGCAGCTCGTTGAAGTCGACTGGCAGGTGCACTTCATCTTCCTCATCCGAGCGATAGAATTCGCGCAGACGTCCGACAATCTTGGAGGCGTCTTTGGCGGCGGTGAGAATGGTATTGAGCGGTTGGGCTGCCCGTTCCTTGGTCAGGCCGTTGTCGGAATCGGTGAGCAGGATTTCGCTAAAGCCCATGATCACGCTGAGCGCGTTATTGAAGTCGTGCGCGATCCCGCCGGCCATCGTGCCGAGGGCGGCGAGCCGTTCCTGTTGCGCCACCTGGCGCTGGGTCTCTTTCAATTCCGCAAGCGCCTTCTCGAGATCGATGGTGCGCTTGCGTACGTGCATTTCGAGGGTGGCGTTTTGTTCCTGAATCTTGAGATGCGCCGCTCGGGACTGGAGCAGATTGCCGATCCGCAGGAGCACTTCGAGTTGATCGAAAGGTTTGGTGAGAAAATCAGTCGCGCCGGCGGCGAGCGCCCTGCGCTTCGTCTCGCTCGTGATGTCCGCCGTGAGCACGACGATCGGGAGGTAATCATCGCTGCCGTGGTGGTCGCGCAGTTGCTCGAGCACCGCCAGGCCGTTGAAATGCGGCATCATCCAATCGGTTAGCACAAGATCGGGCTCGTGTTGTCGGAAGCTGGCGAGCGCCTCGCGCGAATCGGTGGTGCTGATGAGGTGATGGCAGTTCGCGCGTTTCAGAATCCGCTCCAGCAGGCGCACGTTCGATAACTCGTCGTCGATGATCAGAATCTTCGCCGCCGCGATCAAAGGTTGGTCGAGCATTTCCAGGGCTGCGGTCAAGGCGCCAGCCGAAGGCGCGCTTTGAGGTGCGGAGCCACCCGGCTGGTGCGGTCGTCGTGACAAGGGAGAAAACAGCTTCGTTGCGGGGTAGGAGTCGGCGCTGGTTGCACTCATAGTCGTTATTATGCTGAGGAGCAAAGCTGGGCCACGGCTTCGCGGAGTTCGTTTTGCGGAATTGGCTTGCTTAAGATGAGATCAACGCCCGCTGGCTTTTCCTTCGGATCCAGCTTCGGATCGGTGAAGCCGGTGAGCAGCAGGATCGGCTGGGACGCGCGCATAGCTTTGAGCGCCTCTGCTAATTGCGAGCCGTTCATGCCCGGCATGGCGTGATCGGTGATAACGAGGTCGAACTCGCTGGCTTCAAATCGCTCGACCGCTTCCTGGCCGCTCGCCGCAGTGACGACCTCATGGCCATCGGCGGCGAGATATTGCCGCACCACATCGCGCGGGACCGAGTCGTCATCGACCACGAGCACGCGCAGTGAGCAGGGTGCCGCGATCTCGCTCGCGACCGCGGGCGCGAACGTTTTTACCTGGCTCGGAAAGCTGATGCGAAAAGTGGTGCCGCACCCCGGCTCGCTCTCGATTTCCAACTCGGCATCGTGGCGCTGTATGACCCCGAACGTCGTCGAGAGCCCCAGACCGGTCCCGCGCTCGCCCTTCGTCGAGAAGAATGGCTCGAGGCAGCGGGTGCGCACCTCTTCCGTCATCCCCGTGCCGGTGTCGCTGATTTCAAAGCCGACCCGCTCCTGCAGGCGATAGCTCCGCAGGGTAATCGTCCCGCTGGCAGGCATGGCATCGACCGCGTTGAAGATCAGGTTCGTGAAGACCTCGCGCAGCTCCGCCGGATTGCCCGGGATCGTCGGCACCTTTTCGAGATCCATCTCCACCGCGATCGTCCGGCCGGCGAGCAGCGCCTGGTCTTTCCATTTCGGCTGGGTGAGCGAAACCGCCTGCTCTATCACCTGGTTGAGCGCGACCGATTCAAACACGTCCGTCTCTTCGCGCGGCCGGTAGAATTCACGCAGCCGCCCCACGACGTGCGCGGCGTCGCGGCCCGCCGTGTTCATCGTCTGGAGGTAACCGAGCACGGCTGGCTTGTCGTCCAGCATGGCCGGGTCATTCAGGAGCAGCTCGGTGTAACCGACCACCGACATGAGCGCGTTATTGAAATCGTGCACCACGCCGCCGGCCATTTCGCCGAAGGCGCGGAGTCGTTCCTGCTGCACCATGCGGTGCTGGGTTTCCTTTAATTCTTCAAGCGCGCGCGAGAGCTCCTGCGTGCGCTCGGTCACCTTCTGGTCGAGGAGCTGGTTCTGGTTTTGCGCCGCGAGGTGAAGAAAGCGCGACTGCAAAAGATTGCGGATGCGCATGAAAATCTCGGAGGCATCGAAGGGCTTATGCAGGAAATCCGTGGCGCCGGCGGCGAGCGCCTTGCGTTTGGTGGGCGGCGCAATGTCCGCGGTGAGGACGAGGATCGGCAGATAGCCATCACTTGGGATCACGCCCGCAAGTTGTTGCATGACCTGAAAGCCATCCAGGTGCGGCATCATCAAATCGAGGATGATCAGGTCCGGCTTGAACTCCTCCAGGAGGGCCAAGGCTTCGCGCGAGTCGGTCGTGTGGCGCAGCGTGCTGTAGCCGATCCGGCCCAGCATATTGTTGAGCAGCGCGATGTTCGAGACGTTGTCGTCCACGATCAAAATGCGCGCCTCTTTCGGGTTCATCGTGATCATGAAAACGTCGCGTCGCCCCGGCCGCTTAGGCGCGCGCCGGGGTCTGGTCCAAAACAATTTCGATCGAGCTAACGAGCGCCGCGGTGTCGATCGGTTTGGGCAGGAAGAGATCCCCGCCTCGTTTGCTCAGCGCCTGCCCGCCTTCATTTTGCGAGAGAAGCGAAGTGAAGAAGATGATGTGCAAATCTCCGAGCGACGTATCGGCGCGAAGCTGTGCCGCGACGGCGCCGCCATCCATGCCTGGCATGTCGACATCGAGCAGCACCAGATGAGGTCGAAACTCGCGCGCGCAGGCCAGCGCCTGGCGGGAACGATTTTCGACTCTCACCTCGTAGAGGCGTGTTTTTTCCAATGCGAGGCCGACGAGCCGCGAGAGCCCGATGTCGTCGTCCACAATTAAAATGCGAGGTAAGTCCATAAGTTTAGGGTGCGTTCTGCGGGATCCTGGCCGGGGTCATGAATGTCGCCGATCGTCGAAGTGCTGGTGGTCGATCCCGCGATGGTCGCGATCGTTCTCGAAGGAATTATTTTGTTTCATGAGTCGTGAGGCTCGAGCACGGGAGGATGCACCACGGATCAGAGCTTGCTCCGTGCCAACAGCGCGGAGCGGGT
>JBBSED010000006.1:0-145511 GCA_038240025.1 Chthoniobacterales bacterium
ATCGCCGCGTCCGGGAAATATTGCGCCGCCACCGTCGCTTCCGCGGCGTCGATGAACGTGCCGTTCGCGCTCGCCACCAGCAGATCGGTCCGCTCTTTTCTGGCCAGGCGCGCGCCAATCTTTCCGAGTTGCCTAACGAGATCCCGTTGGCCCGCAAAATTTCCGCCCGGATCGATCCGCTCCAACGCCACGCGACCTTCTCGCGCGAGGAGCACAGCGCCGGCGCCCTCGCTCAGCACCGTGCCGCGAGCCGGCTCGGCGAAGGGCTCGATCGGCGGCGCGGCGCGCACCAGCCGCCATTGGCGATAGGCGTCGCAAAGCAGCCAATCGACTTCCTCCGCGCCGACCACGAGGACGCGGTCCAGCTCCGGGTTCGCCATCAGGTCCTCGGCCATCTGCAACGCGAGCAGGCCGACTGCGCCGTCGCCGACGAGGGTGTAGCTCGCGCCGGAGATCCCGAGGATCGAGGCGAGATGACTCGCGGGTGCGTTAAAAACCGTCTCCGGAAAAAGCAGCGGGCTTGCCGCCTGCGCGCCCGATTTCACGATCTCATGGAAGAAGCGCCGGGTGTAAATCACGCCGCCATTCGAGATCGCGAAGACCAGCGCGGTCCGCGCCGCGCTTGCCGCGTCCAGCTCCAGCCCGGCGTCGCGCAGCGCCGCCAGGCCCGCCACCACCGCGAAGCGCGAGATCGCACTCGAGCGGCGCAGCCGGGGCTGGCGCGCCGCTTCCGCGACCGCCTCCGGCGGCACGCGAAAAGCGAGCGCGCTCTTTTCCCCGGCGCCGTCGCCTAACGACGTGGCGGTCGCGCTTTCCCCCGCGCGCAATTTCTCCCACACCCCATCGAGCGTGCTCCCAAGCGGCGTGACCCATCCAAGGCCGGCGAGACGCGGGCTCATCGGGCGAGCACGATCGTGGCGTTGGTGCCGCCGAAGCCGAAGGAATTCGAGAGCGCCACTCGCGGGTTCGCGGAACGTGGGATGTTCGCCACGATGTCGAGCGCGAGCTCGGCGTCGGGCGCGCGGAAGTTGATGTTCGCCGGCAAAAAGCCGTGCCGCAGCGCGAGCAGAGTAATCACCGCCTCGATCGCGCCCGCCGCGCCTAACGAGTGGCCCATCATCCCTTTGGTCGAGCTGACCGGCACCCGGCCGAGCAGCTCGGCGATGGCGCGACCCTCGGCCGCGTCGTTGAACGGCGTCGCGGTCCCGTGCGCGTTCACGTAATCGACCTCGTTAGGCGAGAGCCTCGCGCTGGCGAGCGCCCGCTGCATCGCGAGCCGCGGCCCGATCCCGGAGGGATGCGGCTGGGTCAGGTGATGGTTGTCGGTGGAAATCCCGTAGCCGGTTACTTCCGCCAAAATTTCCGCGCCGCGCGCCGCGGCCGACTCGTAATTTTCCAGCGCGAGGAGAGCTGCGCCTTCGCCGAGCACGAGCCCGGTGCGCGCGCCGTCGAACGGCCGGCACTTGTCCGCGGTCGAGGCCTGGAGCGAATCGAATCCCACGAAGACCAGCTCCGAGAGCGCGTCGTAGCCGCCAGTAAGAATCCGCTCGTAGCGACCCGAGCGAATGCACTCGAAGGCATGACCGATCGCGTTCGTGCCGGAGGCGCAGGCATTCGCGATCACCTGGCAGGGCGACTCGAGCCCGCAGGCCTCGAGCGCGTCCACCGCCGGTTTTTGCGGCGGGTAATTCGCGATCCAGGCCGGGATCTGCCGGTCGCGCGCGTCCGGTTGCTGGAGCGCCCGGTAATATTCCTCGCCGAAACTCATCCCGCCGCTGGTCGTGCCCACGACCGTCAGCTCCGGCCGAAAAGTCGGGTCCTGCGCCAGCACTTCGCGCAGGGCATGAATCATCATCCGCGAGACGCGATGCAGCCGGCGCGCCTTGCGATCGTTAGGCCGGCTTTCCTCGAGTCGCGCATCGGGCACCTGCCCGGCGGTGGTGCAGCGGCATTGCTCCACCGAGAAACGCGTCACCGGCGAGACGCAATCGCGCGCGGCTGCGAGCGCGGCCCGCGTTTCCTCGAGGCCGAAGCCGAGCGGGCTCACCACCCCAGCCGCGACCACGGCCACGCGCGCCGGTTTCTCTCTCGATGATATCATTGGGAATCCCATCCTAGCTTCGGGCGTGGAAATTCCGAAATCGGAATATGAAAATCCGAAGCGATCTCCTCAACTCCGCGAAGAGATTCCTGGCCACGGATGAACACGGAAAAAACCTGATTCTGAATCCGTGTTCATCCTTGGCCCTTAAATTCGGGCTTGGATTTTAGGGACGGCTCCAGCGGTAAATCCTTCTCCTGCTCTTGCTCCTAATCCTTTTCGAAGAGGGAGCAGGATTAAGAGCAGGAGCAGGAGCAGGAATCGCCGCGAGAGGAGCCCCAGCTTCACCGGCGATTCCACGTTTTCTTATTCCTTGCGCACCCGATAAATCGACCTTACATAGCCGGCTGAAATAGCAGCCCGGGAAGTTGGTGAATCGACAGTTGAGTTTTCAGTGGCGATTTGAAATCCGATGAGCGGGAACAGTGACCAGGCCGCATTTCCACAAACAAAAGACAGACTCAGATGGGCACGAAACTCTACGTAGGAAACCTTTCCTTCAATACCACCGAAACCGATCTCCAAGACCTTTTCGCCCAGGCGGGCGCGGTCTCGGAAGTCACTCTCATGCAGGACAAATTCACCGGGAAATCGCGTGGTTTTGCCTTCGTGACCATGGCAAATGAAGCCGATGCGGCGAAAGCAATCACCGAATTCAATGGCAAGACCGTCGAAGGTCGGCCTCTCACCGTGAACGAAGCGCGGCCGCGGGAAGCGCGTCCGGGCGGCGGCGGTGGTGGTGGTCGCAGCGGCGGCTACGGCGGCGGTGGCGGCGGCTACGGTGGTGGTGGCGGCGGAGGCGGATACGGCGGCGGTGGCGGGGGCTACGGCGGCGGTGGTGGCGGCGGTCGGCGCGAGGGTGGCGGCGGCGGACGGCGCGGACGCTAAGCGGCCTCACGACTCAGAATTTTACGAAACAGCGCCCCGGGAAACCGGGGCGCTTTTTTGTTGCGCGAGAAAGCCAACCGCCTCGGCGGTGAAAGGCGATTCTCTGAACAACGGGCCGGCCGGAAACCGGTTCAGCAAGAGCAGGAAAAAACTTATGGCCAAGAAATCGACTTCGAAGAAAACCGTTCCCGGCACCGATGAGACCATCGCCATCCCGGCAGTGAGCAAAACCACCGCGGGAGCCGCGACCGGAGCCGTCGTGGGCGCTATGGCTGGGCCCATCGGCGCCGTCGTGGGCGGCGTGGTCGGAGCCGTCATCGGCAAGCGCGCCGAGCGCGGCCAGCCGGTGATCTCGCAGGTAAAAAGCACCGCGAGCCAGGCCGTGAGCGGCGCACAAACCGCGGCCAAGACCGTTCGCTCCACCGTCCGTGCGGCGAAAAAGACCAAACTCTTCGGCGGCAAGAAAAGCGGCGGCGCGAGGAAAACCAAAAAGAGTTCCGCTAAATCTTCGGGCGCGAAGAAGACTGCTGGGGCCGTGAAGACAGCCAAAGGCGCCGCGCGCCGCACGACCCGGGCCGTGAAGAAAACCGTGCGCGCAGTGAAGAGCGCGTCTTCCGCCCGACGCCCCGCCGCCAAAGGCAAGAGCAAGTCCCGCCGTTAGGCGTTAGGCCGCCCGAGCCGGTAGGCGCTCGGGTCGAGCGCAATCGACCGTGTGGCCGGCACGGCCGCCTCTCTACCGTAGTGATAGATGATTCCTCAGTCGGACGGTGGCCGTTTGCTAGGCGGAGTAGGGTTTTAAATGGCGTTTTGGTTCCGAAAACGCCTCCTTGTCACCCCGTCCATTTGCCGGCCTTCACGAAACAAAACACGGGTTTCGGCCTCGGGCCCTTCAGCGATCGCCGTCCTCCGAGCCCGCCCGGTTCGCCACCACCTTCGGGTGATCGGTGGGGCAACCAGCGGCCGCCGACCCTTGTATTCGCCCCCCGCGTTTAAATTCTGACAGCACTTGACCGTCCACTCCGGGCTCGCCTCATCGCGCACCACGTGGAGGTCAGTTATCGGATCGTCGCTCAGCACCAGCGCCTCCCTGGCAGCCGCCAAACCGGTCGGTAGCTCGTAGGGATACCCCACTTCAAGCCGTTCTGCCGCGAATGGTCGGCCAGTTACGGGATCGAGTGGCCCTGGTTGGTTTTAACCAGATTGGTGTCCGTATTCTTGATTTGACCGTCAGTATTGACGTCATCGCGGAAGTTCGCGCTCGTCACGGGCTGGTTTACCTGACCTTTAATTTGTTGCTGGTCAGGTCTATCGACCGCGCGATTGGCATTGGCGTCGGCCGCGAGAAAGCCAAACGGCACGTCACCATGGGGCAGTCCATCTCCATTGATATTCAGCGCTCGCAAGGTCACGATCTCAGCGCTGGTCACACCGGTAATCGCGGCGGTCATGCTATTACCACTGAACGTGACCGCACCCACCGTGGCCGTTCCGCTGAGCAACTGCACCTGGCCAGATGTAACCGGTCCGTCAAAGGTGAAGACCGCGCTATAAGCGCTGGCGACCCGGTCTTCGACGCCGGACGGGCCGGTCAACGGCATCGCAATGTCGAAGGTGCCAGCGGAGCCATGAGTCACGCGTGAGGCTGCGCTCAGCAGGGTTGCAGTCCCTCCAGTCACATCTAAAAACGCTGCGCTGATCGGCCCGAAGGTCTGCAAGCCCTGGATGCTGTTCACGCCGCGTCCGCGCACGAAGATAATGTGGCGGCCGACCGACAGGCCGGCGGTGTTGATGGTCGCGTTAACGGCTACGGTCGGCGAAGTGAACGTGCCGTTTATCGGGATGGCCGTGCCGCCCGCCCAAGGCGGCGTATCAATGTAATATTCGGCCGCGCCCACGTTCTGGCTGAAGGCGTTCTTTGACCAGGCGAAGTTAATGCTGGCGGTTAGCTGCGAGGGCACGCCGGGCGCCACCGATGCCGGGTTGGTGACAACCGTGTTGGCATCGGGTCCGTGCGAAGTGAGGTAAGGCGTGCGCGCAATCTTCGCCAGATAAAGAAGCATCCCCTTATTCTCCGGCCAGATACCCTGCGACGAGCCGCAACCTGGATTATCTATGCACGAGTAGAGGGGGAGGAAGTCCTGGCCGCTCAACTCGGTGGAGAAGGCCGCCATCCCCAGCTCACCGTAGGCCCAGTCAATCGAACCTCCATCTACGGTATACAACTGATCGATGATCGAGCCAAAAGGGTAACCGTTACCGCCCGCGTTCGTCGCGGCCATGTGCGCGGCGATATTGTTCGTCTCCGCGTAGTTAGGCATCCGCGTGCTTGTCCAGCCCCACGGAATGAGGTTGACTGGCACGACGGTATGAATGTTCTGGTAGACGCCGGTGGTCGTGATCGGCGCCGGATCGGTGTCACCGGGGCCGCGCTGGTCGGGCACGAGGGCACGAAGCTTGTTCGTGATCGCTATGGTCTCCGGCTCCGATCCCGCCGACAACCCTCGATAGGTCTGGTCGCACACAAAACCGCTCGAGCCGTTGCAGCAGCCCCAGTGGAAGGGGAAGTTACGGTTATTGTCCACGCCGAAGTGATCAAATGATGTGGGAGGCCAGGAGCACCCGCCGCCTCCGATGTTGTCGCCGTTCTTGCGGTAGAGATAGGGGCTGTTGCCGTTGCCTCCCGCCTCGACGATGTGGTGGCCGTCCGGATTGACTTCGGGCATCAGCCAGATGTCGTGATAATCCACCAGCCAGTGAATATCGGCATTGGTATTATAGTTATCGAGCAGGTAGTCAATCAGGCGGATGACGACTTCCGGCGTCGCGATTTCGCGGGCGTGGATATCGCCGTCCACCCAGAGGACCGGTTTGGGGCCTGGTATATTGCGATTCGTGAGGTGGAGCGCAAACAGGTCATAGCCGTTCCAGGGACTGGGGAGGACGCACTGGCCGGGATGGACCTTGCACCAGGAGTCACCGATATCTACCTTCTCCACCAGAGTAGGGGCCTGTATGACCTTCTGGTCGAGGAAGGCGTATATCTCCTCCACCGACTTATAGCCGCCGTAGAAAGTGTCGGTCAAGATTTGCGGGTCGCTCAGGTTGCGACTGCTGTTCTCGTCTATCTCCACCCGGAGGCCGCGCGCCGTCAGGCCATCGTAGAGGGCGCGATCGCGGATGACGGTGAGGAAGCCTCCGGTTGTGGGCACTTCTTCGGCATTGAGTTCCTGGGCTAGCTGGTCGCGCTCGGCGCGGTCGTGGAAGTAGACGCGCATCACCAGCGTACTGTAATTGTCGGCGCTTGAATTCTTGCCGCTTCCTGGATTCCCCGCATCGATCTGCGCTTTACTGGCGCGGCCAGTCGGGGGTTTGGGGCCCGCCGCCAAAGCGAGACCAGCCAGCGTGAATGCAGCGACGATGCAGAAAGCGGACAAGACGCGCCTCGCTCGCACCGCTAATTTCTTCGTCGTATTTGCTGTGTGAAGGTAGTTGTTTTTCATTTTAAATTCTTCTTAAGGAGACATCTGTCTCATCTTTCGAGGCTGATTCCCTTTGGCTTCCAGGATCTTGGCGTGGCGCGGCATTGCATACAAACCTGCAACGGATAGCAAGGTAAATTGGGGATCCAGGTGCAGATATGGATCGTCCCCGGGAAGCCGGGCATGTCACGCAAAGTTCACATAAAATAGGCTTGTCTCCGCGCTGGCACCCTGCCAAAGTCCGCGCATCTCGGAGATAAATAGCATTTAATTGCAGCATGAATTCATTTACTAAACTCGCTCTCACGTTGGTCGCAGCTGTAGCCGTTTCGGCCAGCTCGACAAGTGCCCAGACAACGACCATCAATTGGAACTTCACCGATCTAAACACAACCTTCGATAATGGCACCCCCGTGAATTTCACTGTTAGCCCGCTGACGGCGGTAAACAGCTCATTGTCTATTAATGCTACGTCGGCTTCCTCTGGCTACGCTGGCGCCACGGGAGGTGGAAATGCTGCCGTGAGTGCGGTGTTAGGAACGCTCAGTTTAACCACGTCGACCTATTACTCGTTCAGTTTAACGCCAAGCGCAGGCTTTGCGATAAATTCCGTCTCCTTCACTCTCGGATCGCGGAGCACTTCAACTGGTCCGACCTCGCTGAGTTTCTTTTCCAGCGCGGATAGTTTTACGACCGCCTTGGCAACGAATTCTTCACCTACAGATTCGTCTTGGAATCTTTATACGTTCACCTTCAACAGCACTGGCGCCCCAGGCACGCCGGTCGAGTTCCGCTTGTATGGCTCCGGCGGAACTAGCACGGCGAGTAACTGGCGAACCGATGACCTCAACTTAACGGTCGGAGCGGTTCCCGTTCCCGAGCCCACCGTTTACATGCTCCTCGGCGTGGGCATTCTCCTGTGCGGGCAGCGGTTCTTGCGCCGCAAATCGGCCTAACGGCTTTCCGAATTCTCTCGCAAAACCCCGCGTCAAACGGCGCGGGGTTTTTGCTGCCCGGGTGACTTCTCGTTAGGCCAGCAGCTCGTAGGAGAGAATGCTCAGGCAGTAGATCGCCGCCGTCTCTACCCGCAGGATGATCGGGCCGAGGGTGAGCGGGGCGCAGCCGTGCGAGTGCGCGAGCGCCATCTCGGCGGGGGTGAAGTCGCCTTCCGGGCCGATTATCATGAGGACGCTGGCCGGGCGGGCGGGGGCTTCGGCGAGGAGTTCTTTGAGGTGGCGCGCTCCCGGTTGGAGCGAGCCGATGAGCCGGAGATCGTAACGGCCCGCGCCGGCGAGGAATTCGTCGGGCGGGCGCGGCGTGTGGACCTGCGGGAGCCAGTTCTGGCCGCATTGTTTCGCGGCCTCGATCGCGACCTGCTTCCACTTGGCCTGTTTCTGCGCCGCGCTCTCGGGGTCGAGCTGCACCACAGTGCGCGCGGAGAGGAGCGGGAAGATCTCGGCCGCGCCGATCTCGACCGCCTTCTGCACGATCAGGTCCATGTTTTTTCCCTTCGGAATGGCCTGGGCCAGGGTGATGCGGCAGCGCAACGGCGGGGTCACGGACTCCTGGAGGATGCGAAAGTGGGCCCCGGCGGAATCGAGCGCGGTGAGGGTGACGGTGGCTTCGCGCCCCGCGCCATCGAAGATCACGGCGCGGTCGTTGGGCTGAAGCCGGAGGACGCTGCGGGCGTGGTGCGCCTCGGCGCCGGTCAAGGCGGCGGCTGGCCAGTCGTAAGGCGGAAGGTAGAAGCGGGGCATGAAGAGAAGGAAGAATTAAGAAAACTCTGCTGGCCAAATTTCTTAATTCATAATTCATCCTTCTTCCTTAGCGGAAGAATTCCTTCGCGCGCTCGAGGAAGCTTTTGCCCAGCGGGGTGTTGTCCTCCCCGCAGAGGGCGGCGAATTCTTCCAGCTTCTGGCGTTGCTCGGCGTTCAGGTCGGCGGGCACTTCCACGAGCAGGCGCGCGTAGAGGTCGCCCCGCTCCCGGCCATTCACATGGGTGATGCCTTTGCCGCGGAGCTTGAAGCTCTGCCCGCTCTGCGTGCCCGCCGGCACCTTGAGCGTGGCTTTGCCTTCGAGGGTCGGGACCGGCACTTCGCCGCCGAGCGCGGCGGTCGGGAAAGAGATCGGTACTTCGCAGAAAAGGTTGTCGTCTTCGCGCTGGAAAATCGGGTGCTCCTGCACGTGGACGACGACGTAGAGATCGCCCTGTTCACCACCGCGGACGCCGGCCTCGCCATTGCGCGAAGAACGGAGCCGCGAGCCATGTGCGATCCCGGCGGGGATCTTGATCTTGATCCGACTGGTCTGTTCGACCCGGCCTTCGCCGTCGCATTCGCGGCACGGTTTCTCGATGATCTCGCCGAGGCCGCGGCAGCGCGGACAGGTCTGCGAGACCTGGAAAAATCCGCGCGCGCTGATCACCTGGCCGCGGCCGTGGCAGGTCGTGCAGGTGACGGCGCGCGAACCGGGCGAGGCGCCGCTGCCGTCGCACTTCTCGCAAGTGTCGAGCTTGCGGACCTCGATCTCTTTTTCCACCCCGAAGGCCGCTTCCTCGAGCGTGATCTGCATGTCGTAGCGCAGGTCGGACCCACGCTGGGTGCCATCGCGCGCCGCCTGTTGGTTGCCGCCGAAAAAGGTCTCGAAGATTCCCCCGCCGCCGCCCGCGGCGCCGCTGAAGACCTCGCGAAAGATGTCGAACGGATCGTGAAACCCGCCGCCCGCCCCGCGGCCCACTCCGCCCTGCGCGAAAGCCGCGTGTCCGTAACGGTCATAGGCGGCCCGCTTCTGCTCGTCCATCAGGACGTCGTAGGCTTCGCCCAGCTCCTTGAATTTCTCCTCGGCCCCGGCGTCGTCGGGGTTTTTATCGGGGTGAAATTTGACCGCGAGTTTGCGATAGGAGCGCTTGATCTCGTCGCCGTTCGCGGTGCGCTCGACGCTCAGGATCTCATAGTAATCGCGTTTAGTTGTGGCCATGGGAAATCTGGAATTCTTTCTCCTGCTCTTGCTCCTAATCCTGCTCCTTTTTTGGGATTAAGAGCAGGAGCAAGAGCAGGAGCAGGGGGGTCGGTTATTTCGAGGGCCCGCTCGAGACCACCACGGTAGAAGGCCGGAGGAGCCGGTCCTTCAATTTGTAACCGCGGCGCATTTGCCTAACGACGGTGCCCTGGGGCATGGAGTCGCTCGGTTCGTTGGCGATGGCTTCGTGCAGGTTGGGATCGAAGGGCTGGCCCTCGGCGTCAATCGCCTGCAGGCCGTTCTCCGCCAGGAAATCGGTCAACTGTTTCAGCACCATCCCCATCCCCGCCAGGATCGGCGAAGCAGCGCTCTCACTCTTCGCCGCCGAAAGCCCAAGCTCGAAATTATCCACGATCGGCATCAGGCGCTCGAGGAGCGAGCTGTTGGCGAACTTGATCGCGTCCTCGCGTTCGCGGGCGGCGCGCTTTTTGTAATTATCGAAGTCGGCCTGCGTGCGCAGGGCATGATCGCGGAACCGGTCGAGATCGGCCTGGAGCGTGGCTCCTTCGTCTTCGGCCGTCTTTTCGTTAGGCGAAAGGGTCGGGTCTTCGTTAGGTGCGTCGCCGTCGGTCACATCGATCTTGCGGGCGGCGGGGTCGGGGCTGTGATTTTTCATGTCTTGCGGACTACGATTAAAGTGATGTCGTCATTCTGCGGATGGCCGCTGGCAAAGGTGCGCACGTCGGCGGTCAGCCGGGCGATCACGGCCGCCGCGCTCTCCGGCGCGCTGGCCTGGACCGAGCGCACCATCCGTTCAGGGCCAAACTCATCGCCCTGGGCGTCGAGCGCTTCAGTGATGCCGTCGGTGTAAAAGACTATGCAATCGCCGGGCTCCAAGGGGATGGAAACGTCGGCCGCAACCCTATCGAACACGCTCCCACTGTCAATGCCAAGAGCCATCCCCGGCGGCTTCAAGGTGGTCACTTCGCCGGTCGCGGCGCGGTAGAGCAGCGGGGCGTCGTGGCCGCCGCGGGAGAGGGTCGCGCTGGAGTTCCGCTGGTCGAGAATCATGTAGGCCATGCTGATGAACATGTCCTCCTTGATGTCGGGATAGAGCTGCCGGTTCACCTTCCGGAGCACGTCGGCCGGGGAGAGACTCCCGCGCGCCTCCGCCCGCAGCGCGCTCCGGCAGATGGCCATGATCAACGACGCCGGCACGCCCTTGCCCGAGACGTCGGCGATGACGACGCCGAGGCGGCCGGTTTCCACCTGGATGTAGTCGAAATAGTCGCCGCTCACCTGGCGCGCGGGGATGTTGATCCCGGCGATCTCGAAGCCCTCGGTGGCGGGCGCTTCCGAGGGGAGGAGGATGCGCTGAATGTCGCGCGCGATCTGCAGGTCGTGGTCGAGCCGCTTCTTTTCGTTCGCCTCGGAGTAGATGATGGCGTTGTAGAGCGCGAAGGCGGATTGCTCGGAGATGGATTTGAAAACCGTGAACTCGCTCGGGGTGAAAGCCGCGCTCATCGGTCCATTCGCAACCGCGAGGACGCCCAGATTCTGCCGTCCGTAGAGCAGCGGCGTCATCATCACGGAGGAAGCGCCGAGCGCGGAATCGCGCAACTTCGCGAGCTCCGGCGCGTCCGCGAGATCCTCGAGGAGGAGCGCGCTGCCGCTTTTCCAGACGCGCCCGACGAGACCTTCCTCCGCCCCGATCGAATGCGAACGAAGATAACTCTCGAGCGCAATCGGCGTGACCGCGGCCTGCTGCAAAATCCGGTCCGGCACTTCGATCATCGGCGGGCAACCCTTCGAGATGAAAGCCGGCACGAGCCGCAGCCCGGTCCGGTCCGCCATGTAGAGCGCGCCTCCATGCGCGTCGAGAATCCGGACCGAACTCTCGACAATCAGCCGATGGAGATCATGCGGCCGGATGACATCGCGGAAGGCTTCGCCCAGGCCGTGGAGGAAATCGAAGACGAGATTTTCCTCGACCTGGATCTCTTCCTTCGAGCGCTCGAGCTGGAGAATGCGCCCGCGCGCGCGCTGATAGGTGATGAGCCAGCCGACCAGCGAGACGACGAGGAGCCCGAAGAGAAAAAGACGCATGAAGCCGACGCCGCTTTACTTCGCTGGGCTCTCTTGATGGAGGTCTTGTTTGAGGTATTCGAGAACGTCTTTGAACCGCGTGAGATTTTCCGGCGCCGCCTCGCAGAGCGCCTCGTGCGCGGCCAGCATCGTCCCGGCTTGCTCGCGCTTTTGCGCTTCCGCGTCCGTGGCCGGGCCATCTTTCCCGAGCAACCGGCACTGCGGAGCGGCATTCCCATTCTTCTGAATGTCGAAGATCTGATCGAGCCCGAGCCCGGAGAGGAGATCGTAACTGCGCGGCCCGCAATGGACCACCTGAAGCGTTCCCTGGCCCAGCTCCTTCAGGCGCAGCGCCACCCCAGCCATCGTCCCCATGAATGTCGAGTCCATCATGACGCAATCCTGCAGATCAATGACGAACTCGCGATAGCCTTTGTTCACCATCGCGCGGGCAAATTCCTTGAAACCTCCGCTATTCAGGAAATTGCCCCGGCCCGCCACGCGCACCCAGACGGCGGGGCCGTTGACGCCTACTTGGATTGAAGACTCCACGACAAGGAAAAGGTAAAATTTTGCCGAACACTGTCAACCGAGGCGGGCCTGCGCTGGGTGCCGGGGTCCGCGCAAACGGCTCGATTAACGGGCTCTACTCCCAGAGATAGGATCGGTTGGTAGCCACGATTCGGCCGTCCACGATGAGGGAAGCGCGCCACGCGATCACCCGCCCATGGTCGTAATAATCGTCGCCGAGGATCCTGAAGACCGTGCGAGTCGTCCCGTGCGCCTGATGATAGGTGACTTCCCGGGCTTGCGTAAAAGCATGCAATTTGTCCTGGCGATATTCCAGCCGCACGGTCACGTCCGACCGCCGCCGGGCCCGCCAAAAGAAGGTGTAATAATTTCCGAAGCGCTGGTGCTGATCGAGCGCCGTGACCGCGCCGAACATCCGATACGAACGCTCGAAGGCGACCGCGGCGTCCACCTGCCCGGTGATCGGTTTCGCAGTCGGATCGAGAAAATACTGGATCGTTTTGCGGAAGGAAAAATCGGGATCGAGCGCGACCGGCATCGCCTGCGGGTGCTCCACCTGACGCGGGGCCGGAGGCACGCCGGCGCACCCGACGATGGCGAGACAAAGGAGAGCCAGCGGGAGCTTCACGACGAGGGCATGAAACGAGAGGAGCGCAGCGGTGTCAATTTCCCCAAGACTTTAATCTTCCACCTGCACTTAACACTTACACCTCGGCTTGTGGGGAGGTGTAGGTGTAGGTGTAAGTGCAGGATTAAAGTGGTGGAGCAAGGCGCGGGGGTCATTCGCACGTGCCGCCGTGAGCAGCTAAATTTCCGGCTGTGATCCAGGTCCAATACGAGCGCGGCGTTTATTTGCCTAACGAGAACATCTGGCTCGACCCGTGGGATCCGAAGCCGTTTGCCTTCGTCTCGCACGCGCACAGCGACCACATCGCGGCGCACGAGGAGATCATCGTCTCCGAGCGAACCGCGCGCTTGATGCAGGCGCGCCTGCCGGGCGAGCGCAATGAAATCGTTCTCGAGTTCGGCGTGCCGACGATGGTCCGCGGCCATCGGATCACGCTCCTGCCCGCCGGCCATATTTTCGGCTCCGCCCAGTTCTTCCTCGAGAGCGACGCTGGCTCGCTCCTCTACACCGGCGATTTCAAATTGCGCCCGGGCCGTTCCGCCGAGCGGACGGAATGGCGGCAGGCCGACACCTTGATCATGGAGACCACCTACGGACTCCCGCGTTACCGGATGCCGCCGACGGAACTGGTCGTCCAACAGATCGTCGCTTTTTGTCGCGAAGCGCTCGAGGAAGGCGCCACCCCGGTCCTGCTCGGTTACTCGTTAGGCAAGGCACAGGAAATTCTCTGCTCGCTCGCGGAGGCGAATCTCCAGCCGATGCTCCACGGCTCCGTCTTCCGCATGACCCGGATCTACGAGCAGTTCGGGCAGGCTTTCTGTAACTATGAGCGTTACAAAGCCGGCGCGACCGACG
The DNA here is from genome assembly GCA_038240025.1 of Chthoniobacterales bacterium. Lineage (GTDB taxonomy): Bacteria > Verrucomicrobiota > Verrucomicrobiia > Chthoniobacterales > UBA10450 > Palsa-1392. Next base: position 13,526 of record JBBSED010000006.1, read on the forward strand.
GCAAAGTCCTCATCTGCCCGCCGAGCGCGAACCGCTCGCCCATGATTCAGCGGATCAAAAACAAGCGTGTCGCCATGATCAGCGGCTGGGCTGTGGAGCCGAACGCCATTTACCGTTATCAGGCGGACGCCGCCTTTCCGCTCTCCGATCACGCCGACTACACCGACCTCGTGCGCTACGTCGAGCTGGTCCAACCGAAGCGCGTCCTGACCCTGCACGGTTTTGCCGCGGAGTTCGCGCGGGACCTGCGCGACCGCGGCATCGAAGCCTGGGCCCTCAACCAGCAGAACCAGCTCGAACTCACGCTGCCGGCGACCACGCCGGCTAAAATGGTCGTCCCGAGCCGTGCCGACGACGAAGCACCTCTTGGGCCGCCTAACGACTCCGAATTCCGGGCCTTCGCGGAGCTCGGTGAAAAGATCGCCGCCACCCCCGCAAAGCTACAAAAAATACAGTTCCTCGCCGATTACCTCCACTCGTTAGGCGAAGAGCAACTTGCCATCGCCGCCATCTTCCTCACTGGAAAACCTTTCGCCCAAACCGATCAACGCACCGTCCAAACCGGTTGGTCGATCATCCACCGCGCGCTCCTCGGCGCGAGCCGGCGCGGCGACGCCGAGCTGCGTCGCATCTCCAGCAGCCACGGTGACACCAGTAAAACCGCCTTCGAAGCGCTCGAAGGTCGGACCCGTCCGGCACCCTTCTCGTTAGGCGAAGCGCGCGCTCTTTTCGAAGAGCTCCATCGCACCCGCGGTCCGGTGGGCAAGACCGAAATCCTGCAAGCGCGCCTGACCAGACTCACGCCGCTGGAAGCGCAATACACCGTGAAAATCCTCACCGGCGACCTGCGCATCGGTCTGCGCGAAGGCTTGGTCGAGGAAGCGATCGCGCGCGCTTTCGCCGCGCCGCTCGACGAGGTGAAGGAAGCGCACATGCTCCTCGGCGACATTGGCCAGACCGCGCGCCTCGCGGCCGCCGGTCAGCTCGCCGCCACCGAACTGACGCTCTTCCGTCCGATCAAGTGCATGCTCGCGAGCCCAGAGCCGACCGCGGAAGCGATCTGGGCGCGCTTCGCCGATAGGTCCCAGGGGTCCCATACGACCTATGTCGAAGACAAGTTCGACGGCATCCGCGCGCAACTGCATCGCGGCACGGACCGGGTGGAAATTTTCTCGCGCGATCTGCGGCGCATTACCGGGCAGTTCGAAGAAATCGCCGAGCGCGCGCTAGGTTTTGCCGACGAGGTGATCCTCGACGGCGAGATCATGGCTTTCGAGCACGGGAAGAAGCTGACCTTCTTCGATCTGCAAAAACGCCTCGGTCGCAAAAGCGAAGGCGCCGACCTTTTCGCCACCGCCTCCGCGGCGGTGCCGGTTGTTTTCGTCGCCTTCGACCTTCTCTGGCTGAACGGTCGCTCGCTCCTGAAAGCGCCGCTCCACGAGCGGCGCGAATTCCTGCGCGGCCTGACGACTCCGGCGCAATTCCAGATCGCGGAAGTTTCGCCCGCAAAATCCGCTGAAGAGATCGAGACTGCTTTCCAGAGCGCGCGGCGCCGTTCGAACGAGGGTCTCATGATTAAAGATCCCGCGAGCCCATACACGCCCGGCCGCCGCGGGATGTCGTGGTTCAAGCTGAAGAAGGAACTCGCGACGCTCGATGTGGTTGTCGTCGCCGCGGAGCTCGGGCACGGGAAACGCAATCACGTGTTGAGCGATTACACCTTTGCGGTGCGCGACGAAGCGAGCGGCGAATTGCTCCCGATCGGGAAGGCCTACAGCGGGCTCACCGATGTGGAAATCGCGGAGCTGACCGAACATTTTCGCCGAAACACGACTCGGGATCGGGGCCGCTATCTAGAGGTGAAACCGGACACCGTCCTCGAGATCGCGTTTGATTCCATCCAGCCCAGCACGCGCCACGCGAGCGGGCTTGCTTTGCGCTTCCCGCGGATCAAGGCGATCCGCCGCGACAAGACGCTCGACGCGATCGACACCCTGGCCTATGCGCAAAAGCTCGCGCAGGAGACTCGTTAGGCGTTAGGGCTGGTTGGGCAGTTTCCGTACCTTGCCGGGCAGCGGCGTCTCGGTTGCGCTGGCGGTCGGGGTCGGCGAAGGCGAGACCGCCGCGGCCTTTTCGGCCTGGCGCTCTTTGCGCTTTTCGGCCCGCATTTCCTTCCGGTGTTCCTGCCGTTTCTGCTGGCGCGGATTCAGGCTCGGCGACGGGGTCGCAATGGGAGTGGTCGGAACAGGAGTCGCGGTCGGTGTTGGTGTCGGCGTGGGTGTGGGTGTAGGCGTGGGTGTGGCTGTGGAGGCACGTGGTTTGCGCGGCGGTGGTGTGACCGCGGGAGTTTCGTTAGGCTGGGAGCCCCGCTCCTCGACCGCCTGCGGAACCTTCCGCTGTACCCGCGCTGGACGCGCGCCCTGTTTCGCCGGCCGGAAATCCGGCGCCGGCATGGCCACGACTTCGCCGCGAATGACCGGGCGCTCGTCGTTCACATCCTGCATCCGCTCCAGTTTCAGCCGCGGGATTTTCTGCTGGCTGCGGGCGCGCAAATCTTCGTAGCTCGGGCCGCGATCGACCACGGTCGAGTTGTTCACGGTGATGTTTGTGATGTTGGTCGTCTGCTGGATGATCGTGACGTTGCGTGCAGGCGGCACGATCACGCGAGTGCTCTGCGTCCCGCCGAACTGGCTCGCCGGGACAAACGCATATTGCTCCGGGCTGATCCCGTAGATGCTGTCGGACGAAATCTGGAGGCCGGTGCTGCGATTGAAATGTGCCTGCGGCGGCAACGGCGCCCAGCCGACGAAATCGTTTCCGCGCCGCCAGGAAACCCACGCCGGGGCCCAATCGTTGCCTGGCACCCAGACCCAGCCGATCTCGCGCAGCCGGATCCAGCGTCCGTAGTGATAAGTCGCCCAGCCGAACGGCTCATCGGAAATCCAAGTCCAGCCGGCGTCGGTGTAAACCCAGTGGCCATTCGTGTAGGGCCGCCAATCGCGCGAGCGCGCGGCGGGGCGCGGCTGGAATACGTAGCCGTAGCTGCCGGTCTCGATCCAGTCGCCGTAGGGATCGAGCTTCCGGTAAAAGGTCGCGTAGGAGCCGGCTTCCTCGTCCTGCGGCGCGGCCGCCCGGGCCACGGTCGGCTTCGGCTTTTCGTTAGGCGCAATCGTGGCGGCGGGCTGGTTTTTCTGGTCGCGGAGCGCGCGTTCCCGCGCGTCGAGGTCCGCCCGGCGCTGGTCGAGATTTTTTTGCGCCTCGGCCTGGTGCTCGGTCTCGAGCCGCTGCTGCACCTGGCGATCGATTTCGGCCTGACTCTCGGTGTCGGTCTGCGTTTTCCCGCAGGACGAGAGCGCGAGCGAGGAGACCGCGAGTAAAAGATATTTTTTCATCGGGAGTAAGACCTTTCGGAGGCGGGGTTATTCGAATTTTCGTGAGCGCTTTTCGTTAGGCGAACGAATTGGGGAGGCGGTCGGTGCGGGCAGGACGACCGCACTTTCGGATTGCGGGCGCTGCGCGTGCTGCCATTGGCCGTAAATCGCGGCGAGGGCGAAGAGGCCCAGGATGAGCGCGATCAACTTCAAGCCATTGACGGGCGCGGGTCCTTCCATCGCGCAATATCGGGGGCGACTCCGCTGCCGCAAACCGGTTAGGGAAGTTGGAGCGCGGCGATCGCGTCCATCACCCGCTGGCTCAGCCGCGGGTAAACCTCGCGGCCATTTCCCGCCACCTCCGCCGCGGTGAAGCGCAGCGGTTCGCCGACCACGATCGTGATCGGCGTGAGCCGGATTTTCGAGCCGCCCCGCGGCAGCGCGCGATGCGCCCCGAAGACTCGCATTGGCACCACAGGGGCGAGGGTTTTCGCAATCACCAAGCCGACGCCGGGCAAGCCGGGCTGCAAGTTTCCGTCGAGCGTGCGTGAGCCTTCGGGGAAAACGAGCACGCCCTGGTTCGCCCGGAGCGCGCGGATCAGCGCCTTGAGCGCGCTGCGGTCGTTCCCTTCCTGGTCTACTGGAATGACGTTGAGCTTCGGCAGGATCGGGCCGAGCACGGGAATCTCGAGGAGCGTTTTGCGCGCGAGATAATAGATCGCGCGCCGGCAGGAAATCCCCGCGAGCGGCGGGTCGAGATAGCTTTCGTGATTCATCGCGAGGATGACCGGGCCGTCCTGAATGACGCGCTCCGGATGGATGACGCGAAAGCGAAAGAAGACCGTCGCGAGAAACCGGCTCAGATTATAGCCGACGACGTACCAGGGACTCACGCGGCGATCGTCAGGCCTTTTAATTTCAACCGGCCGATGATCTCGCCGACCACGCCGTCGATCGTGAGATTCGAGCTATCGATGACGTGCGCGTCTTCCGCGATGATCAGGGGCGAAGCGCGGCGCGAAGAATCGGCTTGGTCGCGCGCAGCGATGCGATCGTGCTGGCCCTGCGCGGCGCGACGGCTCGCCCGGATATCGGGCGAAGCGTCGATGTAAAATTTGTAGGGGGTCTCGGGGAAAACGACCGAGCCGATGTCGCGGCCTTCCATCACCAGATCGTTCGTTAGGCCGTAACGCCGGAGATGATCGACCAGAATCTCGCGCACGCGCGGGACACTGCTCACGCGCGAGACATTGTCGTTCACCTGGTCGTCGCGCAGATGCGGCTCGGCGGCATCGATGCCGTCGATCAGCATGACGGAATCGTGGCCGCGCAGCTCGCAGGAGATGCGCGCGTTTTCCGCGAGCTGCTGGATCGCCGCCGCGTCGTCGGTCGCAATCCCGCGCTCGAGCACGTGCCAGGTCATGGCCCGGTACATCGCGCCGGAGTTCACGTAAACGAAATCGAGGCGCTGCGCGAGCTCGCGCGCGACGCTGCTTTTGCCGGAGGCGGCCGGGCCGTCGATGGCGATGATGTGGTGAGCGGCCGGGGCGGGCATGACGGGGAGTTGGCCTAACGAGTGCTCACTCTTCGGGGCGGGTGGGAGCGAGCGAACTGATTACCAGCGTGGTGCTCCGGTCTCCCTTGGGGTTGGCGAGTTGGCTAAGCATTTTCCCAAATCCCGGATACGACGTGCCGACGCAATCGACGTCCTGAATCACGGTCTCGCCATCGGCAAACATGCCCGCGACTGCGAAGGCCATGGCGATGCGGTGATCGCCAAAACTGGAAAGGCGCGCGCCATGGAGTGGCGCGCGGCCGTGAATCTCGAGGCCGTCATCGAGCTCCACGACCTGCGCGCCCATGGAGCGGAGATTGTGCGCGATCGCGGCGATGCGGTCGGTTTCCTTGACCCGCAATTCCTGGGCGTGGCGGATGATGGTGGTGCCGTTAGCGAGCGCGCCGGCGACGGCGAGGATGGGCAGTTCGTCGATGAGTTGCGGGATCTCTTTGCCTTGAATCACGGTCGCCTTGAGAGGGGCGCCGGTTACTTCGAGCGTGCCGCGCGGTTCCACCTGGTCGACATCATCGATCGCCTCGCGCACCTGCGCGCCCATGCGAACGAGGACTCCGAGAATGCCGGTGCGGGTTTCATTTAAACCAACGTCCCTAACGAGAAGGTGACCGCCCGGCTGGGCCGCGGCCGCGACCATCCAGAAGGCTGCGGAAGAGAGATCGCCGGGGATGCTGAAGTCGCGCGATTCCGGCACGTGATCGCCGTGGACGCTGACCCCGTTCTTGTCTTTCTGGGTGCGGACGAGGAAATAGTTGAGCATCAGCTCGGTGTGATTCCGCGTCGGGACCGGCTCCTGTACGGTGGTTTTGCCCTTCGCAAAAAGCCCCGCAAAAAGGAGCGCGCTCTTCAACTGCGCGCTTGCGACCGGGGTGGTGTATTTGATGCCGTGGAGCGGCGCGCCGGTGATGTAGAGCGGCGCGGTTTCCTTGTCACCGCCCGCGGTGATGTTCGCGCCCATCAGGCGCAACGGGTCGATGATTCGCCCCATCGGCCGCCGCGAGAGCGAGCCGTCGCCGACAAGCCGGCTGGAAAAATTCTGGCCCGCGAGGATGCCGGCGAGCAGCCGCATGGTGGTGCCACTATTCCCGCAATCGATCTCTTCCTTCGGCGCGGTGAGTTTCCGCCGGTTCCCGTGCACGATCAGCACTTCGGGCTCAGGTTGTTCGATCTTGATCCCGAGCGCGCGCATCGCCTCGACCGTGTTCAGGCAGTCGGCGCTGCGCGAGAAGCCGCGGAGGACGCAGGGCCCGTTGGCGAGCGAGGCGATCAAGACCGCGCGATGCGAAATGCTCTTGTCGCCTGAGACGTTGATCTCGGCTTCGATCCGGGGCGCGCGTTTTATCCGTAGGTCATCCATGAAAGCGAAGAGGCTCGCGGGCGCCGCGCGATCCGCCGGCCCCTTGAGCGAAGGGGAAGAATCTCAACTTGCGCTGAAATGTCCAGCGTCGCTGCACCATCGCCGGTCGCACTTGGTGCGCGCCCGGTCGTTAGGCCAAAATCGACTCGTTAGGGAACGAGAAAGATTTTGTTCGTGTAGGGATCGCGCACTTCGGTGCCCGGCGGAAATCCGCGAACATCGACGTAACCCTGGTTCGGCGCGTAGGGGCTGGTAACGAACCCGGCCTTATCCGGCACCGGGATGCCGTAGGGGATGTCGCCCTTGGTCGGCTTCACCTGTTCCGCGGTCGCGGCCGGTTCCGGCGGCGCCGGCTGGGTTTGCGTGACCACGGCATCGGGCGGCGGCTGGAGCGGTTGGCCGTCCGGATTAAAAGGCTGTTGCTGCGCCTGGTACTGCGACTGCGTGGTAGTCGACTGGTAGGTGGCGACCCGGCGATGGCGGGGCGGCGGCGGCTCCGGTTCGGAGCACGCGGAAATGAAGAGGACGGTGAGAAGAGCAAGCGCGAGCGTGGTTTTCATAAGGCCGGGACGGTGAGCCCCGTTTCTAATTCATTCGATTCCCAGTGACAACGGATATTTGAGCGCGATCGGATGCGCGCGCGGTGCGCGGAAGATAAAAATACAGATGCGCGGCGTCTCCTTTCCGAATCAGAAAAGATGGGGAGCGAATACGTTTTAGTGATCGATGACGACCGCGTGAGCCGGCGCATGCTGATGCGAGCGCTGGGCGAAGCAGGCTATGATTGTCGGGAAACAGCGAGCGGCCTGGAGGCGCTCGTGTTACTCCATCAAGAGATGCCGACGCTGCTCCTGCTCGATCTCGATATGCCGGAAGTGGACGGCGCAGAGGTGCTGCGCCGGCTCCGCAGCGATCCCGATGCGAAGATCGCGCAACTCCCGGCGATCATGCTCACCGGGCACGGGGGCGAGGAGAGCGAGATTCTTTGTCTCGAGGCGGGTGCGAACGATTTCGTGACCAAGCCGATCAACCTCCCGGTCTTGCGCGCGCGGATCGAGACGCAGCTGCGGCTGCAATCCCTGCGCCAACAACTCCAGCGCCAGAACGGGGAACTCGAAGCGTGGCGCGAGAATCTCGAGCGCGACCTGGCCGCGGCCCGGCTGACCCAGCAATCGTTGATCCCGCAGAAGCCGCCGAAGCTCGACGGCTGGGAGGTGGCGGCAGCTTATCGACCGGTGATTCAGGTCGGCGGCGATATCTATGGCTGGTTGCGGATGTCCGACGGGCGGACGCTTTTCTGGATCGCTGACGCCACCGGACACGGCGCGGCCGCGGCCTTGCTCACCACCCTGGCGAAATTGCTTTTTCATCACGGCAGCGTCGAGCACACCCGGCCGGCGAAAATCATGGAAGCGGTGAACAATGACTTCCGCAGCATCTTCGGCGCACGTTCATTCATGACCGCGATGTGCGTCGCGCTCGATCCTGCCACGGGGCAGGGTTGCGTCGTCGGGGCGGGTCATCCGCCGTTGCTGGTGACCCGGGCGAAGGGCGCGGCCGAACTGGTCGCCTCCGCCGCGCCGCCGCTGGGCTTGCTGGAACGCTCGGAGTTTATCGAGACGTCGATCGAACTGGAAGAGGGTGACGGATTTCTCTTATATACCGACGGGCTCTACGGCGCTGCGACGAACGCGGCGGCGCGGTGGACCCCGGAAAGATTGCGCGACATGCTCCAGCCGGGAGCGCGCGATGCGCAGGCGCTGCTCACGCGCATCATTGAACGCACGGCGCCGGATGAGGGTGTGCCATTGCCCGACGATCTCGCGGCGGTCGCGGTGCAACGCGCAAAATAAGGGCGCGAATTTTTTTCCATCGAGGGAAAAATTAGTATTGCTCTCCCTCGGACCAGCGATTAATCAGCCTCTATGCCCAAAACACCTGCGAAAAAGACAGCTACCAAACGTAAGCCTAACGCCGCTTTCATGAAGCCCGTGCAGCCGGACGAGAAACTTTCCGCGATCGTCGGATCGAAACCCCTCCCGCGCTCCGAGCTGACGAAGAAGCTCTGGGACTACATCAAGAAAAACGGCCTTCAGGACAAAAAGAAGCGGACGATGATCAACGCGGACGACGCGATGAAGCCTGTCTTCAATGGCAAGAGCCAGGTCAGCATGTTCGAGATGACGAAACTCGTCTCGGGTCATCTGAAGAGCAGCTAGTCCGCCTAACGAACGGTCGAGTCTCTCGTTAGGCTGGGCCGGAGGGCAATTTTTTATCGCCCGCGGACCCTCGTGGTTCGCGGGCGGTTTGCGTTCTGGGACCTAGGAGCTTTTCACGCTAGGGTCGTTAGGCACGCTGGCCGGCGGCGCCCCCCTCAGTTGCGGAGCCGTCGGAAGTCGACGAAGGGTGGCCCGTGAAAACATCGCGCCTCGCCCTACTTGCTCTTGCTCTTTTCACCCTTGGTTCCACCTCCGCGCGGGCCGATGCCACCTGGCTCTCGGATATGGCGAAAGCCCAGGCCGAGGCGAAGGCCAGCCACAAACTTCTGCTCCTCGATTTCACCGGCTCGGATTGGTGCATCTGGTGCAAGAAGCTGGAAGCGGAAGTCTTCTCGAAGCCCGAATTCCAGACTTACGCGAAGGATCACCTCGTCCTCATGGCGGTGGATTTTCCGCGCAAAAATCCGCTCACGCCCGAGGTGAGAAAGCAGAACGGGGAACTCGCGCAGAAATTTGCGATCCAGGGCTTCCCCACGATCGTGGTCCTGAACGGCGACGGTAAGCAGGTGGGCGAACTCGGATATCAGCCGGGTGGTGCCTCCGCTTTCGTGCAGGAACTACAGAAGCTGCCGGCGAAAGAGTAGACGCTGACTGAGCGGTGAGGAGCAGCTAGTTCTGCTGATCTTCGGCGAGCGCTTTCCCGAGCGCGTCGGCCAGCTCGCGCCGGGTAAATGGTTTCGAGAGCGCGCCGCGAAATCCGTAGGTAAGGAAACGCGAAATCGCGGCGGCATCGGAATAGCCGCTGCAGATAATCGCGTTCACGTGCGGATCGAGACTGCGCAGGCGCTCGATGGTTTCCACGCCGCCCACCCCGCCGCGGATCGTCGCGTCGAGAATGACCGCCTGGAATCCTTCGCCCTTGCGCTGCGCGCGTTCGTAGATGCGCACCGCCTCTGAGCCATCGGGCACCGCCGTCACTTCGTAGCCCAAAGTCGAGAGGAGCTGCGAGGTCAGGTCGCGAATCGCCGCTTCATCATCCATCACCAAGATGCGCTGCTGCTGCCGCTCCGGCACGTCGTTAGGCTGGAGCGGATCGTGCATCACTCGCGTGCGCGCCGTCGGCAGGAAAAAGGTGAAGGTCGCGCCCGCCGGCGTGTTGCTCTCGAGCTGGAGGAAGCCACCGTGCTTTTTGATGATGGAGTAGCAGATCGCCAGGCCCAGTCCGCTGGAGGTTGGCTTGGTGGTAAAATAGGGATCGAAAATTTTCGTGACCAGATCGGCCGGCACACCCGGGCCCGCGTCGGCGATCGCAACCTTGATGTAGCGACCGGGTGCGAGCGGTGAACCGCTTTGCTCGTGGATGGTGAAATTCTCTGCGGTCACTCCCACCACGCCGCCATTGGGCATCGCTTCGCGCGCGTTGATCATGAGCCCGTTGATGACCTGTTCGATCTGGCCTTCATCGATCTCCGCCTTGCCGAGATGATCTTCGATCTCAATTGCCGCGCGCAGGTTCGAGCCGTAGAGCGCGAACTCGGCGGCGCGCGTGAGGACGTCACCGAGGGCGACGACTTTTTTCACCGGCGCCCCGCCCTTGGAGAAGGTGAGGAGCTGACTGGAGAGCCGCGCGGCGTGTTGCGCGGCCTGGCCGGCTTTCGCGAGGAAGGAGAGGAGATTGCCGCAGTGCGTCGGGGTCTCGAGCTGGGCGAGACCAATGTTGCCGGAGATCACGGTGAGCACGTTGTTCATGTCGTGCGCGATGCCCCCGGCGAGCGTGCCTAACGAATCGAGCTTGCTCGTGGTTAGGCGTTCCTCCTCGGCCCGTTTCCGAACCGTGATGTCGCGGATGAAAACCGAAATCCCCTCCCCGCTGGGGTAGGCGTGGACTTCGTACCAGGCGCGCTCGTTGACACTTTCCGCATCGAATTCGACCGCGCTCCGGGTTTCCATCACCTCGCGGTAATTTTCTTCGAAAACCGTCCCGAAGATCTTCGGAAAGATCTCCCAGAGAGTCTTCCCGAGAACGCGTTCGCGCTCGCGGTCGAGCATCGCTTCCACCCGAGCATTCACGTAGGTCAATTTCCAATCTAGATCGAGGGAGAAAAAGCCGTCACTGGTTTTCTCCAAAATATCAATCGTCTGCGCGACGGAATGCTGGAGCGCGCGCCGGGCTTGGTTGCGCTCCTGCAAGCTGGCGATATGCCGTTCCGCGACCGAGAGGCGCACGTTCATTCGACGGACGTCGAACGGTTTCGTGAGGTAATCGTTCGCGCCGGCGTCCAGCGCTTCCTCGAGGTCGCCCGGATCGGTGCGGCCGGTGACGAGGAGGATAAACATTTCATCCCCGCCGGGTTGGGCGCGGAGGATGCGGCAGAGCTCGAGGCCGTCCTTGCCGGGCAACATCCAGTCGAGAATGAGGAAGGGAAACGCCGTCTGGGCGAGCTCGATCTCCGCTTCCTCCGCGCTCGCGCAAGCGGTCACTTCATGGCCGCGCTTCTCGATTAGCCGGCGCAGGTTGCCACGACTATCGGGGTTGTCTTCAATCAGGAGAATCTTCATGCAACGAAAATGAATAGGCACACCTCCTCCCTTGCCGAACACTGCGTGCGCGCCATGGGAGTATGGCCGGTGTCACTGGTTGGGGAGCAGGTTGACTGCCAAATGCAGTCGATGTTTGGCCATAAGTATGGCTGCGAGACACGGTCGAGACCACGCGAGTCCTCATCTCGCTCCCGACGCGGGCCGCACTCTTGCGTTGCCCGGCGCGTCTGCTAGGTAGTGCGCAATCTCTCGCCCTTTGAAATCGCAGTCCTTTTTTTCGCGTCGGCCAGCGGCCCTGGCGGTTTTTGCTTCTTTCCTTTTCGCCTCGGCTGCCTGCGCGCAGGCTCCTTCCACGCCGCCCTCACTAACGCCCGCGCCGCCGTCAGCGACGCCAGCCGGGAGCGCGACCGCCAGCGCCCACCCCACGGCTTCGCCCGCCATCAGTTACAGCGCGGTCCATGTGGAGGGGCCGTTCATCGCCATGACCTTCGACGACGGCCCGAGCGAAAAGCTCACCCCCGGTCTGCTCGACATCCTCGCCGCGCATCACATTCACGCGACGTTTTTCGTCATCGGACAAAACGTGGAGCGCTATCCCGAGATCCTGCAGCGCGCCGTCCGCGAAGGACACGAGATCGGCAATCATAGCTGGAGTCATCCCGCCTTCGCTAAAATGTCGGATGCCGCCGTCCGGCGCGAGATTCAAAAAACCGATGACGCCATTCGCGCGGCCATTGGTCACGCCCCGGTGTTGCTGCGGCCCCCTTACGGCTCGATCACGGCGCGCCAGAAGCAGTGGATTCACGCCGAGTTTGGCTACCGCATCATTCTCTGGGACGTCGATCCGCTGGATTGGAAACGTCCCGGCCCGAGCGTGGTCGAGCATCGAATTGTGAGCGAGACGCGTCCCGGCTCCATCATTCTCTCGCACGACATTCACCCGGGGACGATCAAGGCGATGCCGGAGACGTTCGATCAACTCCAGTCCAAAGGCTTCAAGTTCGTCACCGTCTCCGAGCTGATCGCGATGGGGAAACCGATGGCGCCGAAAGAGCCGGGCTCGGAAGGTCCGGTCGCGACCGCGTCGCCGAGCCCGACCGGTTTCGCTTATCCGACGCCGTCGCCTTCGAGTTCGCCGCTGCCGTCGCCGAGCGCGGGCCTAACGAAACCGTAGCTGCCGGCATGCTGGCCGATCATTACCTGGAGTTTCGGAATCGCACGGAGGCGGCGCTCGCTTCCCTCCTGAAGCTGACCGCCGATATGAACCGAGAGACGGTCATGCTCGACACAATCCAGAACCTGCTCAAGGACGTGCGCGAGCCGTTGCTCTTCGTCGTCGTCGGCGAGGTGAAAGCGGGCAAATCATCGCTTCTGAACGCGCTCTTCGGGCAGGAGTTTTGCAAAGTCGACGTCCTCCCGGCGACCGACCGGGTTTACATCTTCAAGCACGGCGAACGCGCAGAAAGCATCGACGTCTCCGCGCAGGTGACCGAGCGCTACGAGCCGATCGGGTTCCTGGAAAATTTCAACATCGTCGACACCCCAGGGACGAACACGATGGTCGCCCAGCACCAAGAGATCACGGAGAATTTCATCCCGCGCGCCGACCTCGTGCTCTTCGTTTTTTCGGTGGTCAATCCCTGGGGCGCGAGCGCCTGGGAGTTGCTGAAATTCGTCAACAAAAAGTGGCTCAAGAACGTGGTCTTCGTCCTCCAACAGGCCGACCTCCGCCAGCCTAACGAAGTCGAGGTGATCGAGAAACATCTGCGCGAGACCGCGCACGAGAAGCTCGGTTTCGCCCCGCCGATTTTCGCCGTCTCCGCGCGCCAGGCGCTGCTTGCGCGGACCACCGGCCTCGACAAACCGCGGCTCTGGGAAGAAAGCCGGTTCGAGCCGCTCGAGCAGCACATCAACCTCGTCGTCGATCAATCGCGGCACGGTTTGCCGAAGCTGAGCTCCACCTGCCAGACCGCGACCGTGATTCTGAACGACAGCTCGCTACGGATTCGCAACCTGCTCGCCACGATCGTGCGCGACGAGGAACAGCTCGCCCGGCTCGAGGGCATCCTCGCCGAGCGGAAAGAGCAGACCCTGCGACAGCTCGGCGGTTTTCTGCGGGGGATCGAACAGGCCTGCCGCCGCTGTGAAAGCGAAGGCCAGGAATTGCTCGAGCATAATCTTTCATTCTGGCGCACCTGGCGGCTGGTCTTCGGCAAAGCCGAATGGCAGGAAAAGTTTCAGTCCGATCTGGAGAAGAAGATGCGCGACCTGATTCAACCGCAGGTCGAGAACGCGCTCCAGCTCCTCGAGACCGATCTGCGCAGTCTCTGGCCGCAGCTCCAGGACACGATGGAAAACCAGTTCAAGGGCGACTCGCGCGTGCAGGTGAGCCAGACGATTCCGGATTTCGCGCGGCAACGGCGCGAACTCCTCGGCTCGATCGAGCTCACCCTCGTCGAGCGGATCGCGGGCCGCGGGATGGAAGCGCAGCTCGAGCGGATGTTTCGCGAAACGGCCAACTGGCTCCGCGTGCCGGCCGGCGTGGCCGCGGCCGGCGGATTGGTCACGATGATCGCAGCGATGAGCAGCGCCGCGGTCGCGGATGTCACCGGGATTGTCGCCGCCTCAGCGTTTATCGCGGGCACGCTCGTCGCCTTCGGCCGGCGCCGGAAGATTCTCTCCGAATATCACCGCCAGATGGAGGCGAAACGCGAGGAGCTGGTGGCTGCGATCGAGCAGCAACTGCGACATGCGGTCGATCTTTTCTACACCGAGATCGGGGCGGTCTTTGCGCCGCTGCGGGCTTTTTGTGCCGCGGAGAGGAAACGCTACGACCCGCTCCTCGACCAGGTGCGCCAGATCGAAAAGACCTTCGGTCAACTCAGCAGCGAGCTGGCTCGCTATCCGTGATGGCGAGGGTTGATCCTCGCCGCCGGACTCGTTAGGCTACTTCTTCGCCTTGGTTTTCTTCGGCGAATACTGCTCCGCCAGGCGCTGCTCGGTCTGCCGGCGCGCGATCACGAAATTGTTATTGTCACCGTAATTACGCCACGGTCCCGGCGGCACGTCGCGGACTTCGACAAATTGCCAGTCATTCAGCGAAGTGTTTCCCAGGCCCAGATAATCGCGCACCGCCGGCGAGACATCGAGGCCCGCGCCGTGGTTTAGGTTCGGCTTCGGCCGCTCGTTCCGGAAAACGTATTGCCAGTGATCGGTCCGGAACGGCCCGCAGTCTTCCCACTGCGCGTAGCAGATCCGGGTGCCATGCCGGATCGCCACCCAGCGGTCTTTGCAAACGGAGTGGCCCTGCTGTACCACGGCCTGCCGATACCACGGCACCACCATCGGCGCCTCCGGTTTGAACTGCCCGTGCGTGACGTCGTTATAAGGCAGCGCGATGTAGAACGGGTTCTGCCGCGGCACGAAACTGATCGGGATGTAGTCGTGCCGGCGCGACGGATCGGGATTGTCGAAGCCGCCGTAGTTCTGCGTCCAAGAGGCGTCCCACGAGCTTTTGTGATTGGCGACCGGGTTATTTTGGGCCGCTTCTTCGCCAATCCAGAAAATCGTCGTGACGATGTCGGTCTTCCATGGGAAACGCGAAGAGCCGAAGCGCGACGTCGTCGGCACAAAAACCTGCGGCTCCACTTTCAGCAGGGCCTGTGCACGTAATTTCATCGCGTATTTCGCGAAGTCGGCGCTGCTTTCGTAGGGCGATTGCGCCTGTAGCAGGGCCAAGCCGGGGAATGCCAAGGCCACCGTTGCCCAGAAAATTTTCGCTCGTGTCGTCAACATTTGCGCTTTTCGTTCTAACTGAAACGCCCGCCGAGGCAAGTTTGTTTCGCCTCTCGCTTTAGCACGATCTATTCCAGCTAGCTCCGGCTGAGCAGGGTATCGCGGCGAAAATCGGGATCATTCGTCTCCGGATAATCGAGGGTGAAATGCAGCCCGCGGCTCTCCTTCCGGCTTAACGCCGAGTCCACAATCAGGGCGGCGACCGTAGCGAGGTTGCGCAGTTCGAGCAGGTCCACGGTGATGCGGAAGTTCCAATAGAACTCCTGGATTTCACGCTGCAGATTGCGCAAACGTGCGCTCGCGCGCTGAAGTCGCTTATCCGTCCGCACGATCCCGACATAGTCCCACATCAGGCGCCGGATCTCGTCCCAGTTGTGATAAATCACCACCAGCTCATCCACATTCTGCACGTCGCCGGATTGCCATTCCGGCAGAGAAATCGCTCCGGCCGGATGCGCCGGCGGCTTGCTCGCGACCAGCGCCGCGCAGGCGCGATGGGCAATCACAAGACCCTCGAGCAGCGAGTTGCTCGCCAGCCGGTTCGCCCCGTGCAGACCGGTGCAGCCGACCTCGCCGATCGCGTAGAGCCCCGGCAGGCTGGTCGCCCCGTCGATGTTTGTTTTGATCCCGCCGCATTGGTAATGCGCCGCCGGGACCACCGGGATCGGCTCTTTCGCCATGTCGATCCCGTAGCGCAGACAGGTCTCATAGATGTGCGGGAAACGTCCCTGTAGAAACTCCCGCGGCTGCTGCGTGATATCGAGGTAAACGCATTGCGCGCCCGTCCGTTTCATCTCCGCATCGATCGCGCGCGCCACGACATCCCGCGGCGCGAGCGAGCCTTGGGGATGCACCTTTTTCACAAAGTCCTCCCCTTTGTTATTGCGCAGGATTCCGCCCTCCCCGCGGACCGCCTCGGAAATCAAAAACGACTTCGCATGCGGATGAAAAAGGCAGGTCGGATGGAACTGCACGAACTCCATGTTCGCGATCGTCGCACCGGCGCGCCACGCCATCGCGACGCCGTCGCCCGTCGCGATATCGGGGTTGGTCGTGTAGAGATAGACCTTCCCGCAGCCGCCCGTCGCGAGGAGCAGCCGGTCGGTCCGGATCGTTTCCACGGTGCCGGAGATTTCATCGAGCACGTACGCCCCGAGGCAATGATCCTCGGTCGCGAAGCCGAGTTTCGCGGCGGTAATCAAATCGACCGCCATGTGATTTTCCAGCAGCGCTATCTTCGGCTCCGTCCGGACCGCGTTCAGCAGCGTGGTCTCAATTTCAAAACCGGTCACGTCGTGCACGTGGAGGACGCGACGTTTCGAATGCCCGCCTTCGCGTCCGAGATCCAGTTCGCTATGGCCGGAGACATCCCGCTCATCGAAGTGCAGCCCGAGTTCCATCAGCTCGCGCACCCGTTCCGGCCCTTCCTGCACCACGGTCTCGACTGCCTGCAAATCGCAGAGCCCCGCGCCCGCCTCGAGCGTGTCCTGAATGTGAAGCGCGAACGAATCCTCGCCGCTGGTGACACAGGCGACGCCGCCCTGCGCCCAGGCCGTGTTTGAGTCCACGCCTTTGCGTTTCGTGATGATCGCGACCCGGCCATGCTGCGCCGCCTTCAGGGCAAAGGTCAGCCCGGCAATCCCGCTCCCGATGACGACGAAATCGAACTCCTTCATCCGAGCAGAACGTTGTCGATCAATCGCGTCCGCCCAAAATAAATCGCGACGGCCAGCAGCGTGCGCGGCCCGATCGTGAGGCGCGGTTGCAGGTCGTCCGCGCCGACTATTTCCGCGTAGTCGATCTGGGCGAGGGGAGCGGAGGCAATTTTTTGCCTAACGAGATCGAGCACTTTTTTTGCCGACGGCTCCGGCGAGTCGGCCGCGGCCATGAGGGCGGCGCGAATCACGGGCGCCTGCGCCCGCTCTTCCGCGCTGAGATATTGATTGCGCGAGCTGAGCGCCAAACCATCCGGCTCCCGCACGGTCGGGCCCGCCAGGATTTCAACCGGGAAATCCAGGTCGCGCACCATTCGCCTAACGATCGCGAGCTGCTGGAAATCTTTCTCGCCAAAGACCGCCGCGTCCGGCGCGACGACGTGGAACAGTTTCGCCACCACCGTGCAGACACCGCGGAAATGCCCTGGTCGGGACGCGCCGCACAGCCGTTCGGAAAGGGCCGTTTCCTCCACGAAGGTGGAGCGGTCGTCGGAATACATCTCGTTAGGCGTGGGCCGGAAAATCAAATCGACTCCTTCCGTGCGGCAGACTTCCTCGTCGGCTGCTTCCGGCCGCGGATAACGAGAAAAATCCGCGCCCGGCTCGAATTGCAGCGGGTTCACAAAAATGCTCACCGCCACCTCGCCGGCGGTGCCGGCCTGCTCGCGCGCCAGGCGGATGAGCGAGACATGCCCGGCGTGCAGCGCGCCCATCGTCGGCACGAGGACCCGGCGCGCGCCGCTGTGGCGCGGGAGTTGGGCGATCGTGGTCACGACTTTCATCGCTCCAACCAAATGGCTTGTCGCGCAAAAGGGAAGCGGCGATGCCCGAAATTCTCCCAGCCGGCGTCCCACGCGAGTTGATCCAGCTCGGCGAAGGAAAAAGCCCGCGCCGCGGAAACCCGCGCGTCGTTCCGGGTCATCGCCTCGCGAAAAATCGTCGTGGTCAGCAGATCGACGCCCACTTTCGCGAACCAGCCGCGGCGCAGATCCGCGACCAAAACGTTTCCGCGGGAGAGTGCGCGGCAGCGCCGCAAGAGCGTCACGGCTTTCGTTTCGTCGAAGTGATGGAGGGCGAGCGAGAAGAGCACGAGGTCGTAAGCCTGCTCCTCGCCGAAGTGGTGAATGTCCGCGCAATGAAAAGTGATCTCGGGGTAACCGACGCTCAACTCCCGCGCGATCTTGATCGTCGATTCCTGAAAATCGACCGCGTCGATCTGGAGCTGCGCGCCCCGTTTTCGGGCAAACTCGAGCGCGATCCGCGGGATGTCGCCGGAGCCGGTGGCGAGATCGAGCAGCCGGAGCTGATCGTTAGGCTGAATCCAGCGTGCAAGGAAATGCCGGATCAGTCGGTAGCTCCCAAAGTAGCGATTGAGCGACCGAAGATTCCGCAGATCGGCAACCAGTTCGGCCGAAACCGGTTGCGGCCGATCCATCCACTCCGGCTCCGCCGGATCGAAACGCCGCTTCAAAATCAATTCAGGCGAGGAACTTCTGCCACTCCGCTGGCAAGGGCGAAGTTTCCACTTCGCTCGCGATCCGCCCCTCGGCCGCGGGATCGAACGACGTGCTCGTCCCGTAAACCATGATCACATCCTCGGAACCCTCGACCCGCAAGGCGTGCGCCACGCCGGCTGGAATGATCACCGCCGCGTTGTTCGGCCCGCGATGATTATCACCCTCAACAAAGCAGCGCATGGTCCGCGCGGGCAAGCCGGCGCGCGCTTCGCGCAGGATCAACTCGACCCGGCCTTGCACGAAAAACATCACGTCCCACTGCTCGGCCTCGTAGGGGCGCAGGGAAAAATTAGCGGGCTCGGCGACGAAGAGCCGGTGGAACCATTCGTTAGGCGCGGTGCCGACGGGAATACTCGGCGGATGCACGTGGAAGCCTTTCGCGGTCTGCGCGAACATCCGCGCCGCCGCCCATTGTTGCGGCCAAAGCCCGATCTCGGCGAGCGGCCCTTCGTCGCGCCTCACGAACTCGCCAAACGACCCGCGATGCCGCTGGGGATAAATGGTGCGGGCAAAAATCTCCACGCCGGGAATCCAGGCGGCCGCCACTTCCGGCGCGCTCCGATCCGCGGTCACGAGACGGATGGCATCGACGCCGACTTCGGCGATCTGCGCGGCGAAAGCGCGCGGCTGGTAATCGCGCAGCGCCAGTTGGGCCCGCGCCTCCGGCGCCAGGCCCTGCCACTGGTCATCGTTTTTTTTCATCGTCGGGAGAGTATGCTATTCGCCTAACGAAAAGTCGGCGCGTTCGCGGGAGAGGTTGGGATTGTAAAAAGGATCGCGCGCGACCAGTTCCGGCCAGCGCTCGAGCAAGACCTTGGCTTCGCTCGGTTCCACGCTCGCGCGGCGGGTGGCGGATTCATCGTGATAAAGCTTCGCGAACGGCGTGTAGACGATCTGGTAGCCGGCCTGGCGCATTTTCAAACAGAGGTCCACGTCGTTGAAGATGACCGGCAGATGCTCTTCATCAAATCCGCCGACCTCCTGGAAAACTTCCCGACGAGTGAGGAGGCAGGCAGCGGTGACCGCGCTGTAGTTCCGCGTCACCTGCAACTGCCGGCAGACGCCCGGATCTTCCGCGGGAAAGCCATAGAAGGCGTGCTTCACGATTCCGCGCACGCCGAGGACCACGCCCGCATGCTGGATCGTCTCATCGCGCCGGAGCAGCCGCGCGCCCACCGCGCCGACTTCCGGCCGCTGCACGTGCTCGGCCATCGCGGTCAACCAGTCGGTCTCGATCGCTTCAGTGTCGTTGTTCAGGAAAAGAAGCCAGGGCGCATCGGTCTGTTCGACCGCGAAATTATTCATCGCCGAATAATTAAACGGTCCGGAATAGCGCAGGATGCGGTGAGACGTTTTCTCGAAATAAGCGCGTGCCTCTTCGCTCTCGCTGTCGTTATCGATGATGACAATCTCGTAGTTCTCGTAGGCGGTTTTGGCGACCACGCTCTCGACGCAACGCGCGAGCAGATCAATCCGATCGCGGGTGGGAATAAGAATCGAGACCTTGCGCGCGCGGACAAGATGGCGGCGGATGCGAAAGCCGTGCGTGCGCCAGTCGATCGCGACATGGCCCGGTTCGTTTTGCCGGCCGAGGTGATCGGTCAAGGCACGGCGCGCGGCTTCGAGCGCGTCGGGTTTCGACCGAATATTCGTCGCGGTGGAACCGGCGCTACGCCGCCAATGATAGAGAATGCGCGGAATGTGATGAATGCGATCCGTGCGCGAGATCACCCGCAGAAAGAGGTCGTAGTCCTGCGCGAAATCGTAGTCCGAACGAAATCCGCCCAGCTCCTGGACTAACGAACGCCGGATGGTCGTGAAATGGCAAATGTAGTTGTAGGAAAGAAAAAAATCGGGCGACCAGTCGGGCTTGAAGAGCGGCGCGGCGAAACCTTCTTCCGTGAGCTTGTCTTCGTCGGAATAAATCAGGTCGGCGTCAGGATGTTCCTGGAGCAACTGGACCGTGCGGAAAAGCGCGTCCGGCTCGAGCAGATCATCGTGATCGAGGAGCGCGATCCACTCGCCGCGCGCATTCTCGATCGCGACATTCGACGCGGCGGAAATCCCGCTGTTCTGCGCGAGATGGAAAACGCGCAGACGCGGATCGCGTTGCTCGGCCCGGGCGAGGAAATCGAGCGTGTCCTGGTTGGTTGAGGCGTCGTCGATCAGGAGCAATTCCCAGTTCTCGTAGATTTGCTGCTCGACCGAAACGATTGCTTCGCGCAGCCAGCGGCGCGGGGTGTCGTGGACCGGGGTGATAATGCTGATCAGCGGTTGCTGGGAAAATTTTCGCGCCTCTTCGCGCAGGGCCGCAGCCTCCGCCGGCTGCACCCGATGCGTCTCCAGCCAGCGCTGATATTCGTCCGGCGCGGCGCTCGCTTTGCCTGCGCCGAGGGCGGGCCAGCGCTTGCGCACTTCGCGCAGAAGTTTTTGCGGCAGGCGATACGGGGCGAGGATTACCTGACCGACCTTGCGCTCGGGGCACTTGCGCAGCTCCTGCTTTTCAGCCTTGAGCTTTTTCAGGTCGCGCCGCGCTTCCTTCAGTTTCAGCACTTTCTCCTCGAGCTGGGCGATATGGCGGTCGGCCACTTCCAATTCCGAGAGCCGGGTGCGCAACCGGCGCTGCAAGGCCAGCATCTGGGTGTTGAGTCGCGCGAAGCCGGCCTCGGCGGCCGGGACGAGGGCCGCGGCATCGTTAGGCACGGCGCGCCGGAGTCGGACCGCGCCCGGTTCGATCTCGACCACGTCGGATTCGTAGTCCGGGAAAAAACCGAATACTCCTAGTTCCGCGACGAGCTGCGGACGGCGCTTGGCGACACTGGCGTTGGCCGCCGGCAGGAGGATCAGCTCGCCGGCCAGCCGCGCGAGGAGAGCGAGGCTGTCGTCCGTGGTTTCGGGCGCCGAAGGGTAAAACCACAGGGCCAGGTCGAAGCGCGGTTCGCTGCCGTTTTGCGGAAAATCCGTCAGCGCCGCAAGCTCCGGGCAAAGCACGAGACCGGCATTTTCCCGCTGCCAAAGCTCGGCGAATTCTGCCGGCTCGCGCCCGACCACGAGCAGGCGCGCGCCCGTCAAACGCTGCCCGAAGAGCCGCGCGTAATCCGCCTGGACAGTCTGGATAGGGCGCCCCTGCACGAGGGGCACATTATAATGATTGCAGGCGCTCGCAGGCAAATTTACGGTGCTGCCGCAAGCCTCCCAGCCAGCGCCGGGCAGATCTGCATGGTTGATTTTTGCGTTTACCTTCTCTACCGCGTCGCGCTTGCCCTGATCGTTGCGCTCCCGTTAGGCGCCGTCTTTTCGTTAGGGGAATTTCTCGGTCTGGTCGCCTGGCTGGCGCTCCCGCCGTATCGCCGGCTCGCCCGCCACAACGTGCGCATCGCCTTCCGCGCGGAGCTGAACGCTGCGGCGCAAAGCCGGCTGGTGCGACGTCATTTCCAGCGGCTCGGCGCGAATCTGCTCAGCGGGATGAAGCTCAACTCCATGCCTCTGGGAACGGTCGCGTCGCGGATCGAGACGGAGGGCACCGAGGAAGTAGAGCGTCACCTGCGGGCGGGCCGTTCGGTCGTTGTCGCCCTCAGCCACCTCGGGAACTGGGAACTCTTCGCGCAGATCACGCCGCATTATTTCCCCGCCGCGCCGCTCGGCACGGTTTATCAAAAACTGGGCAACCGGCATATCGACGAATTCGTTAGGCAACGGCGCGCCCGCCATGGCGTGCGGTTGTTCGACCGGAGCGCCGGCTTCGGCGAAGCGATCCGGTTGCTCCGCCGCGGTTGCATCATGGGCGTGCTGAGCGATCAGCACGCGGGCGACCATGGGCTCTGGACGCCGTTCTTCGGCCGGCTCGCCTCGACCACGCCGCTCCCCGGTTTGCTCTGCAAACGAACCGGCGCGGCCCTGGTCGCAGCCTCGCTCTGCATCGCCGGCAAAGGGAAATGGCGGCTGATTTTCACCCCGGCCCTGGATCAGCCTAACGACACGGTGGAGACGCTGACGGCGAAGACGAACTCGGCGATCGAGCAGGAGATTCGGAGCGCGCCGGAGGACTGGTTCTGGGTGCACAACCGCTGGAAAACACCCCGGCCAAACTGGCTGCTCGCGCGCTACAAGCGCGGGATTTATGTCCCGGAGGGCGAGGTGCTCCAGCCGTTCCGGATTGTGATCCGGTCGAGCAACTGGCTCGGGGACGTCGTCATGAGCGCGCCCGCGGTGCGGGCGATCAAGCGCGGGCGGCCGGATGCGCGGGTCACGATTTTGGCGCCGGAGAAGATCGCAGCCGTCTGGCGGCTGCTGCCCGAAGTGGACGAAGTCCTGTCGTTAGGCAAAATGTCCCTGCCCGCGGTGCGCGCGCTCTTGCGCCGCCAGGTGCCGTTCGATGTCGGCGTCGTTTTTCCGAACTCCCTGCGCAGCGCGCTCGAGCTCTGGATTGGGGGCGTGCCGCGCCGAATCGGCTACGCGGGCCATCACCGGCGCTGGCTGCTGAATCAACTGGTGACGCCGGTGGTACGGCGAGGTCCGCCGCCGCATCAGGTGGAGCATTATCTCGATCTCGCGCGTTCGTTAGGCGGAGAGGCGGCAGCGGGAGAGATCGCGGTCGCGGACGCCCGCCCGACCGGATCGAGCTTACGCTTCGGACTTTGCCCCGGGGCGGAATATGGGCCGGCGAAGCGCTGGTTGCCGGAACGTTTCGCCGAAACCGCGGCGGCCATCGGCGGGCACTGGACTCTTTTTGGCACCGCGAAGGACGCGCAAGTGGGCGCGCAAATCGCCGCGGCCCTGGGCGATGCCTGCACCAACCGCATCGGCCTAACGACTCTTGAACAACTGATCGACGAACTGCGCGCCTGCGCACTCCTGCTCACCAACGACACCGGGACGATGCACCTCGCGACCCTGCTCGGCGTGCCGGTGGTGGCGGTTTTCGGCTCCACCGAGCCGCGCTTGACCGGACCGTTGGGCTCGCGAAATCTCGTCGTTAGGCATCAGGTCGAATGCAGCCCCTGTTTCCTGCGCGAGTGCCCGCTCGACTTCCGCTGCATGAAGGCCGTGACTTCGGCGGAGGTGGTGGAGAAGATTGCCGCGTTCCGCCGCTAGATCTTCATCACCTCGGCGTCTTTGCGCTCGAGATGATCGTCGATCGATTTCACAAAACGGTCGGTCAGCTTCTGAATCTGCGCCTCCATGTCGCGCAACTGGTCTTCGGTTGCGTCGCCCGCTTTCTCCATTTTCTTCGCCTCTTCCATCCCGGTGCGGCGATTGGCGCGCACGCGGACGCGGGCTTCCTCGGCCATCTGTTTCAGCGACTTCACCAAGTCCTTGCGCCGCTCTTCGGACAGCTCGGGAATCGGCAGTCGGATCAATTTACCATCGACCAGCGGTTGAATGCCGAGCTTCGATTCCTTCAAGGCGCGCTCGATGTCGCGCACGGTGGAGGCGTCGAACGGCTGGACCACGAGCAGACGCGGCTCCGGCGTGGTGATGAGCGCGAGCTGTTTCAATTTCATCGACGAGCCGTAAGCCTCGACGTCGACGTTCTCGACCAGCGCCGGCGAGGCCTTGCCCGTGCGCACGCTGGAGAATTCGTGAATCATGTAGTCCACGCTTTTGTCCATGGCCATCTCGGCCTCGAGAAGAATATCTTCGGCGCTCATAAAAGTGTGGGAAAGAAAGCCGGGGCAGCCCGGGTTGGCAATGCCTAATCCGAGACCATTGTGCCGACCGGCCGGCCGAGGATGACGTCGCGAATGTTCGACGGTTTGTTCATGTCGAAAACGACAATCGGAATTTTGTTGTCCATGCAGAGACTGAACGCGGTCGAATCCATGACCTGCAGCCTTTTCGTGAGGGCCTCGGTGTAACTGATCCGGTCATAGCGGACCGCATCGGGATACAGGTTCGGGTCGCGATCGTAGATCCCGTCCACTTTTGTCGCCTTCAAAATGATGTCGGCGCCGATCTCGCTCGCGCGCAGCGCGGCCGTGGTGTCGGTGGAAAAATAGGGATTGCCGGTGCCGGCGACGAAGATGACCACCCGTCCCTGCTCGAGGTGGCGCACGGCGCGGCGGAGGATGAATGGCTCGGCGACATTTTCCATCGCGATCGCGGTCTGCACCCGGGTGACGAGGCCGCTCTGCTCGAGTTGATTCTGGAGCGCGAGGCCGTTGATCACGGTCGCGAGCATGCCCATGTAATCGGCGGTCGTGCGGTCCATCCCGCGATGGCTCGCGGCCAGTCCGCGCCAAATATTGCCGCCGCCGATGACGATAGAAACCTGAACTCCGAGCGCGAAAACTTCCTGCACCTGCCGCGCGATTTCTTTCACGATCTGCGGCGAGATGGTGTCGCGGCCGCCTTTTTCGCGGAGCGCTTCGCCGCTGAGTTTTAGAACGATGCGTTTGTAGATGGGCTGGTCGTCGTTCTCCATGGGCGCCGGATGATCGATCAGAAACGAAGGGTTGGGGAGGAAAAACCGCGAAAAAACTCGGACGCGGTCATGCGGCGTTTGCCCTCGAGTTGCACGACGTCGAGGCGCAGACCGCCGCGGCCGGTTGCGACCATCACCTCGTCGTTAGGCCGCGAGACCATTCCCGCAGCGCCGGTCGCGTCCGCGATCACAGTCGCGCGGAAAATTTTCAGCTGCCGGGTTTGGCCGTGCCCGTCGGTGAGTTCCGTGAACGCGCTCGGCCAGGGATCGAAGGCGCGAGTTTTCCGTTCGATTGCGAGAGCTTCATCCTGCCAATCGATCCGGCCATGCGCGCGTTCCAGTTTGGGAGCGTAGCTGGCGAGCGCCGCATCCTGTGGCCGGCGGGGGGCGTGGCCGGACTCGAGCAAAGCCAGCGCTTCGAGCAATGCGGCGGGCGCGATCTCGGCCAGGCGATCGTGGAGCGAGCCGCCGGTCTCGTGAGGCGAAATCGGCAGGCGGGCCTGCAACAGGGTGTCGCCGGTGTCGAGTCCGACGTCCATGAACATCACGGTGATTCCCGTCTCGGTATCGCCGGCGGCAATCGCGGCCTGGATCGGCGCGGCGCCGCGATATTGCGGAAGGAGAGAAGCGTGGAGATTAAGGCAGGCGAGTGGGGGAAGATTGAGAACGGCCTGCGATAAAATTTGGCCATAGGCCATGACCACGATCACCTCCGGAGCGAGAGCGCGCAGCGCGGCGACCGCGCTTTCCTCGCGCAGACGCGCGGGCTGCAAAACCGGAATGGCCCTTCCCGCGAGCGCCGCCTTGATCGGTGAGGCCTGGATTTTCTGGTCGCGTCCGGCCGGCTTGTCGGGCTGCGTCACGGCGCCGACGACTTCGTGAGCCGGCGCAGCGAGCAACGCGCGGAGCGTTGGGAGACCGATCTCGCCCGTGCCGATGAAGACGATGCGCATGCCGCCTTACGGCATGATTCCGCGCGGCGCGACGGCGCGTCGCGGACGGCGTGGCTTCGCGGCTTGCGCCATCACCTTATCGCCCGCGGTCACTTCGCGCTGACCGACCGATGAAGCGCAACCAGTGCAGAGATAATCGTAGAGCTCGCGATCGGGCAGAACGAGGAGCAGGCGTTCGCGCACCGGCATCGCGGCCTTGCATTTCGCGCAATAAAGGCTGCTCGCGGTGAAACTCTCAAATTGCGACTGACTCATGGTTGCCGTTCGCGACCGTTCCCAGGATATGATAGAGCACGCGGGCGGGCGGTTCGGTGGCGTCGACCATCTGGACCCGGTCCTGATAATGTTCGAGCACCGGCTTGGATTCGTCCTCGTAAGTCTGGAGCCGGCGCTTGATTACTTCCTCGTTCGCGTCGTCGAGGCGGTTGTCTTTCAGCGCCCGCTTCTTTAACCGCGCGTAAAGGGCTTCTCGATTTGGGCAGGAAAGGTGAAAGACTTTTTGCACGTCGATCATGTCGTCCATGATCGTCGCCTGGCCGACGTTGCGTGGAATGCCGTCGAGCACCAGGATGTCGATATCCGGCTTGAATTCGTGCGCGTCGACCGCGGCATCGATCCGCGCTTTCCAGAGCTCGACCGTGATTTCATCCGGCACGAGAGCGCCGCGGCTGGAGTATTCTAGGAAAGCCATGCCGAGACGAGTGCGGGTATCGATGGTGCGAAAGACGTCGCCGCAGGCGCAGTGAAAAAACCGGGGGATCGAGCCTAACGAACGGCCCTGCGTGCCTTTGCCGCTCCCAGGAGCGCCGAAGAGAAGGTAAGTGTGATATTTCATCGGGTAGGTCGGTTATACCCGAAACGGACGCGCGGCACAATTCGGTTGTCGCCGGGATCGTGAACCGGCGCTTTTGAGCGCGCCGCGGGCTGCGGCAGCGGGGCTCGAATGCCCCTAATTACGAAACCGCGACTTCGGCTGGGACGACGTTGACCCGGCGTCCGGCGCGATCGAAACGGACCTGACCGTCGACCAGTGCGAAGATGGTGTAGTCGCGACCGAGACCAACGTTCTTGCCGGGGAGAAACTTCGTCCCGCGCTGGCGGATGATGATGTTGCCAGCGACCACGACTTCGCTCCCAAATTTTTTCACGCCCAACCGCTTGCTGACGCTGTCGCGGCCGTTTTTAACGCTGCCTTGTCCTTTTTTATGAGCCATCGGGGAAAGTTGAGAGTTGAGGGTTGAAAGTTGAGAGACTTATTCGGCGGCGGCCGCTTCGCTTTTTGCGGCCTTGTTTTTTGAGCCAAGGGAGATGCCGGTGATCTTGATCCGGGTCAGTTTGCGACGATGGCCGACGGTGCGGTGATAGCCTTTGCGGCGGCGATACTTGAAGGCGATGACCTTCTTGTCCTTGCGCTGCTCGACCACTTCGCCTGTCACGCTGGCCCCGGACACCATCGGGTTGCCGTGGGTGAGGTTTTCGCCGTCCGCGTGCAGGAGCACGTCGCCGAAAGTCGTCTTTGCGCCGGCCTCGCCCTCGAGCAAATCCACGTCGATCGTGTCGCCCTCTGCGACGCGGTATTGTCTGCCACCGGTTTTAATAATTGCGTAAGCCATAGCCTTGGGAAAAGTCGGTGAAAGTCACACAAGCGTGTCCCTTTGACAAGCGGAAATCCCGACCGGCCGCGGCGATTCTATCAGGTCGCCGGTTTCTCTATCTCCTGGTGCTCGACCTTCACTGCGTGTGCGTCGGGCAGGACGCGGGCGCCAAAATAATCGGCGTAAACCTGGGTGAACTCGGCGCCAAGGAGAAGGATTTGCGATGAATAATAGATCCACAAGAGCAGAGTAATAAGCGAACTGGCCGCGCCGTAGGCCGAAGCGGCCGAACCGCTCCCGAGGTAAAGCCCGAGGGCCCACTTCCCGAAGCCAAAAAGCAGTGCGGTGATCGCAGCTCCGATCCAGACATCGCGCCAGCGGATTTTCGCGTCGGGCAGGTATTTGAAGATCATG
The DNA here is from genome assembly GCA_038240025.1 of Chthoniobacterales bacterium. GTDB lineage: Bacteria > Verrucomicrobiota > Verrucomicrobiia > Chthoniobacterales > UBA10450 > Palsa-1392. The sequence goes on from JBBSED010000006.1 coordinate 41,000, forward strand.
GCGAAAAGGAAAACCACGACGCCGAAATCGAAGACGAGATAGGCCGCCAGGGCGAGGGCGAACCCGCCGGGCAAGTGCGCCTGCACATAATGGCTAAAGCCTTTCAGCACGGTCTCGACCGTCATTGAGACAAGCAGGAGAAAACAGACCCCGCCAACCATGCCGAAGGAAAGGAAGCGGGCGCGAAGAAAGCCCCAAATACCCGCGCCCGGCCTGGCCTTTACTCCCCAGATGGTGTTGAGCGCGTCTTGGAGTTGACCGAAAACGCCGCTTGCGCCGAAGAGGGCCAAGGCGACGCCGATGGTGGTGGCGAGGATGCTTTTGCCTGGTTGCGAAGCCTTCTGTGCGATCCCCTGGATGACGTCGAGCGCGCTGCGATCGAGAAAATAGCTCAGCTGGGCGGTCACCTTCTCCCAGGCGCCGGCGGGATCATGGCGGAAGATCAGCCCGAGCACGGCGAGGAGAACGAGAATCAGCGGGGCGAGCGAGAAGACGGTGTAATAGGCGAGCGCGGCGCCGAGCTGCGGGGCCTTGTCGTCGAGCCACTGGCGGAAGGTTTCCCGGCAAAGGTTGAAGGCGGTTATGAAGAAGTTTTTTCCGGTCAGCGAGTGTGGAGCGTCAGTCATCGGGAATCAGTTCGCGAGTCGAGGCGGGTCTGCTCGCTTTTCTTCCCAGTGCTGTAACCGCCCGCAACCAGGAGCGTGATCTCGCCTTTGGCGGGATGGGCTTCGTAATGCGCGAGTAACACCGCACCGGTGCCGCGCCGAAATTCTTCGAATTTCTTCGTGAGCTCCCGCGCCACGCATAGTTGGCGCTCCGGCATGATCGCGGCGCAGGCTGCGAGGGTCTTATTGATCCGATACGGAGATTCGAAAAAGACCGTTGTTTCCCCGCGCTCGGCCGCCGCCGTGAGGGCACGTTCGCGTTGCCCGCTTTTTACCGGGAGAAAACCGCGGTAGCAAAATTGTTCCATTGCCAGGCCAGAACCGACAAGCCCGGTGGTGATCGCAGAAACGCCGGGCACGATCGTGAAGGGAATTTCCGCTTCGATACATTTGCGAATGAGGCGAGCGCCGGGATCGGACAGGCCGGGCATGCCGGCATCGGTGATGAGCGCGACCGATTCGCCCGCTGCCAGACGCTCGGACAGTTCCGCAGTGCGCATGGCTTCGTTGTGCTCGTGGTAGCTCACGAGCGGCTTCCGGATTTCGAAATGCCGGAGCAGATTCCCCGAGTGCCGGGTGTCTTCGGCGGCGATCAGGTCGACGGATTTGAGCACCGCAAGCGCCCGCAGGGTGATATCGTCGAGATTACCGATGGGTGTGCCGACGACGTAAAGCATGGCGAAGAATATGCGCCGTGCAGCGGACTGCGCCAAGGAACCCTTGGAGCCGTCGCCCTGTGGGCGACGCGGGGGGACGTCGATACGAATGGAGCGCCGATTCCCCCGCTTCCCACAGGGAAGCGGCTACCGAATCGGCCACAAAACAAAAAAGCCATCCCGCGGTGACGCGGGATGGCTTTAAAGAAATCCGGGGGCCGGTTTGGACGGCCCCCGGAGTTGGTTGAGTTTTAGTTGGTCTGGACCTTACAGGGTGTCGCCGCTTTTCGATTTCACGACATACAAGTCCAATTTGTTCACATTTCCGTCGTTGTTGACGTCGCCACGGAAGTTCGTGCTGTTGGTGCGACCCAAGTTTCTGCGCACCGGACCCACATCTTCCTTGCCCACAACACCATTGCCGGAGGTGTCGCCGACTAGTTTTCCGTAGCTCACCGAGGCGCTGGCGAGGGTGTTCCCTTGGTCGTCCGTCACATCGGTGGCCGTGACCGTGATCGTTTGAACGTCGCAGCGGCTGCTGGCAACGGTCACGATGACCTGATGCGAATCGTCGGGGTCAATCGCGACGCGTACGTTGCCGCAGCTGCTTGTGGCGCCGCCGACTGCGGTGACGTTGTTGTTGAAGACTAGGTAGATCGCGTCGTCTCCTTGGCGATCCTCGACGCCCGGGGTGCCCGAGAGCGGAAGCGGAATGTCGAAGGAACCGGACCGGCTCGTCTTTTCCGAGAACGCGCTATCCAGCGTGAGGCCTCCGCCCATGGCGGGTGCGTTTACACCCATCGAGAAGTCGTAGGGTTGGCTCTCATTAGCAGTCGAGGTGAAGGTCGCCCCGAAGAAGTTGCTGTCGAAGAACGCATTTTGATCGTTGCCGCAAGGCGTGCCGACGCAGTTCGCGCCGCTAGTCGTCGAGACAAACGAACGGCCGTCAACGCCATCGCCGATCGGTGTGACATTCAGGAAATAAGTTCCCAAAGGTAGGTGGACGGTGAGACCGTCGACGAGCACCTGGTACTCGGTGAAGCCGAAGCCACTGCGACCGGTCGGGGTCACCGTCGGAGTCACCGTCATACCGCTGGCGATAACTGTGCCGCCGTTGCCCTCGGAAATGCCCTGGCGAATTTCCCAGGTCGCGCCGGTGACGTTGATAAGATTCTCCAGGTTATTCGAGAACACAGAGCCCACATCCCAACCATTCGAGGCGGTAACGTTGAAGTCATCGTAGGTGCGCGCGTATTGGCCTGCACCGAGACTGTCGTTGTCTTCGTTGGCCAGGCCGTTCACGCCGTTGAAATCGCCATTATACCAGAGGGCATCGCCGTTCGGAGTTGGCGTCGGCGACGGCGTTGGGGTCGGCGTCGCAGCGCCGCCACTCACACCCATGGAGAAATCCGATGGGCCGCCGAGCTGATCGCTGGCAGGTCCAAAGAAGACGCCAAAGAAGGGGCCGTTGAAAAATGAGTTGTCATTGTTGCCACAGGGCGTGCCTACGCAGTTGGCGCCGCTTGTAGTTGAATTAAACGAACGATTCACCCCGTCATTGTTACCAATCGGTGTGACATTCAGGAAGTAGGTTCCCGGATCAAGGTGGACGGTTAAGCCCTGAACCAAGACCATGAACTCCGTGAAACCGAAGCCGGAACGACCCGTCGGTGTCACGCTGGGTGTCATGGTCGTGCCGCTGGCGATGAGCGTTCCAGCGCTTCCACTGACGATGCCCTGGCGGATCTCCCAGGTTGCTCCGGTGACGGTGGTACTTATAAGGTCATTCGAGAACACCATGGTCACATCCCATCCTGGCCCTGCCGGGACGTTGAAATCATCGTAGACCGCACCGACCGGGCCGGGCGCGAGAGTGCTGTCTTCGTTGGAGAGGCCGTTGATGTCGTTGAAGTCGCCGTTATACCAGAAGGCATCGGCAGGTACGCTGGCGATCTTTGACGCGGCAGCCGACTGCGCAAGCACGATGTGATTTGTCGTTCGAGACGCGCTCGCAGTGGTCGCGGCGTTGTGTTTATCTTGTTGACCCGACGAGTCGGTGGGCTCGCCAGCTTGCGCATTGAGCGCGAGCGACGCAACCAACGCCATCAGGCCTATTTTTTGCAGGGTGGTTTTCTTCATAGACCAGAAGTTTTGGCGGTTGGGGCGAAGGTATGTCAAGACTATTTTTCGAAACCGCTCCGGTGAGGGGTGGCGGAGTTCGCCCGCAAAATACGTTTTGACCTGCATTTTTGGCTAAAATAAGCCTCTGCTGCCTCCTGCCGAACCTGGCCGAGGTTTTTGTGGTGCACCAGGTGCGGGAACGGGCTAGAACAACCCCATGGCTCGAAAAAAGAAACGCTCGGAGGCCGCGGTCGCGGTGCGTGAAACAAACGCCCTCACCCACGAAAGGACCGCTTCCCTGCCGCGTGACCGGCGCCTGAACTTCGGCGACCGCTGGGCCTATGCTCCCGCTCCCGAGCAGAGCGATTACATCGCGCTCAAGCCGCGCTACTCCCTTTTCATCGACGGGAAATTCCGCGCGCCGCACTCCGGCAGGTATTTCGATTCCATCAACCCGGCGACCGAAGAAAAACTGGCCGAGATCGCGGAAGGCGACGCGCACGATATCGATCTGGCGGTGAAAGCGGCGCGGTGGGCGCATGACAAGGTCTGGAGCAGAATGCCCGGGCGGGAGCGAGGCAAATACCTTTATCGCATCGCCCGCCTGATCCAGGAGAAATCGCGAGAACTCGCCGTGCTCGAGACGATGGACGGCGGCAAGACAATCAAGGAAAGCCGTGACATCGATCTGCCCCTGGTCGCCGCCCATTTTTTCTACTACGCAGGCTGGGCGGATAAACTGGACTACGCCTTCCCGGGGCGGCGTCCGCGGTCGTTAGGCGTGGCCGGGCAGATCATCCCGTGGAATTTCCCCCTCCTCATGGCCGCGTGGAAACTCGCGCCCGCGCTCGCGGCTGGAAATACCTGCGTCCTGAAGCCCGCCGAGACTACCAGCATCACGGTGCTGCATCTGGCGGAGATTTTCCAGGAAGCCGGGCTGCCGGACGGGGTAGTCAATGTCGTCACCGGCGCGCGTCTCACAGGCCAGGCGCTGGTGGACCACCCCGACGTCAACAAGCTCGCCTTCACCGGGTCGACCGCGGTCGGCAAGATGCTCACCCGGGCGGTCGCCGGCACGAAGAAGCGGCTGACCTTGGAACTCGGCGGCAAGGCGGCGAACATCATTTTCGAGGACGCGGCGATCGACCAGGCGGTCGAGGGCATTGTCAGCGGGATCTATTTCAACCAGGGGCATGTCTGTTGCGCGGGCTCGCGCTTGCTCGTGCAGGAAGGCGTTTTCCCGGCGGTCATTCGGAAATTGCGCGATCGCATCTCCTCGCTCCGGGTCGGTAACCCGCTCGACAAAAACACCGACATCGGCGCGATCAATTCCCGGATGCAGCTCGACAAAATCTGTGAACTCGTCGCTAGCGGAGTGGAGCAGGGCGCGGAACTCGTCCAGCCGCGGCTGCGTCTCCCCGAGAAGGGCTACTGGTATCCGCCCAGCTTTTTTACCGGGGTGACCGCTTCCCATCGGATAGCGCAGGAGGAAATCTTCGGCCCGGTCCTGAGTGTCATGACTTTCCGCACGCCCGAGGAAGCGATCGAGCGCGCGAACAACACGCCTTACGGCTTGAGCGCCGGCGTCTGGACCGACAAAGGGAGCAAGATTTTTAAGATCGTGAGCAAACTTCGCGCGGGCGTGGTCTGGGCGAACACCTACAATAAGTTCGACCCGACGAGTCCTTTTGGCGGCTACAAGGAGAGCGGCTTCGGCCGGGAAGGCGGCGTGCACGGTCTCGCGCCGTATCTCGCGCTGACTTAGACTCGTTAGGCGGAGCCGCGGGACGGGCTATTTCGTTTCCAAGTAGAGAAGCACAAAGGAAATCCCGAGGAGCGGCCGGAGCACGGCTTGGATCACCCCGAGCACGAGCGGACCGATCGCCAGCCCGGTCGCCTGGGAGCTGGCGGTGATCGATTGCATGATCGCCTGGGCGTCGTGCGTGGTCGCGAGGAGATGGAAATAGTTGGTCAGCGTGGACCATTCCGGGCCGATGCTGAGTGCGGTCGCGAGCAGACACCAGATCGAGGCGAGAATCGCGCCCCGACCTTTCGGGCGGCGCCACCAGGAGAGTTCGCGCCGGCTGTGGGCCAGTTCCTTGCTTCGCCGGAGCGACTCGGCTACTCCGGCATCCTCCAGCACCGCGGCCTGTTGCCAGAAGAGGAAGTTGATGAAGACCCGGCCGAACATCCAGACCTGAAAAATCAGCAACCCGAGCGCGACGAAAATGACCGTCAGGCTCGGCGGCCCCGCGACCAGCATCGCGAGAATCGCGAAAGCCAGCATCAGCAAGAGAAAGAACGCCCCGTAAACCAGCACGCAAAGCAGCGCCACTCGCCACCAGACCTTTGCCCCCCGTCCAATGCTCTCCGCGAGGGTAACCGGCCGGTCCTCCGCCGCTTCGCGGGTGAGAAACTGCAGACTGGCGATGTAGAGCGGCCAGCCGGCGAGACTGGCTACGATCATGGCGAAATTGAAGAGCCCGGCCAGCGCCGTGCGCAGATCCAGTTCCCCGTTCGTGCCCGCGGCGGCGCTGCTGAGCTGGGCGCAGATCGACGGCACGATGACTAACCCGCTCAGCCCAAGAAATTGCCAGAAACGCCCGCGATAGATCCGCCAAGTCTCCCCAAGGAGAGCGCCGAGCCCCGTCTCTGGCCTGGCGAGTTCCGGCGGCGCCTCAGCCGCGAGATCGTCGGCGAACACCTCCGGCAGTTCCGCCGCTGGGAACCAGCGTTCGTCGTCGGCAGCGCGCACTTCGTTCGTCCGCAGCAGCCGGCCATCCTGGCGCCACTCGCGCAACTCCTCGGCGTCCACGGGTCCGTATTCCTTGCCGTGCACACGCACGATCCATTCTTGCGACATCGGGGCAATTAACCGCGAAATGAATTAAACTCTAGCCGGGCTCTTTAAATCCTGCTCCTGCTCCTAATCCTAATCTTTGAAGATGAGGAAGATTAGGAGCAGGAGCAGGAGCAAGAGTGGGGAGGCGATGGCAGCTTTCCTCGTCCTCGTCCTCGTCCTCGTCCTCGTCCTCGTCCTCGTCCTCGTCCTCGTCCTCGATCACGATCACGAGCACGAGCACGAGCACGAGCACGAGGAGGAAGGGTGCGCTAATCTCTTCAGGTGAAACTTCTCCTCATCGACGGTCACTATTACGTTTACCGCTCCTACTTCGCGATCCTCCACCTCTCGAACTCCCGGGGCGAACCGACTAACGCCATCTTCGGTTTCACCAAAACTCTCCGGCTCATGCTCAAGCATCTGCAGCCCGATCTCGCCGCCGTGATGTGGGACCAGGGCTTGCCGCAGCGCCGCACCGAGCTCCAGCCCGGTTACAAGGAGACGCGCAAGGAAATGCCCGAGCGCATGCTCCCGCAGCTCGATTACCTGCTCCAGCTCACCCCCATCCTGGGCTTCACCAACATCGCTGTGCCGAACACCGAGGCCGACGACATGATGGGCTGCTACGCGGTCCAGGCGGCGCAGCGCGGGATGAAAGTGATCCTCGCCACGAACGACAAGGATCTCTACCAGCTCGTCAGTCCGCAGGTGAAAATCTACAGCACCGCGAAGGCCGATCTCGCCTCGCCGAAGGATGCTTTCGCATTGTTAGGTGAGAAAGAGGTCGAGCAGAAATGGGAAGTGCCCCCGGCCCAAATCGGCGACGTCCTCGCGATCGCGGGCGATGCGGTCGATAACATCAAAGGCGTCGGCATCGGCCGGAAAGCAGCGGCGAAATTGCTCCGTGAATTCGGCAGCCTCGAGGCGCTGCTCGCGGGTCTCGACCAGGTGAAACTGCCCAAGACCCGCGACAAACTGGAGACCGCGCGCGAGACGATCCTGCAGAATCGCAAGATGGTGGAACTGGATTGCCACCTGCCTCTGCCGGTGCCGATCGACGATCTGAAGATCAAGCCCGATTACCCGCGCATGATCGAAGCCATGGAGAATTGCGAATTCAAATCGCTCCTCCAGGAAGCGCGCGACGAAGCCGCGGGCGTTGCGACGGCGGGCACCCCGCAACAGAGCGAGCTGCTCCTGTAGCCGCTTCGCTGTGCGAAGCGTGGGTCTCGATGAGATTCGCAGTTGAGCGCAGCCGGTGGGTAGCGGCGCCGATACCCGCGTCTCCCACAGGGAGACGGCTACAGCGAGACGGGTAAAACAGGGAGACGGCTACATTTGCTCGGCGTAGCGTGAGCCCTCCGAAGCCTCAAATCACCCCCCAAAAATGACCAACAAATCATTTGAACGGAGCCGAATAGCTGCGGTCTAAGCTCTCTGGTTAAGGCGATTCGGGTGGTGGCACGGCCTCGCATTCGAAGTTTCTCCGCGGCGTGCCCTGCCCGGATCATTTTTTTTCGCGCAGGCGCGCTTGTTCCCCCGGCCTTTTATCCGATCATGCAAGGCGATCGCGCGGGTTCCCGTGGGCGATCCATTTTTTTCCCGCATCGCCATGGATTTTTCTGCCGACGACCTGCTTCTGATCGATCTCGCTCTGCGTGAAGACATCGGCGGCGGCGACGTCACGACCGAGTTTTTCGTGGCCGAAACCGAGCAGGCCTCCGCACGCATCCTCGCCAAGGAACGCGCGATCGTCGCCGGCGCGGAAGTCGCCGCGGAAGTTTTCCGTCGGGTCGACCCCAGTCTCCGGCTCGAGATTGTGCAACCAGACGGCTCCGCGGTCGGTGGGGGCGCGACCGTCCTGGAAATCCGGGGACGCGCCCGCTCCATCCTCACCGGCGAGCGGGTGGCGCTGAATTTCCTCCAGCAGCTCAGCGGCGTGGCCACGCTCACGCACGAATTTGTCGAGGCCGCGGGCAAGAACGGCGCGCGCATTCTCGATACCCGCAAGACCACGCCCGGCCTGCGCAAGTTTGAAAAAGCGGCGGTCGTCGCCGGGGGCGGAGTGAATCACCGGATCGGCCTCTACGACATGGTGCTAGTGAAAGATAACCACCTCCTCGCCCATCGCGGCGTCGGTAAATTGAACGCGGCGATCCAGCGCGTCCGCGCGGAACGGCCCGGCATTCGCATTGAAGTGGAAGCGGATAATCTCGACCAGGTCCGCGCATTCCTGGAAATCGAAGGCATCGAAGTGATCCTGCTCGACAACATGCGCGGCGCGCAAATGCGCGAGGCCGTGGCGATCGGGAAGGGGAAAGTAAAGTTCGAGGCCAGTGGCGGAATCAACCTGCGCAATATCCGGCAGATCGCCGCGACCGGAGTCGACTACGTTTCGATCGGAGCGCTCACTCACTCCGCGCGGGCGATCGACTATTCGCTGGAGCTGACCCATGTCGCGGCCTGATCGCTTCCCCCCTTTAATCCTACACCTACACTTACACCTACACCTCTACCCCTCGGGTTGGGTGTAAGTGTAGGTGTAAGTGTAGGATCAAAGTGATGGATGTTGACCGACTGATCGCGCGCAAAATCAGCGCGTCGTTAGGCGAAACGATGCTGATCGGCCGGCGCATCATCGTCCTCGAGTCGACCCGTTCGACGAACGATTTCCTCCGGCAAATGATCACCCCCGAGCTGCCGGAAGGCGTCGTCATCTTCGCCGAGGAACAGACCGCCGGCCGCGGTCAGCGCGCGCATCACTGGCACTCCGCGCCGCACCAGGGACTTTGGTTTTCGCTCCTGCTCCGGCCGAAAATCCCGCTCGCGGAAAGCGCGCGCCTCACGACCTGGGCGGCCGAGGCGGTGGCGACGACGATTCGCGCCGAACTTGCTCTCGCTCCGACGATCAAGCCGCCTAACGACGTCTATCTCGGCCCCCGCAAAGTCTGCGGCGTGCTCGTCGAAACCAAGGCCGGCCCGGGCGCGGACTTCGCCGCGATCGCGGGCATCGGCGTGAACGTTAATCAATCGTCCGCCGCCTTCCCCGCTGAGTTACAAGATAAGGCTGGCTCGCTCGCCATGGCCGCCGGCCGGCCCATCGATCGCCCCGCGTTTGCGATCGCGCTTCTCCGCGAGCTCGATCGCAGTTACGCGCGGAAATTCTGAAGCGCGCGCAGTTTCGCCAGGGCGCGACCGCTGTCGAGTTGCTCGCGTGCCAGGGCCACGCCCGCGGGCAGATCGGGCGCGAGCTCCGCGACCACGAAACCCGCCGCGGCATTCAGCAAAGTCATCTCCCTTTTCGCCCCGCGCACTTCTCCCGAGAGCAGTCCGACCAGGAGCGCGGCGTTTTCCTCGCAGCCATCGCCGCGCACCTCCTCGAGTGTGCCGAGCGAAATCCCGGCGCTCTCCGGCGTGACTTCGAAGGTCGCGATCTCCCCGTGGTTCAACTCCGTCACCTGGCTCGGTCCGCAACCAGACAGGTCGTCCATCCCGCAGCCAGTTTCCGAGAATCCGTGCACCGCCCAGGCCTTTTCGTGGCCGAGCTGTTGCGTCACCTCGGCGAAGATTCTCGTTAGGCGCGGGGCGTAGACGCCGATCAATTGCCGCGGGGGATGCGCTGGGTTAAGGAGCGGCCCGATCAGGTTGAAAACCGTCCGCGTATTCTCGCGCGCGAGCCGGGCGCGGGTCGCAGCCAGCGCGCGGAAGACCGGATGATAATGGCGCGCAAAGAGAAACCCGAGCTGGAGTTGATCGACACAACGGCTGAGCTGCTCCGGCGCGAGAAAAAGATTAACCCCGAGCGCTTCAAGGACGTCTGCGCTTCCACAACGCGAGGTCACGCTCCGGTTGCCATGTTTCAAAACCACCGCGCCGCCCGCGGCGAGGATGAACATAATCGTGGTCGAGACGTTGAAGAGATCGAGACCGTCGCCGCCGGTCCCGCACACGTCGATCGCCGGCCCGGGTAGGTCGGCGAGATCGATTCCGGGATCGGTCGCGCGCTCGAGCAGCGCCCTAACGAATCCGACAATTTCCCCCGCGGCCTCTCCCCGCTGATGCAGCTGCGCGAGGAAGTCCGCCTTCGACTCGTCCGGCGTCGTCTCGGAAATGAGCTGCGCGATCGCGATCCCGATGTCGCCTTGATCCAACTCCACACCTTCCCTGATCTTCGCCAGCAACGCCTGCATGCAAGGGATACGCGCTCAGGCGCGTTCCGGGCTCACTTCTTCGAGCCAGCGCCGGTAGATCTGCGGCGAAATTTCTGAAGGTTTGATTTCGCTCCGGCCACCCCAGAAAACGTTCGTGTAGGAGACCGGAATCTCGCAGGCGGCGAGGTGCCGATCGATCGCCGCCTTGTGCTCGAGAAGCAGCGCTTTGTCCGTCCCGTGCGCGACCGCCATGATGTTGACGTTGCGAAATTCCGGGCCCGCCTCGCGCCAATAACAATGGGTGAGAATCTCGTGCCGGCCGGCTTCCCCGCCGGCTTCCATTTCCCGCCCCGCGGGGACGGCCCAGTGGAAGAGCGCGTTGAAGCGGGTCACCCGCACGCCGCCGGCTGACGGTTTCACGTGTTCGAGAAAAGTGGAGAACCGGCCGATGATTTTGCGCTTCGTCAGGTCGCCGGCGAGCGCGAAAAATTCGCCTAACGACACCCCCGCCTCCTCCGCGCGGGCCTGCCACGGCGACGGCCGAATCTCCTCCGGCGTGAACTCCCGCTTCAAGGCGGTCAAGATGATCCACTCCTGTTCGGTTAACGAGGCCGGCTGGACCACGATCATCGTCGCGGGCTCCGGCGCGCGCGCGCCCGGCTCGACCGTTTTCCGCCGCACGTGGCCGACGCCCAAGGTGAAGATCCCTTTCGCTGGCATCAGCCGGAAATGTTCCGCGCCCACGATCTCGCTCAGGATTTCCCCATGCTGCTGCAGTGAAAATCCGTGCCCGTGCGGCACCTTCAGCGTCGTCCAGAGCTTGTATTCCGAGCCCGGCGTGACCGCGTCGGTCGAGCGCAGCACGACGTGGCCAGAGAAGGGATCGCGCTGCGACATGTAGTCGAAAGCCGCCTCGATTTTTTCCGGCGGGACCTTCCAGGCGACGAGCGCGCCGTCCGCGAGATTGGTCGCGAGCAACGTCTGGCGCACGCGGCGCACCGTGCCCGCGCGCAACATCGCGGTGATCCGCTCCAGCACCGTCTCGAGCGGCACGCCGGAGCGCTCCGCGATTTCCGCGAACGGCTCGCGCACGAAGCCGGCAATTTTATCCTCCGAGATCGCGAGGATGCGGGCGTTGACCGGATCGTTGTGTTCGACCGGGATGGTGTCGTTAGGCAAAATGGAATTCACGCTTCGGCGCAGGTCAGGACTGCGAGAAAGTGGCAGGCAGTGCCCAAAAGCACAAATAAATGCCAGATGAAATGGGTGTAACGGCGGCGCTTGTTCACGAAAAAAAAGACCCCGCCGGTGTAGGCGAGCCCGCCGGCTCCGAGCCAGCAGAGCGCCGCGATCGGGACATGCGCGAAGAGCGGGCGGAACGCCAACACGATCAACCAGCTCATGCCCAAATAGAGCGCGAGCGAGAAGCCGCGCCGATGTTCGGTGCCGCGCACGCTTTTCAAAACCACGCCGAGAATCGCGATCGTCCAGATCAGGCTCAGGATCGTCCAACCCCAGACGCCGCGGAGCGGGCCGAGCGTGAACGGCGTGTAAGTCCCCGCGATCAGGAGAAAAATCGCGGAGTGATCGATGATCTGGAAGGCCGACTTCACCATTCCGCGTGGGCAGGCGTGATAGAGGGTCGAGCCGAGATAGACCAGCAGCAGCGCCGCGCTGAAAATCGTCGACCCGATAAAAAAATAACGGTCCCCGCCGCGCCACGCCGCCAGCAACAGAATCGGCACGCCGACCACGCCGGCGAGCAGGCCGAGCCCGTGACTGAGGCTGTTCGCCAGCTCTTCGCCGAGACACTGATCCCACTTCGGATCGTCGGCAGATGAAAGGCGGTGGCTCATGCGGGTGCGCGCGACCGGCGCAGCCTGACTTTCACGCCGACGCGCCCGCCGAGAAAGGGAAAAAAAGTTGCGCCATCGACGCGCCCACCGTCGGTTTATTCTCGATGACGAAAGCGATTTTCTTCGACGCCGCCGGCACCCTCATTCGCCTAACGAAAAGCGTGGGCGAGCATTATGCCCTCGTCGCCGAGCGCCAGGGATTGCACTTCGCCGCGACCGAACTCGACCGGGCTTTCGGCCAGGTCTGGCGGGAAATGCCGCTGCGCCCCGCGACCGGTCAGCCGCGCCCCGACGACGACAAGGGTTGGTGGCGCGAGCTCGTCGCGCGCGTCGTGGCCCGCTCTTCCACGCCGGTCGCGCCCCTCGATTTCGACTCGTTCTTTGAAGCAGCCTACGGGCATTTCGCGGAAGCCGGGGTCTGGAAACTATTCCCGGATGTCGCCGAGGTTCTGGCCGCGCTCGCGCCGCGCTACGAGCTCTCGGTCGTCTCCAATTTCGATGGTCGGCTGCGGGTGATCTTCGAGCACCTGTCGATTACGAAGTGTTTCCGGATGGTCTTTCTTTCGAGCGAACTCGGGGTCGATAAACCCGATCCGCAGATCTATCGTCGCGCGCTTGAAATTACCGGTTGGGCACCGGGGGAAGTCCTGCACGTCGGCGACGATCCTGTGCGCGACTGGGCCGCCGCCGAGGCGGCCGGGCTGCAGGTGTTCCGCCTCGATCGCCCGCGCAACTCGCTCCGCGATCTCCTGCGCGATCTTGCGCCAACCAACGAAACATCGTAAAGGCTGAAGCTCCGCAGGGGTGGCAGTTCAGTGGTAGAGCAGCCCCGAAAGCATTCGGGGTTGGTTGCGATTGACCGACCGATTCGGTGGCAAAAGATAGCGGGTTGGTAGCTCAATGGTAGAGAAGCCCCGAAAGCCTTCGGGGTTGGTTGCGATTGGCCGACCGATTCGGTGGCAAAACATAGCGGGTTGGTAGCTCAATGGTAGAGCAGCGCCCTTTTAAGGCGTTGGTTGTGGGTTCGAGTCCCACCCGACCCACAACCAACGCCTTAAAAAACGCGTTTCCGTGGAAGAAGAATCCGGACACTTCTTTTTTGTGCCTACAATTGCCCTCGTTAGGATGAGCAGCCCCGAAGGCTTTCGGGGTTGGTTGTGGGTTCGAGTCCCACCCGACCCACAACCAACGTCTTAAACACGCGTTTCCGTGGAAGAAGAGAAGACCCCGCTCTCGCATCGCCTGAATCACTCGCTTCCCCGAATTGCTCCCGCGTCTCTCCCGGAATCACACCCACCAAAGATGGACGAGGCGGGGCCTTCGCCTCCAGAACGCTCGGAGTAGGAAACGGTATCAGCGACGGGAGTAGTCGCTCTTCCACTGGCGCGCGAGCCTGAAAGTTTTAGTCCGAAGTCAATTGATTCTTCGGTCGCCGATTTCATCGCCAAATAAACCGACAAAGCAGCAGTCGACCTGCCAGCCTGGTCGAGGTTCTGTTGGGCCTGCTTCAGTATGGTTTCAATTATTGACTGCTTCGCCGCATTCTGCGCAAAATTACCGCAGTGAAAACAAAACCCGTTCTGCGTAAAGCCTCAGCACTCTCCACGGTCCGCTGGACTTCCTATGCCGTCGCTGCCGGGGCCACTGCCGTGGCCGGGATGCCCACGGCTGAGGCCGAGATTCATTATTCCGGGCTGATCAATTTCAAGTTCCAAGAAAAGTTTCTCGGATATGCGACACATAGTTTCCCGCTTAGCCAGGGGGCGGTCCTCGTGGGGTACCGGTATGTGCGCGGCGCAGTCGATAACAGCGCCACGTTAGCTATTAACGGAGCTCTCGTCTCCAGCGCATTCCGCTATGTTTCTTCTTTTGCCGATTCTGTTGCTGCTGCATTGCCTCGCGGATCGGTGGTTTCCCAAGGCGCTTTTAATCACTTTGGCTTAGGGCGCCTCCAAGACTATGCCTGCGAACTTCCGGATTGGCTGGCCCCGGGTATCTACTATGCCGGCTTTCGCTTCAATAGTGGCAGTGGGAAGCAATATGGCTGGGTGCGGATCAAGTGGGGCGGTTGCTCCGAGAACAAATATATAGTCAAAGATTACGCCTGGGGTGATCCGGGCGACCAAATCAAGGCCGGGCAGAAGAAACTGCACGAGGACGAGACGCAAGTCGCACCGCAGGCTGCTAAGCGGGCCGATGCCGCTCCGTCGGGAGCCGGCACGCAAGGGTCACTCGGTCTGCTCGCGCTCGGTGCCGTCGGTTTGCAAGCCTGGCGCAGATCGCGTCGAGGCATCGCAGCAGCAAGTGAGTAATTGGTTAACTGTGACCAACGCTTGAGCGGCGAAGGTCGCTCCAAATTAAGGGCCGGGGGGGAGTCATCGCGACCGGAAGGAACCCGAAATATGGCAAACAAATAGCAACATGGCTGTCAACCCACTATGTAGAGCAACGTCTTAATTCGCGCATGGCCTGGGTCTGTATTTTGAAGGGCTACTCTGGCCGTCATTACATCGGCTCCTCGGATAATTTGCAGCGCCGCCTCGGCGAGCATCAACGAGGGAACAACCACACCTCCCGACGCCTTGGTGGAGGAGTGGAACTCGTGGCTTCGTCGCGAGCTTCCCAGCATCGCTGAAGCGCGCGCGTTGGAACTGAAACTAAAGCGGAAGAAAAATCCGAAGACGGCGATTTTCTTGTTACAATCGTCGTCGGAAAGATAACCAACCCCGAAAGCATTCGGGGCTGCTCTACCATTGAGTGACCAACCCGGCTGAGCCTCAGCTTTTACTGCGGTTCCCGCGCCCACGCCAGAGACGCGGGCGGCGGCCCGTGGCTTTCGCTAGCTCGCTTCCATCGCCACCCCGGCGGCTGGCCCCACCGGCGCCACCGTTTGCCCCGACCGCAGCTGTCCCCCGAGCATCGTATACTGCGGCGGATCGAAGGGTGTCTGCACCAGTTCCAGCAGGCGCCGGCAGCCCGCCAGCCCGATCTTGCGGAAGGGCGCCTGCACCGTCGTCACCGGCGGCACACCTGCCGGCGGCACGATCCCGTCAAAGCCGGTCACCGAAACATCCTCCGGCACCCGCACCCCGCGCCTCTGGAGATACTCCATCACCGTGTAGGCGGCGTAATCGGTCGAGCAGACCCACGCCGTCACCCCCGCCTCCGTCCGCGCGTGCATCTGCGCGAGCGCCTCGTCTGCGGTAACTCTCGTCCCCGGGCGAATATTGATCACATCCTCGGTCAGACAATCGAGTCCGAGCGCGAGCAGCTTCTCGAGATAGGCGGCGAACCGATGCATCGTCCAATAGCTTTCCGGCCGGGCCACCGGCGAGAAAAACCCGATCCGTCGATGCCCGGCGGCGAGTAACAGGTCGATCAGTTGGGCGATCCCGCGGTAGTGATCCACATCCACGCAATTCAGCGCGAGATGCCCATATTGCTCGAGGAGCGAGACACAGGGAAACCGAGCGCCCAAGGCCTCCACCACCGGCTCCGGAAAAGCATACATTAGCAGCGCTCCTCTCCAGGCGCTCCGCTGCAGCCCGTTCACCCGCCGGTAGGACGGATCGTCCAGCGACATCTCGGCCGAGTTCACATAGTGGATATCGAGCTGCACCCGGCGCAGTTGCGCCAGTTGCGAGATTCCATCGAGCAACTCCGGCCCAGGACTCTCCAGCCGGTCGTTCTCCGTGAAGGCGCCGTCATAAGCAATCAACACCCCGATCGTGGTGGTGGCAGTTTTCTTCGGCCGCGAGCTTGTCCGCAGATCGAGGTAGCGATAACCGAGCTGCGCCGCGAGCTCGAAGACCCGCGCCCGGGTCGCGGGATTGATCGCGCGATGATTGGTGAAACAGCGCGAGACCGTGGCCCGGGAAATGCCGAGACGATCGGCAATAGTCTGTTGATTTACGGGTTCCATTTTCGCGCGATTCTGGAGAGGGGCGTGTTCATCGGCAACAGGGAAATTAAAGAAATCCGCGCGACGCAGCTAAACTCACCTGCCACGAAAAAACGAGCTTCCCATTCCGTCCGCCCGCCGGTAAAAACGCGCCGTGCCCCCCCGCGGCCTTCCCCCTCCACCTCCTCGCAGCCGCCCGGCCTTTTCCCCAAGACGAACTGGCCCGCCATCACCTATTCCCCGGCCGCGGCGGAGGAGAAAAGAGCCCGCGCCCCCGAGCAAGTTTGCCGGGATTACTGGCGGCCGGTCTTTCTCCTCATCCGCGCGCGCGGGCTTTCTCTCGAGGAAGCCGAGGACCTCACCCAGGGATTCTGGCTCCGCTTTTTCCAGAGCGACGCCCTCAGCCGCGCCCATCCGGATAAAGGCCGCTTCCGCGATTTTCTCCTCGGCGCCGTCCGCCATTACCTCGCCGATCAGTGCGATCGCGAGCGGACCCAGCGCCGCGGCGGCGGCGCGCCCCACCTCAGCCTCGATGCCCCGCAGGCGCCGCCCCTGGCGACCGGCGCCGCCGGCCTCGAGGAAGAGCCGCGCGGGTGCGCCGCCGATCGCGCCTGGGCGGAAGCCATCCTCGCCCGGGCCCTCGTTCTCCTGGAAACGAAATATCAGCGCCCGGGGCGGCGCGAACTTTTCCGCGCCCTCCGGCCCGGCCTGCTCGGCGAGGGCGATGCCCCCCCTCCTACGCAGAGCTGGCCCGCGCGCTGGGCCGCCCGGAAAGCACGCTCCGCAGCGAAGCGGCGCGGCTCCGCAAACAGTTTGCCGCCTCGGTCGAGCAGGCGCTCCTGGCCCAGGTCGGCCCCGAGCGGATGGACGAGGAATGGCAGAACCTGCTCGAAATCCTGCGCCAGCAATAAGCGCCGGGAGCACCCGGCCCGCGCCGCTCGCCGCCTCACTTAATCGATCAGGATCGACACCGGATTGCTCCAGCCGCTCTTGGTGTTATTCGGCCCGACTGCCCGTGCCCGCACCCAGAGATCCTTCGCCCGCTCGAAACCGTTCAGCATCATCCCGCGCGTGGAGCTAAACATATCGTAGAGCACCCAGGGACCGTCCGCGGAGATCGCCGTCTGCACCTCATAGCTGCGGGCGCGAACCGCCGGGTCGCAGGTGAATTGCGCCTGTCCGGCCACCTCGGTGCGGCGCAAACGGGGATTCTGCGGGGTGGGGGGCGGCTCGGAGGTCTGCGCCGTCGCCTTGCGCATCGGGAAACCGGTCGTCGCCAGCTTCACCGGGTCCATGTTGGCCGTCTCTTCCAGGCTGTCCCCCAGATCGTCCAGCATCTGCTCCAGCGTCATTCGGGCGGCCTTCACCGCCGCCTCCCGGGCCACCGGATCGGCGATGGTCATCGCGGCCTGGAGCGCGTCCGACTGAGCCTTCAGCGCGGCCAGGGTGGGACTCGTGGTTGGGAAATCGGCGTTCCCGGTGAGCTTCGAGAGGATCAGGAGCACCAGAGTGATGAAGTCGTTGAGCGACATCTCGGAGAAGCCGCGATTGAGGATGTTTTTCATACGAGCTAATTCGGGAAAATTTCCGATTCGAGGCAGAAAAATTTCAGTTGCCTGAAAAAACTTTCGTTTCCCCTGGAATCGGCCGGCGAAACCGCTGGCTTCACCCGCCCACGCAGGCCCTTTCGCGGGCGACGCGGTGGGATCGTGCGCGAACGCATCCAAAACATTCCGGAACGCAGGCCAGGCGCCCCGCGCCGCGCCTGCAACTTCCCGGATCGCACCTGCGGGGCGCCCCGAGGCGGCCAGGGAAAACGCGAACGCATCCAAATCGTTCAGGAACGCACGTGCCCCGTCCGGCGCCGCACCCGCGTCGCGTCGGGACGGATCTAAATCATTTCAAAACGCACACCCGACGCGGCGGATCGCATATGCGATCCGGGGCGAAACCATACAAACGCCGACTGATTCATGCCCAAAATCTCAAAACGCATCGGAATCGCCGAAAAACTCACCCCCGAATTGGCGCGAGCCATGCCCAAACGATTCGCGATACCCCCCGAAGCGAAACGCCGCACCTGAGTCGCCCCGGGGAAGACAGGAGAAATCCGAAGAAGCTGATGCGTTTCGTCGCGAAGCAGATGAAACGCCGCGCAACGCACCCCCGTTTTCCCGAGAAGCATATGCGATTTGGGCCTTCGGATCAGTCCCGACCGGCGTCTTGTGTACCGTAAGTCGATATTTGGTAGCTACTTACACGCATTGCGAGGCCACGCAGCCCGGAACTTCTCGGACCAGCCAGCAGCGCCTTCCGCCGAGACTCCCGCATCCCACGAAAGCCGCGCGGTCGAGAAAGATAGCGCTTCTAGTTTCTGCCAACACTAGATAAAGAACGACGACTACTCGTTAATCTTCTCTAGTTGCTGATCGATAACTTCCCCCGTGAAGCGATCGATCGCGACATTAAGCCAATATCGCTTCTCTCCATCGACGATAAACTTATCTATGTCCGTCGCGTCGCCGCCATATTTTCCGGTTTGAGCGATCACGTCGATCATCAGATTCCAGGTGCGTGTCTGGCCCACGTCCGACAGGGCTCGGATCACTGCTTCGCGCGCCTCTTTATTCCCTAGGCTGGTTACAGAAGAATCGGCAGCAAGTCGGGTAACCAGTTCGCTCTTGTTGATCATCGGCTGCGTTGTAGTCATTGCGACTAACGCGTTGGCGATGCTAGTCCTCTGCGCAGCAGTGATTAGAGGCAGCGGGCTAGCGTTGGTACTGGTAGAGATGCCGGCGAGGACCGCCTCGATAACCAAGGATTGTCTTGTATTCAACGATAGCTTTCCAGCGACGATATCAGAACGAAACACACTATTTGGCTCGAAGATTGTAAATGCATCCAGTAAGCCGGAGTCCCCGGAATCAGTGGTTGTGAAATTTAGCGTCTTCCAAGGTTGATCCCGAAAAATCGTTCCAAGTTCAGCGACCGTTTTGATCGCCCGACTAAAAATTGGTGACCGATCGGTAGTATTCGACGGGAGCATAGAAGACAACGCGCCAGCGCCTGTCCAATCGCCGCGGCGCTGAACGCCGTCGAGATCGACGTAGCGAACTGTTGCATCCGTGTTGCTGGCATACAGATAGAGGTTTGGTGAAGTAGGCGAGAAAAACTGGGAACCCTGAGGTCCCATGCTGCTCACCAGCTGAAATCCACCCGTGCCGCTACCACGATCGAACGTTTGATTGTAGCCTCGTTGGTAGTCGGTCGAATCGCCCGTAACCAAAGCATTCGTTTCCCACACGCCAAAGCGCATCGTGCGCGGATCTAGAACAGCATATTCTGGATCGTACCAAGACGATCCGGTGATCTGAGTACCGACGGTCGGCTGGCAAGTAGATGTCACCGATGAAACATTTACTGTGCAGCCGACCCAATGCTGATAGGTCTTCCATGATGTTCCGATCTGAGTTTGCATCTCGAACGTCGCGGCATCCAAGATCGGGTAGGTCCGCGTCGTATTTGCCCGATTCACCGCGCCTGCCGCGAAGGTAAATGGAAAACCGAGTCTGCCGTTGGGAGCGTTGGGCGGCGTCATGCCCATGTTAGTCGATGAAGTTGTCGGAGTATTCGGTGATGGACCGAAAGCGGTCGTTGGATAGATCTGAACGTAAGGTTGAGTCGACGTTCCAGTGATTGTGTTTGATTGTGAGGTCAAGGCGCCGCTCGCCACCACAGCTGACGCCGTCCCACTAGACATGATTAAACGTACGGCGGGCGTCCCAGTCGCAGTGCCCAGCGTGGTGCCATTTTGTGCTGCCATCCAGAAGCATGGCATTAGCCAAGCTCCAAACGCCGTGGCGCTGCTCCACTGTGGCTGGTAAGCCAGCTTGTTGAGATAGGGAAGATTGTCGACTCCCGCGACTTCTATTCCTCCAAAACTGATGTAAGTAGGATATCGATCGTTATCCCACTGGTCGATGATATTCGCTCCGATTTGGATAATTTGAGCCTCAGAGCTTAGGGGCTGTTGATAAAAGCGAGTTTCGGCGTCAACCATGGTTCTTGTATTGCCGGAGCCCATTCCGACCGAGCCACTTAGGATAAACGCCTTTAGTATCTCGAAGAAGTTTGGCTCGCGGTTGGCCGTCGCGACTTGATCTAAGGTGGCGATGGCATTCTGCACAATCGAGCCGGACGCCCCAACATAATCCCAAGCATTGTTGGTGCTATTCCATACTATCCCGAAATCGCGTTGGACAGTTGCCGCAGTCGGAGGCTGCAGTGCGCCCGCCACCATTACAGGAAAAACGGTGGGACTCGTGCTCACGCCAGTGTAGGTAACACCGTCAAGTCTCCGGAGCGGGAACCGATTCTTCATTAACGGCTCGCCGACGACGGTAGCGGAGCCGTCGGCGCGGGTGAAAAGACCCTTTACTCGGACATTCAGGAGATTCCGGTTGATCGCGGTCGCTTGATCTGCCAGCGCCGTATAGTCGATGGTGCTCCCAGCAGGGGTGGTAGGACCCCACGATGGAGCATTTAGCTCACGACTGAAGTGGGTGAAATATGGCAGAGCCGCTGGTGGCAGATAAGAGTTCGGCGTCGGTGAAGGAAATGGGGTGTTCGAGGGCGAGGGCGCGGCACGGAGTAGATCTTGTCTCGTGAAGGCCATTGAATTGCTTGATCCACTGCGAGTTGTTGGCCGCATAAACCCGGAATCTGCGAAGGTCGGAGGAACATTCGAAGTCATAAGGTCCGACAAAGTGTTCGCGCTATTGGTGGAGCTCGACTGGAATCTCCAATTGTTGACAAAGTTAGTCTGCATTACCGCGTCGAAACCGGGTATGATTGGTGTCGACGTGATGCGGTCATAGAGAGATGCCCCGGTTTGAGTGCTTTTTAACTGTTGAACCTGCGAATCGGTTAGCTGCGTTGAGAAGACTGGAAGACCTGCCGTGCTTGAATCCAGCAATCCGCCGACATCATAAACATTGAATGCGAAGCGACCTATGACAGCGTTGACATTGCCCGGAGTGTAATCTTTGAACGTAGTGCTCCAAGATTGACTCGACGAAACACCGTTTCGATCCAGCACTATCCATTGTGGGAGCTGATTGGTTCCGCTAAATCCAGAATTGGTATTGAGCACGGGCGCGTTCCATCGAGCAGTTCCAACGGTCTTATAGTTTACGGAAACAATACTGGTATCGTGGCCCGTCGTTGCTGTGATTAATGGCGCCTGTGTGCCGTAACCCGCGCCTGGAAAAAAGCGCCCAACCGACTGCTTGACCAGATTGTCAAAGGTAGCACCCGTTGTGGACCCGGCGAGAACGCGGGAAGGAACCATTTTCTGCGCATCGGTCGGGATGTAGATTGGCATTTGCAGCGTGGAGGGTTGACTGAGCGTGGATCCCGCAACGATTTCGGTGCGGATGTCAGAGAGCACAATTTCGCTAGCACTGCGCGCCAAGATATCTGCTCGGATCGCAGATGACGAGGCGCTCTCCACCCTGCGATTGCTGGTCGCTCGACTGAAATAGGCAATCACGGCGAATGTCACCAACACGACCATCGCCAAGGTTAGAACCAAGGCGAAACCATGGTTTCGGCGTGTTGCGGCATTTCTTGAAACTCTTGTCACAGGTTGACGTTGTAGAGGCGCTGATAGAAGCGGAGATTTTCCCGGATAGGAGGGAAGAGATAGGTGGGGTCGGCGGGGTTATCCGATATCAGGGTGGTGAGCTTCTGACTCCAATACTGAACCGGCGTTTCTCCGTCGGCGGTCGGGCGGGAAATCTTGGTTCCAACAGTCGTCCAGAAGTTGTTGTCCGTTTTGTAGGCAAGGTTGCGCGTCTTTTCGTCCAGGGCGGCCAGTCCCACGATGATTCCTTTGACGTAGGCTTGAGTCAGATCGGAGGAGGTTTCTTTGGAGAATGCAATCGGAATACAGCCGGTGCCGCCCATGCCGCCGTTTGAATAAAAGTTACGGTAGGTTGGCGGCGTTTGGACGATGCGACCGTCGTTCAGGACAAAACTTATGTGCATCCGAAAGATCGTGTTAGCCATTACCTGCCAATTAATGGCCTTCTCGTCTGGCCGGGAACTAGGAATAGGCATATTGGGGAGCGGGTTTACCGATAGATCGTTTGGCAATCTGAGATTTCCCGACCCGAACAGATCCCAAGGATTCTGACTCGCCTTATTGCCGATATCCTGTACGCTCAGAGTTAGGCGCCCGTCCCCTCGCCCAAGGCAGGGGAGTGATTGGACAGTATTCGTCGCGATGTTTTGGCTAAACGGCGTTATTTTATAGCCGACGAATGCTCCGCGTGTATCGGTAGTCCAAGTTGGAAACGCGGTGCTTGGACCCCGCGCGCGGGATCCAGTTAGGAAGGCTATCGCAGCGTTACCGTCAATTCCAGTATCGCTGTAGAAGAGAGCTGTCATGCCATTGCTGAGCAAGGCGCTAGAGAAATCGTTATCGAAGCGATCCAAAACTATACGGGCCAAGGAAGCCGTATCGATTCTGGCTGAGGAGGACTTGATGACAGAGTTCGTGCCGGAAATAATCCGTGTTACCAGCGTTAGGAGCACCAGCAGGATCGTTGTCGAGATCAGGAGTTCGACCAGAGTGAAAGCATGGCCCTTCGCCGTGCGCGGCCTCAGTTGCTGGACTCTTAATCTCGGGGAGATCGTCACAATGTAGTTTTCGGATTGAATGCGATGAAGGTGTCCAAGAATCCTTCGCGACCGGTCATCTGATCGGGGATTGTGGTGTAATTGTCGGTCGGTTTATACGGCCAGGCTAAGGCGGCGTAGATTTGCACTGGTTGCCCCTCCATCTGAGGCGGGAAAACCTTCACGTAGAGAGTCTGTTTGCGTTGCGTAGTGGTGTCGCTATCGGGGATTATCAGGCCTCCTTCGCCCACGAAAAACGTGTAGTTATACTGGTCTTGCGAGACCCAGACGAGGAACGCACTTGACGAGTTGGAAAAATACGATGGGAAAGCCCAGGTGGGATGACCGTTACTCCGATCAACAAAGCGAAGTGATTGGGCTGCCGCATAGACCATGTCGAGCGCCGAGCCCGCACGCGATTGTTCTTGGCTTGCGCGTTGCGTCTTCATACCCGTTGGAAGCAATCCGACAACCGCTAAGAGGCAAAATCCGAATATGCCAATGGCTAAGGCGACTTCAATCATCGAAAATCCGGCCGATGCTCTTTCAGGCTCGTTGAGCCAATTGAGATTTAGCTCCGAATTCGCTTTCTTCATACCTTAGAGAATCCTTGTCACCCGGATTTGCCCACTGCCCCCATAATAACTGACGATTGCTCCGTCAGTGGTGATCGGGGTCGTCCCGTGTGTAGGTACTAGCCCGACAGATGTCGTCGTGCGGAAAAAAACCGCAGAGTTTAAGCTGTGAAGAATTTCTCCTTGGGGTGAGACTTGAACTGTCGGGCAGCTGTCGAAGGCGGGATCGTTGAACTTATCCTTAAGGTAAATTGTAGCGGGGAAGTTGATCACATAATCGGCATCGGTTTGCAGACTAACGTCCGCTACAGATTTCACCACTGCAGGCAGAGTCGCGTAATTCGTCATCAATATGTTCGGAAGTTTCAGCAACTTCGAAACCGGCCGAAGATTTGTTGCCGCTGTATTTGCACTCCCGTCGAGCGAGGCCACAGCACCACACCGGAGTTCAGCAGTCCCGTTGGAATTGACGGTATTTACGAAGCCGACGTAGACATATGTGCGCGTCGCCATAGCCTCAGCCCGGGCGGATTCTAAAGCGCCGGTGACTTGGTCAACCGCGCTAGCAAAACTACGGCCGCTGTTGATGCTGTTGAACGCGGGTATTACCGCCACGAGCAGGATCGAGATCACGCCGATCACCACGAGCAGCTCCACCAAAGTGAAAGCGCAGCGCGGGAGTGGAGAGGGTTTCAGAGTGGGCACGGCGGGCTTGGATCGGTGGCGGGTTGGGCGGCGGTTGGGATTGGCGGCAGCGCTCGCATGGAAGCAAAAGACGGGAACAGTTGCACGATGTTTCGCTGTTCTTCCAGGGACAAGCACCCCGAACTTGTCGTCGCCACCTCGCGTTTCCCCCCAAGCCTTCGCGCCCTCTCGGCGTTCGCTCAGTCAGGGCGGGTCTTTTTTCGCAAAATCCGGGAGTCGAGCATGGGGCTTGCTTATGAAGATTATAGCAAATCCAGTCAAAACACCGCTGTCTTATGCCCTTTCTCTCCTTCTTCCGCTCCGCTTTTATCCTCTGCGCCGCTCTCGCGGCGCCCCTTTTCGCCCCGACCGCCTTCGGCTATGCGGTCGAGGGGCCGGCCTGGCCCGGCGGTCGGGTCGTGACGCTGCAGATGAGCCTCGGCAATTCCGGGAGCACCCTGCAGGACGGCAACACTTCGTGGAACGTCGCCACCCTGCCCGCCGTCGACGAGTGGAACGCCAGCATGGCCCGCCTCCAGTTTGCCACGGTGATGAATTCCTCTGTCCCGTTGAAATCAAACGACGGCAAGAACTCGGTCATTTTCACGAACGACGTCTTCGGGGCCCCGTTCGGCGCCGGGGTGGTCGCCATCACCTATT
Organism: Chthoniobacterales bacterium; assembly: GCA_038240025.1. Classification (GTDB taxonomy): domain Bacteria; phylum Verrucomicrobiota; class Verrucomicrobiia; order Chthoniobacterales; family UBA10450; genus Palsa-1392. Next base: position 65,792 of record JBBSED010000006.1, read on the forward strand.
ATTGGACAAGCGGCGGAAACCTCACCGAAGCGGACGTCCTCTTCAACCAAGCCGAGACTTTCGATTCTTACCGGGGCGATCTCCAATTTGTTGCCGGGAAGCCGATCATCGATATCCGCCGGGTCCTGCTCCATGAGCTCGGGCACGCGCTCGGTCTCGATCATCCCGACGACGCCGGTCAGAACGTGACTGCGGTGATGAACTCCGTGGTCAGTGACACCTACCTGCTCACGTCCGACGATCTCGCCGGGATTCATTCTCTCTACGGCGCTCCGTCCGGGACGCCGACGCCCACCGCCACGCCGACGCCGACGCCGACGCCCGCGCCCAGTGCGACGCCCGACCCGAACGCTCCGAGCCGGTTGGTCAATCTGTCCTCTCGCATGGAGGTCGGCACCGGGGACAACGTCCTCATCGGCGGCTTCATCATTCAGGGAGATAAACGCAAAAAAATTCTCCTGCGCGGTCTCGGGCCTTCGCTCGCTGCGGTCGGTGTGCCGGGCGCGCTGCAGGATCCGCAGCTGACCTTGCTCGACTCCGCTGGCGCCGTGATCGAGACCAACGACAACTGGCGGGATAGCCCCGAGGTAGCCGACATTCTCGCGAGCGCGCTCCCGCCGACCGACGACCGGGAATCCGCGATCGTGGCGAGGCTCAATCCGGGCAGCTACACGATCATTGTCGAGGGCGTGAATCGCACCACCGGCATCGGCCTGGTGGAAAATTATACGCTCGATACCTACAGCGGCTCCCGCGCGGCGAACATCTCCACCCGCGGTCGGGTCGGCAGCGGCAACGGCGTCCTCATCGGCGGCTTCATCGTTCGGGGCGGCACGGATAAAACCGTCATCATCCGCGCGCTCGGGCCATCGTTAGGGGGCTTTGCCAGTTCCGTGATCCTCGCCAATCCGCTGGTCGAACTGCACAACGGCGACGGCACCATCGTGGCGTCGAACAACGATTGGCAGAACGGCTCGCAGGCTGACGCGATCGTGGCCAGCGGCCTCCCGCCGTCGAACCCGCGCGAGTCCGCGCTCCTCCTCACGCTCGGGCCGGGCAATTACACCGCGATCGTGCGCGGCGCCGATGGCGGTGAAGGCATCGGCCTGGTCGAAGTTTACGATGTCGATCCATAACCGCTCTCCTCGTTGAAAAAAAACACACCAAGCGTAATTTTACACCGCATGAAATCACTCCCGGCTCGCTTCACCCGTCGCCTCGCCCTCGTCGCCCTGCCGCTCGTGGCGGCGGCGCTCACCGCCCGCGCCACCACCGTCATCCCGCCGGATTTCGATCACCTTGTCAGTCGCGCGCAGGTTATTTTTGAAGGCGACGTCACCGCGATCCAGTCGCAATGGATCGGCGAAGGGACCGAGCATCGGATCGTCACCTACGTCACCTTCAAAGTGGACGACGCGCTCAAGGGCGACGTCGGATCGAGCTACACCATTCGGATGCTCGGCGGCACCGTCGATGGCAAGACCATGACTGTGACCGATGCGCCGAAATTTGCGGTCGGCGATCACGACCTGCTCTTCGTCGAGAACAACGGCAGCCAGTTCGTCCCGCTGGTCGGCATCTCGCACGGGCGGGTCCGGATTCAGAAGGACAAAGCCGGTGCCGATCTGCTGGTGACGGGGGAAAACCAGCAGCTCGCCGACGTGAGCCAGCTTGGGGTGGCGGAGGAGAAAGTCGCGCGCAACCGGCGCTCGCTTTCGCTCGGCGAGTTCAAGCAGACGGTGCGGGCCCGAGTGCAACAGCAAAAGGGCCGGGCGAACACGCCGTAAGCCAACGCGAACAATTCGCGCGCAGATCGTGCGCTGGAATTGGAGGGACGGGCGCCGTCCCGTCCGCGTGGCCGCGAGAGTCCCGTCCGCGTGCCCGCGAGATAGAATCGAGGACGGCACGGCGGCCGTCCCTCCACCACAAGCGTCAATTGTAGGGCGACCGCTTCAGTTGCCCTTTAGCTCACCGACCTTCTCGTTAGGCGGGAGGCGCGGCCCGGAGCCGCCAGAGCCCATAAACCGGCAACCCGCTGAGGACGATCGCGCAACCAATCCCGCAGGTGGCCGGGGCGAGAATCGCGAGGTCCACGATCAGAAACAGCGCCAGCAGGATCGCGACCAGCGGTGCGACCGGATAACCCCAGGCGCGATAGGGCCGCGGGAGCTCCGGACTTTTACGCCGCAAGACCAGCACCGCGGCGACCAGCAGCACGTAGAAAATCAAATCGGCGGCGACGATATATTCGAGCAACTGGGTGTAGACATTTCCGTAGCGGAGCGCGCCGGTAGCGGGCTCCAGCTGCACCGTCCGCGGCAAGGTCAGGAACGCCGCCCAAATCCCCTGCGCGAGGAGCGCCGCGGCCGGCACATGGCGCGCGTTCGTGCGCCCGATCGCGCGAAAGAAAAGCCCGTCCCGCGCCATCGCGTAGTAGACCCGCGCGCCCGCGAGGATGAGCCCGTTGTTGCAGCCGAAAGTGGAGACCAGGATCGCCGCCGCCATCGAGCTCGCTCCCGGCCCGCCGAGCACCGCCCGCAGCGCCGCGACCGCCACCCGATTCTGCGGGGCATGGGCGATCTCGCCTAACGACAAGGTGGCGACGTAGGCGAGATTCGCGAGCACATAGAGCACGACCACGAGCCCGCAGCCGAGAAGCAGCGCGCGCGGCAGAGTCCGGCCAGGGTCGCGGATTTCGCTCCCGGTAAAGGTTACGTTCGTCCAGGCGGTCTGGGCAAAGAGCGGCCCGACCATCGCCTTGCCGAAAATGACCACGAGCGCGAGCCCTCCCGCCATGGTGAGGCCGGGCTGCGCGATTTGGGGCGACCAGCCATTGGCCCAGGGATTCCACCAGTTGGCGGCCTGCGCCGCGCTCGTGGTTTTCCAGCCTAACGATAAGCCGATGACGATGAGCGCGAGGAGCGCCGCCGTCTTGGCGAAGGTGAACGTGTTCTGGATCAGCCGGCCCACCTCCAGCCCGCGGGTGTTCACCCAGGTGAGAAACAAAATCAGGCTCACCGCCACGAGCTGCTCGGTCGAGAGGCTGAGCGCGTAGCCGCCCAGCAGCGGGATCGGCCTAACGAGATAATTCTCCGTCGCCACGGCCGGAAAAAAGACCCCGGCAAATTTGGCAAAGGCGATCGCGACCGCGGCGATCGTGCCCGTCTGGATGACCAGAAAAAGCGTCCAGCCGAAAAGAAATCCGATTGCCGGTCCGTAGGCCTGGCGGAGGAAAACATATTGCCCGCCGGCGCGCGGCAACATCGCTGCCAGCTCCGCGCAACAGAGCGCGCCGGCGATGGTGAGGACGCCGGCCATCACCCAGGCGAGCAGGAGCCAGCCGGGCGCGCCGAGCAAGCGGGTTGATTCCGCCGAGGTGATGAAAATGCCCGACCCGATCATCGAGCCGATCACGATCATGGTCGCGTCGAGCGGGCCGAGACCGCGCTGCAGCTTATCGTTAGGCGCGGGAGTCATCGGCAGTCAGCCTTCCAGCACCCTTCGGCCGGCCGGGGGCGACGGGCTGGAAGGCCGTCGGCCGAGTCAGGCAAGATGGCTGACTTCCGTGGACCGGCGCTATCATAACTTTCCCGGCGCGGCGATTTCGATGCCGGCATCACCCAACTCCTCACGCAACTTCATCGCAAACGCGAGGGCATCCGGGGTGTCGCCGTGCACGCAGACTGTCTCCGCCGCCAGCGCGAGATCGGTGCCATCGACGCAGCGGACCACGCCTTCCTGCAACATCCGGAGCACGCGCGCGGCAGCTGCTTCCGGATCTTGAAGAAGCGCGTCCGGCCGGCTGCGCGGGACGAGCGCGCCGTCGGGCAGGTAATTGCGATCGGCAAAAACTTCACGCACCACCCGCAGCCCGATGGCTGCGCCCGCGGCCGCGAGCGCGCTGCGATCGGGGGCGAAAAGCAGGAGCGCGCGATCGACCGCCAGGATCCCGTGCGCCACCGCTTCGGCCAGGGCCGGGTCGCGCGCGGCCATGTTGTAAAGCGCCCCGTGAGGCTTCACGTGTTGCGGGCTTACGCCTAACGAATGCGCGATCGCCTGGAAAGCGCCGACCTGGCAAGCAACGAGCGCGAACACTTCTTTCGGCGGGAGGGGCAGCTCGGTCCGCCCGAAATTTTTGCGGTCGTCGAAACTCGGATGCGCACCAACCGCCACGCCTGCAGCCTGCGCGGCGCCGATCGACGCGCTGATGGACAACGGATCGCCCGCGTGAAAACCGCAGGCGATACTGGCGGACGAAACCAGGCCGAGCAGTTCCTCCTCGTTAGGCAAGCCTTCGCCGAGATCGGCGTTGAGATCGATCTGGAGCTTCACCGGGCGACGCGGAGGGCGAGTCCGACGCGGAAGAGGGCGAGATCGGCTTCCCGGGCGGCGAAAAGCTCCTGCGCTTCCGTCGCGTTGACCGGTTGGAAGCGGACGATATCGTTAGGCCGGAGTTGCGCGGCGAGCGGGAGATCGACCGTGATCACGTGTGCGATCTTGGGGTAGCCGCCCATGGTTTGGCAATCGCCAAGGAGCACGATCGGTTGCCCGTCGTGCGCGACCTGGATCGTGCCCGGCGCGACCGCCTCGGAGAGAAGTTCGGAGTTCGTCAGGCGCGGGAGCGTCGCCCCGGCGAGCCGCGCGCCCATGCGATCGGCCGCGGCGGCGACGGCGTAGGATTCGTGGAGGAAAATCGTCTGCGTTGCCGGCGCGAAGTCGTCCCATTCCGCGCCGGGAATCACGCGCAGGACGGCATGACGGGCCCCGGTCCGGGCCCATTCTGCCGGCGCGCGCCAGGGCGCGCTGGGCCCGCGGAATTTTAGCGGGCTCGGCGCGGGGCCGAGCGGGAGTTCATCGCCGTCGCGGAGGGCGCGACCTTTCCAGCCGCCGAAGCCGCCGCGCAGATCGGTCGCGAAACTCCCGAGGATCGGCGGGACCGCGAGGCCGCCGGCGATCGCGAGCCATGCGCGGCAGCCGCGCCGCGGCGCGCGGAGCGGAAGCGACTCGTTAGGCGCGAGGCGGATGGGCTGGCCTAACGAGTCGTGCACCTCCGCGCCGCAGAGCGCCACCACCCGCTCGTCCGTGCAGGAAAACTCCGCCGGACCGAGCGTGATCTCGAGCAGCGCGGCCTCTTCCGGGTTGCCGACGAGAAGGTTGGCGACGCGCAGGGCGTGCGGGTCGAGCGCTCCGCCAGGCGCGATGCCAGCAAAGCGATGCCGCGGGCGACCGAGGTCCTGCACAGTGGTGAGCGGCCCGGCCCGGCGGACGATTATTTTTCCCATCGCGCAAACTCAGTCTCGGTCAGGGCGACGAAACGAACCCGGTCGCCAGCCCGCAGGAGGGCGGCTGGTTCGCGCGCGGGATCGAAGAGCCGCAGCGGGGTGCGTCCGATAATATTCCAGCCGCCGGGCGACGCGAGGGGGTAGATCCCGGCCTGACCGCCGGCGATGGCGACGGCGCCCGGCGGCACCGCGACCCGGGGCGCGGCGCGGCGCGGCGTCGTGAGGGTTTTGGGCAGTCCGCTCAAATACGGAAAGCCGGGGGTGAAGCCGACGCAGCGGACCTCGTATTCCCCGCTCGCGTGACAGAGCGCGATCTCGCGCGGCGAGAGCCCGGTGTGCCGCGCGACCGGGAGCAAATCGAGGCCGTACGCCGGTTCATAGCAGACCGGCACTTCGACCACGCGCGACGCCGCAGTCGCGGGCGCAGTCGGACGACGGGTGCGGAGCAGCGCCTGCAAGGTCGCGGTGGCGTTGGTCAGAGCGCTCGGCGATTCGAAGAAAACCGCGACGCTCGCGAGCGCGGGCGCGACTTCCTCCACGCCGGAGATTTTCGCGCCCGCGAGCAGGCGCTGCGTCGCGAGGACTTCGCCTAACGAGTCGCCGACGCGCACGATCAGCGCAGAATCACCGAGCGGTGTGATCTCCAGACTCACGCGGCGAGTCTGCCCGGGTCAGGCCCGTGAGGGAAGTCTGGAGGGACGACCGCCGTGTCGTCCGTGTCTGGTCGGCGTCCCCGCGGCGGACGAAACGGGGACGGGACGGCGCCCGTCCCTCCAGGGCCTGCTTAGAAACTAAACGTCAGCCCGGCGACGATGTTGTGGGTCAGCGGGGTGATTTCGATCGAGCCGTTCGGGATCTCGAGCGAGTCGAGATTGGCGTAGGTGAATTTGTATTCGAAGAGCAGGCCCCAGTGTTTCGTGAGGTTCACGTTCACGCCCGCGAGCGCCTGCACGCCGGGCCCGTGGAACTGGTATTCTTCGTGGAAATTGCCGTTCACTTCCGACTCGACGTGCGGGATCGCCGCCCCGATCCCAAGTCCGACATAGGGCTGGAGATGGCCGAGGAAATCCTCGCCGCGCTCGCCGGGTTGCCAGCGATAAACGACATCGGCGAGCGCATAGTTCAGCCCGTGGGAGAGGCTGAATTGCTGCACCGTGTTCTCGATCGGCTCGTTGTCGTCCACCCCGAGGCCGTTGCGCGTGCCGGTGACGTGCACGGTGTCGCCGGTCTGCGCGTAGAGCTTGATGTGGAAAAATTCCGCGCCGAAACCCCAGTGCGATTCGTTAGGCAAAAAGTAGAGCAGGCGCGCGCCATAGAAGGGGGGCGTCTCGAAATCGCGGCCCTCGAAGGAGGCTTCGTGGAAGGTAAGGTCGGTCCCGCCGGTCTGGTGGAGATCGAGATCGCTATCCTGGGAAAGGGCGACGCCGGTGAAGATGGAGAGATCGAATTCGGCGCGCGCCCGGGCGGCGAAAGAACTGCAACCGAGCAGGAGGAGGCAGAGCGTCAGGCGACGGAAATTCACGACAGGATAAAGGCTCGGCCGGCACCGGCGGTCAATGGCCCTAACGAGCCGGCAGTTGCGCGCGCGGCAGCGGCCGCTCGGCGTTGGCGATGGCGTAGGCGAGCACGGCGCTGATCGCGGCGGTCTCCGCCAGTTGGTGCGGGTCGATCTTGTCGAGGGTGTCCGCGGCGGTGTGGTGGTAGTTGAAGTAATAACGACTGTCCTGGATCGGGCTGAAATTTGGCACGCCGAGTTTGCGCGTCGGCTCGATGTCGGCGCCGACTTGCTCCTTCATCTCGAGCAGGCCGGCACCCGATTTCTCCAGCACCTGCGCGATCGGTTTGATGAAGTCTTTCACCTCCGGCTGGCCCGCGCAGTTGATCCCGAGCGGATGATCGGCGCCGCCATCGGTCTCGATCGCGGCGAGGTGCTCCGCCATCTCGCCAGCGTGATCCTTGGCGTAGCCCTTGCCGCCGCGGAGGCCGTTCTCTTCGTTCATCCAGGCGATGACCCGAATCGTGCAGCGCGGATGAAGGTCGAGTTGCCTAACGAGTTGCGCCGACTGCATCGCGACCGCGACGCCGGCGCCGTCATCGATCGCGCCGGTCCCGAGGTCCCAGGAATCGAGGTGGCCGGAAACGATCACGACTTTCTCCGGGTGCTCGCTGCCTTTCAGGTCGCCGATGACGTTGTAACTCGGGGCATCGGGAAGCTGCTGCGGGGTGAGCACCAGATGCACCTGCACCGGACCCTGCGGCGCGAGCGCGGCGATGAGGCTGGCGTCCTCTTCCGTCACCGCGGCCGCGGGAATCTTCGGCGCGTCCGCGGCGTAGTCGGTCGCGCCGGTGTGCGGCAGACGGTAAGCCGCCCCACCGACTGAGCGAATCAGCGCCGCCACCGCCCCGAGCCTCGCCGCGGCGCTCGGCCCATCGGCGCGATAAACCACCGCCTCTCCGTAGGCCTGTCCTCCATGGTCCTCCGCCGCCATCCGGCGATCGAAGGCACGATTAAAGAGCACGATTTTGCCCTGCACTTTTTCTTTGCCTAACGACGTCAGCTCCGCGAAATCCCGCACCACCACGACCTCGGCGGTGAGACCTTCCGGCGGGGTCGCGACGCTGCCGCCGAGCGCGGTAAGGACGATTTTTTGCGTGGTGTTTTCCGCCTGCCCGGGCCAGCGCACGAGCGCGGCGGTCTCTTCACCTCGCACCCAATGCGGCACCATCACCTTCTCGAGCTGGACCTCGAGGCCGAGGCGTTTCAATTCCCCCGCGACATATTCGACCGCCTTCTGGGCCTGCGCGGACCCGCTCAGGCGCGGGCCGATGTTGTTCGAAAGATGCGCCACCTGCTGATAAGCGTAGTCGCTCGCGAGGGCCGCTTCCTGCAGCCGGCCGAGCTCCTGCATGGTCGCGGCAGAATAAATCTCCGGCGTCGGCGCGGGCGTCGGGGTCGGCGTCTCGCTCGCTTCCGGCGCAGCGGGATTTGGCGACGGCGCCGCGGCCAGGACCGAACCGACCGCGAGAGAAAGCAAGAGCGAGCACAACGGGCAAACCAGGCGAAGCATCGGGCAATTTCCCGAGAAAGAGCGCAACCTCAAATTGCCCCGGCGACCACGCTTGGCGCGCGGGACGGTTGGGCTAAAGTGATCGCGCCATGCCCGCCCGCGCGCTTGCTGAGATTCATCTTCCCGGCCTAACGAAATTGCGCAGCGGAAAAGTGCGCGAGGTTTTCGATCTCGGCGACACTCTGCTCTTCGTCGCGACCGATCGCCTCTCGGCTTTCGATGTGATTCTGCCCGATCCGATTCCCGGGAAAGGCGCGGTCTTGAATCAGATTTCCGCCTTTTGGTTCCAGCGGCTGACCTTTGTGCAGAATCATTTTCTCACGGCGGACTTCGCGAAATTTCCCGCCGAACTCCAGCCGCATCGCGAGCTGCTCGCCGGCCGGTCCATGATCGTGCGCAAGGCGCAGCCGCTCACGGTCGAGTGCGTCGTGCGGGGTTATCTCGCGGGCTCCGGCTGGAAGGATTACCAGTCGACGGGCCAGGTCTGCGGGCATCAGTTGCCCGCTGGTTTGCAGCTCGCTTCCGAATTGCCCGAGCCACTCTTCACGCCCTCAACCAAGAACGACGCCGGGCACGACCTGAACATCGACTGGGCGCAATGCTGCGCGATGCTCGGCACCGATGTGGCCGAGCAAGCGCGCGCGCTGAGTCTGCAAATCTACCGCGCGGGCAAGGAACACGCCGCGAGTTGCGGCATCATCGTCGCCGATACCAAGTTCGAGTTTGGTCTCCTCGACGGCGAGCTGATCCTGATCGACGAATGTCTCACTCCCGACTCGTCGCGCTTCTGGCCAGCCGAGAGCTATGCGGTCGGGAAAAGCCCGCAGAGTTACGACAAACAATTCGTGCGCGATTACCTCGAGACGCTGCCCTGGGATAAGACCGCCCCGGGTCCGCGGTTGCCGGCGGAGGTGATCGAGAAGACCGCGGCGAAGTATCGTGAAGCGTTTCAGCGCCTGACGAAGACCGAGATTACCTGAGCAGAAAACGGGTTAGGGAATGGATTTGACGCGCGCGACGGCATTGCCCATGGAAGAGGATTGCATTCTGACCGAAGCGGTCCGCTACCGCTTTCCGGCGATCCGGCCGGCCATCCCACCAGTCGCGGACTGGGAGGGTTATCTGCAGGCCTCCTATGAGGTGCACTGGTTTTCCAATTTCGGCCCGGTATCCCAGCAATTTGAGGCGGCGTTAAGCGCGAGATTTTGCCACCCGGATGAAGTCATGACCTGCTGCAACAGCGCCACTTCTGGTCTCGCCGCAGCGCTGATTGCGTCCGGCTGCCGCGGCGCCGTGGCCGTTCCGGCTTACACCTTTCCCGCGACTGGTTCGGCCGTTTTGATGGCGGGCGCCGAGCCCGTCGTGGTTGATGTCGACTTGGAGACATGGGTCCCGGCGCCCGAGCAGCTGGATGACTTTCTGGCGGCTCATCGTTGCTCGGCGGTCGTATTGGTCTCGCCTTTCGGGCTTCGTCGCGATTTTTCCAGGCAGATGGAGATCTGCCGGCAACGCGGCGTTTATGTGATGCTCGACAACGCCGCGGGCCTCAGTGAAAAAGGCGAGCCGCTGCGGGACGACCACTGCTTCGAAATCTATTCGCTGCACGCGACCAAGCCTTTTCCCATCGGTGAAGGCGGCGCGATTCGGTCGACGGCGGCACAGGCGCCCGCGCTGCGGCGCGCTCTCAATTTTGGACTCGAAGCCGGCCGCGCGCGACCCGGTTGCTGGGGGATCAACGGCAAATTACCCGAATTCTCCGCGGCGATCGGACTGGCAGTGCTGGAAAATTTTGACTCGATCGTGCAGCGCCGACGGGCCGCCGCACAGCGCTACATTTCCTGCCTGAGTGAATACCACGACCTCGTCTTTCCGACCGATGTTGATTTGGGTCCGTGGCAGGTTTTTCCGCTCCTGCTCCCTTCCGCCCGGGCGGCGGAGGCATTCATCGAGCAGGCCGCGGCGCACAGCCTGCAAGTTCGCTGGAGTTACAAACCCACCCTCGATCAATGGCCGCGGATCGAGAAGACCCGCTCCTGTCCGAATTCCGTTTCGCTTTCGCAGCGCATGGTGACACTCCCGATTTATTCCGACGTGAGCGAAAGCGAGTTGACCGAAATTCTGAAAATCGTTCGCCGGAGTTTGGAGCACGCGCTTCCGCCCTGATGTCTCCTGTCCTGCCGAGCCTGGAGTTCCGGTTGCCGATTGCGCCGACGCCGTCGTTCTATCATCGCATCCGTTTTTTTTGCGCGGCCTTGCGCCGCCTCGGTCCGGGTTACGCGGACGCGCCGGTGCAGGTAACGGTGGGCGACCGTGCGGACATGAAGAAAGTGGGGAACGAGAATCGCTGGTCGGAAAACTTTCCGATCCAATGGCATCGCGTGCCGGATGAGCTGTGCGAGAAGCACGGATATTTTGGCACGTCCGACTTTCGCTATTTCCTCCCGGAGTCAAAGGCCGATCTGGTCATTCTGGCCGATGCCGACACAGCGGTGGTCAGACCGTTGGGCGACGCTTTGACCTGGATGTTGAGGGACGAGGCGAGCATCGCGGGTCACATGGCGCACGGTCCGCCGCCGGTGACGGTGCGGGCAAGGCCCGAGATGAAATCAGCAGACCTTTGGCCCTACTTGTTTGGCGAGTTTTCCATTCCCTGGCCTGGCCAGCTTAGCGGTTACTCCATGGACCGGGAGGGGAGGCTGCCGTTGGTTCCGGCCTACTACAATCTGGGCTTTGTCGTTCTTAACCGGACTGCGCTGGCTCTTTTTCGGGAGAGAATTGCGGAGATACGCGACCACCTGAATGCCATCGTGGTGAGCGAAATGCGGTGCCAAATGGCAGTCACGCTGTTGAGCTATCGTCATGGAATGCAGCGTCAGAATTTGTCCGCAGACTTTAACGCCGCTAATGACGAACGACACCTCGCCCATAACCAGGTTTCCCTGGAAGATATCCGCGTGATTCACTACCTGCGTCCAAGCGAACTGGACCGGGAATCCTTTCTCGGCCCGGACCAGCGCGACCATTTTCTTCGGGCGTCGCTGCATAACCCAGTCAACCGGCTGTTGCAGGATTTGGCGCGGGAGATTTTTGCTTACGGCTGTGAATCGGACGACCTGGCAGTGTCCGGAAAAGGCGATGCGCGCTCATAACGGGGAGTTCATCGGCCGCGCGGAACTCGAAGCACTCGGCGTGACCTGCGGCGGCGACGATCTGAGAGTTCATACTTCGGTGGTTTTGATCGCTCCCGAGCGGCTGCGCCTTGGCAACCGTGTCCGGATTGATCCTTTTACGCTTCTCTCCGCGACCGGCGGCGTGTCGTTAGGCAGTCACGTTCATATCGGCGCGCATTGCACCCTGATCGGTGGAGGCGGCATCGAGGTGGACGACTTCGCGGGCATTTCGCACGGGGCCCGTCTCTTTTCCGCCAGCGATGACTTTGGTGGGGCATCCCTCACCGGTCCCACGGTGCCGGATGAATTTCGAAATGTGGAATGCGCCCCGATTCATATCGGCCGGCATGCGGTCATCGGCAGCGGCGCGGTGCTGTTGCCAGGTATAAAGTTGGGCGAAGGCGCCATCATCGGAGCCCTTTCGCTCGCGCGCACCAATGTTCCAGCGTGGGAAATCTGGGCGGGAGTTCCAGCCCGCTACCTCCGGGACCGCGCTCGAGAGCTGTTGAAATTCGAACCGGAAATAGGGTGCTGAATCCTCGAGCGGCCGTCAGCGCACCCAGGTCACGAAAGCAATTCTCCCACCATCGCCTTTTCCTTTCGTGGTCCGTGAAAAATACGGCCGAGCGGCGACGTAGCTCCGCGCGCGGGCCGGTGAGCGACGGTGCCGGCGCCTTCACCCCTGAGAGACATCAAATTCCGGCAAGCAAAGTAACCGGCGGCCGCGGGGCAGAGGAAAATTGCCAAAGCGGCTGAGGGAGTTATATCACGCTGTGGAATCGAATGAACTCCCCGCGCAGATTGGAGCCGAGCGTCGACTCACTGCGATTGCGTTGCCCGAGCTCCTGCAACGCAACGATCCCAACGTCATCAAGCTCGGGGTAGAGAATACAGGGGAAATTCTCTTCCGCGCCCTCGCGGAACGTCTGGGCCGCACTGATCTCGCCGGCCTCGATCTACTCGATATCGGCTGCGGCGTGCGCTTCACGCAAACGCTGGTGAACCGCGACGTCCCATTCGCCTCCTACACGGGCATCGATGTCTGGCCGACCTTAGTAACCTGGCTGCAGGAAAATGTGGAAAAGCAGGACGATCGCTTCCATTTCTCCTGCTGGAACGTTTACAACGCCATGTATAACAAGGCGGCCTCGCCGATGGAGAGTTACCAGGACCTGCCAGTCTCAGGGAGTTATGACGTGATCTTGGGTTACTCGCTCTTCACTCATCTCGACCCGGGCGATACCAGCGCGATTCTGCGGCTGGCCCGCAAGGTGGTACGGGCAGATGGGCGCTTTCTTCTCACCGCGTTTTGCGATGAGGCGATACCTGACTTCGAAGACCGGGTGCCAGATAGACCCCTGCTCAACGCTTATTATAACCCTGCGTATCTGCAGAAACTGATCGAGGAAGCCGGTTGGAAAGTTCTCTCCTCCCGGCCGCCCTACGATTTCATGCAGCACTCATGGCTTTGCCAGCCGGTTACGCTGGTTTGAGCAGTTCGCCGACGAGCGACTTTTCTTCCTTCAGCTCATTGACCGAAGCGTCGACTTTGCTCCGGCTGAAGTCGTTCAGCGGAACGTCCTGCAAGATCTCCCATTTGCCGCCGCTTGATTGAATCGGGAAAGAGCTGATCAAGCCTTCCTCGACTCCATAGCTGCCATCGGAACAGACGGCGACGCTGTGCCAATCGCCGCTTTTCGTTGCAGTCGTTAGGCTGCGGACCGTGTCCACGATCGCGTTCGCGGCCGAGGCGGCGGAAGAAGAACCGCGCGCTTTAATGATCGCCGCACCGCGCTGCTGCACGGTCGGGATAAAGGTTTCCTTCAGCCACGGCTCGTCGCCAATCACCTGGTCGGCGTTTTTCCCTGCGATCTTTGCGTTGTAGAAATCGGGATACTGCGTCGCGGAATGATTCCCCCAGATCGTCATGTTAGTTACTTCCGTGACGGCGACGCCGGCTTTCTGTGCGAGCTGCGCCTTCGCGCGGTTTTCATCGAGGCGGGTCATCGCGAACCAGCGATTTTGCGGAATCGACTTGGCGTTGTTCATCGCGATCAAGCAATTGGTGTTGCAGGGATTTCCGACCACGAGGACACGGACGTCGGAGGCGGCGTTTTTCTCGATCGCCTCTCCCTGGCCGATGAAAATCTTGCCATTGATGCCTAACAAGTCGCCGCGCTCCATGCCCGCCTTGCGCGGGATGCTGCCGACGAGGAGCGCCCAGTTCACGTCGCGAAAGCCTTCGTTCAGTTCGGCGGTCGGCGTGATCCCGCTCAGCAACGGAAAGGCGCAATCGTGCAGCTCCATCACCACCCCGTCGAGGGCACCGAGGGCGGGCGGGATTTCGATCAGGGAAAGATGGACCGGCTGGTCCGGACCAAACATCGAGCCCGAAGCAATGCGAAAGAGAAGCGAGTAGCCGATCTGGCCGGCGGCGCCGGTGACCGCGACTTTGATGGGTGATTTCATCCCCATCTTCTAGCCGCGGATCAGCCGGTTGTCACTCGCGCGCGCGCCCGGTCTGCTCGAGCAGTTCGCGGATGACGCGAAGCTGGCGGTGGAGGGCGTGGCCGCGCCCGAGCCGGGCGACGGTGGTGTGCAGGCGGCGGGTCCAGTTGGAGTTGGCCGCGGTTCCGGGAACATTGAAGCGATCCTTGCGACCGAGCAGGTCGGTGATCATGACGATCGCGATCCAGGATTCGCTTTGGAAAAGAGCGCGAAAGATTGCCGGGTAGAAGTCGTGCCCGAAATCGGTCTGCTCGTCAGGTGGGGGGAGGCCGGCGAACGCGGCAATCTTCGCGAGGTCGCTGCGCGTCTGCGCGGAACTCTCGGTCGTTTTCTCGAAAGCTTCCTCCCAGAGCGCGCGAACCGGTTTGTGATCGTGCGTCGCGTAGCTGGCGACGGAGAGCCGTTCGTAGGCGGCACCGGGGACGACCCGCTGGTCGGGCCCGGTTTCCCACTGCGGAATCTTGAACCCGGCGATGCCTAACGAGTGTAAGTTGGGCCGGACGTAATCGGGGACGGTACCGAGATCTTCTCCCACCACCCGAGTGTCGCCGGATTCCTCCAGGACCATGCGCAAATATTCTTCGCCGGCGCGCCGATTCAGTTCGCAGTTTTCTGCCGTCGAATCGTCGCGGGGCGCGAACTGCGGCGCGCGGCCACCGGTGAGCGCGAGCATTTCTTCCCAGCCGACTGGGAGGATTTCCGGGTTGCGGGCCGGGCGCCAAGGGAAGGCGTAGATCCGGTAAAAGCCGAGGACGTGATCGATCCGGAAGACATGGAAAATTTCCTTGACCCCGCGGATGCGCTGCCGCCACCAATCAAAATTGCGGGTGCGCATTTCGCTCCAGTGATAGAGCGGGATACCCCAGTTCTGGCCCCACTTCTGGGTGAAGGCATCGTCCTTGAAATAGGGCTCGGGCGGCGCCCCGCCGGACCAGTCGAGCGCGAAGATCTCCGGATGCGCAAAAACGTCGGCGCTGTAGTAACTCACGCCGAACGGGATGTCGCCCATGAGCGCGACGTCGCGCGCTTCGGCGTAACGCTTCAGCTCGCGCCATTGCTCGTGCGCGATCCATTGGACATAGCAAAAATACTCGGTCCGCTCGTCGAAAATGCCGCGTTCGTCCGCGCCTAACGAATCTAACCATACGCGGGCGGCGCCGAGGGTAGCCTGGGGCCATTGATCCCAGGTCTCGCGTTCGCCGTTGAGTTCCATGAGGACGCGAAAGAGCGCGTAATCTCCCAGCCACGAGCTCTCGGCGGCGCAAAAGGTCCGGAAGCGATCGTTAGGCGACTTGGCTTGGAAAGCAGCGAAGGCGCGCTCGAGCAGTTTCTTCTTCAGCGGCTTGACGACGTCGTAGGAGACGAAGCCGCGGCGCAAAGCCGGCAAATCAACGCCGCTGGTTACTTCATGGAAGACGGCGGCCGAAAGGTCTTCGGGCGAGCCGGGCGCGAGATGGAGCGTGATCGGATCGATCGCGCGCGAGCTGATCGCGTTGTAGGCGCTATGGTCGCCCCCGGTTTCGTTGATGGGCAGCAATTGGACGAGCCGGAAACCGAGTGCGCCTGCCCAATCGATGAACTGCCGCAACCCTTCGACATCGCCGATGCCGAGATCATCCTCGGTGCGCAGGGCGAAAAGCGGAACGAGGACGCCGGCGATCTTTTTCTCGGGCGAAAGATTCATGAGATCCGCAGATTACGCAGATTATCGCAGAGTTTTTGGAATCAGATTCTCTTCATCTGCGTAAATCTGCGCCATTTGCGGATGAAAATATCAGCGCCGCCGGACGTTCCAATCCTCGACCAACGTCATCGGGATCTCCTTCAGGAAACGCGAGGGCCGCTGAAACATGTCGCCATAGCCGGCGTTCAGCCGCATGTGGGGATAGGTGAGGTAGAGTTCGTCCTTCGCGCGCGTGACGGCGACGTAGAATAACCGGCGCTCTTCTTCGATCGCTTCGCGGCTCTCAAGCGAGCGCGCGCTCGGGAACATCCCGTCGGTCAGCCAGATCACGAAGACGCTGTGGAACTCGAGACCTTTCGCCTGGTGGACCGACGACAGATTAACCGCTTCTTTTTCGCCGGCCTGGTTCACGGCCGGCTCGGCGTCGACATTGCTGATGAGCGCGAGCTGCGAGAGAAATTCGTGGATGTCCTTGAACTGACGGGCGAAAGCCGCGAGCTGGGTCAGGTCTTCCTTGCGCAGCTCGTAGTTGGCGAAATTCGCTTTCGCGTAGTCGTCGTAGATCGCTTCCACGATCGACATGATCATCTCGGTGGGCTGCGCCGGTTGTCCGTTAGGCGCGATTTCGTCGAGGGTGTGGGCGAGTTGGTCCCAAGATTTTTTCGAGCGCGCGGGGACGGACAAGGCGCGCATACTTTCGCCCCAGGAAACGATGACGGCGTTTTCGCCTAACGAATTCTCCCAGCCCTGCCAGAGATTCTCCGCGCTCTTGCCGCCGATCCCGGGCAGCAATCGGATCATCCTTTTGAAAGCCACTTCGTCGCGCGGGTTAGCGACGAAGCGGATGAAGGCCGCGACGTCCTTGATGTGGGCCTGTTCGAAGAAACGAATCCCGCTCGTGATCTGATACGGAATCCCGCGGCGCGAGAGCTCGAGCTGCAATTCCACCGCGTGATAGTGCGCGCGATAGAGCACGGCGATCTGGTTCAGGTCGATCCCTTCGTCACGCAGCTCGAGAATGCGCTGAGCGATGAACTGCGCCTGCTCGCCGCCGTCGTTCAGCGCCACCATCGCCGGCCGGGCGTGACTTGTGAGGCGCGCGGCGGTCAGGACCTTGCGGAACTGCTGCGTGTTCGGCGCGATCGCGGCGTTCGCCACTGCGAGGACCTCGGGCACGCTGCGGTAGTTGATCTCAATTTTGCAGACCTGCGCGTTCGGATAGCGCCGCGGGAAGGCGAGGATGTTTTGGAAATTCGCGCCGCGCCAGGAGTAGATCGATTGCGCGTCGTCGCCCACCACCATCACGTTCTGGTGCTCGGCCGCGAGCAGGTCGATCAGGTCGGCTTGGATTTTGTTCGTGTCCTGGTATTCGTCCACGAGAATGAACTGGAATTGGCGTCGGTAAAATTCCGCGACTTCCTCGTGCTCGCGGAGCATCCGCAGGGTCTTCTCGAGGAGATCGTCAAAGTCCATCGAGTTGGTCGATTTTTTCCTCTTCTCGTAGCGTTTGTGGACGTCCTTGATCTGCTCGATGAGCGGGAGGAAATAGGGGAACTTCTCCGCGAGCAGCTCTTCCATGGTGCGCTCGGTGTTGACCACGAAACTAAAAATATCCGCCAGGACATCGCCTTTCGGGAAGCGGATTTCCTTCGCATCGATCCCGGCGCCAGCGACCACGGAATTGATCAGATCTTTCTGATCCTCGCGGTCCATGATCGTGAATCCGCTGGAGAACCCGAGCACACTGCCGTGCCGCCGGAGCATCCGGTTCCCGATCGAATGGAAGGTGCCGCCCCAAAGTCCGCTGGCGTCCACTGGGAGCAGGTTCGCGACCCGGTCGAGCATCTGGCGCGCGGCTTTGTTGGTGAAGGTGAGGAGGAGGATGTTGCGTGGATCAACGCCGTTTTCGAGCAGGTAGGCGACGCGGTAGGTGAGGGTGCGCGTCTTGCCCGAGCCGGCGCCGGCGATGACCAGGAGCGGGCCCGGCGGCGCGGTGACCGCAGCGTACTGTTGCTCGTTCAGCTCGGCCGCGTAGTCGATCTTGATCGACGAGGTCGAGGGGGCGCGCTGGAGCGTGTATTCGCGGGACATGGGGGCGTTACGCTGGAGTGCGGGGCGGGGGTCTTCAACCCAAAGTTTAGCGCGCCGCAGCGCGCTCTCACCTCACGAAAAACGAAGAGGGACGCGACCCGATTCCGGGGGGGGGGAATCCCGAATCGGTGGTTGGCAAGGATAGTGCTATGTCTATTATAGAATTTATAATCGCCTTGCCTGCTCCGTCACCTTTCCTATGAAAATCCTCGACCGCGACTGCGCCGAATTCCTCGTCATCGATGATGACTCTGCCATCACCACTTTCCTCTCCGCTTACCTGAAGCAGAAGGGCCATACCTGCGCCACCCTGAACGAGGGATTCCAGACCGCGCATTGGCTCGAGCTGCATGACTGCGAAGTGGTCGTCGTCGACCTGAACATGCCGAAAGTCGACGGCATCTCGCTTATCACCTTCGTCCGCGAGATTCGCCCGAATTTGCCCATCATCGTTTTCACGGGCGTCGGCTACGAGGAGGAGAAAATGCACGGCGCGCTCCGGGCGGGTGCGAACGGTTACGTGAGCAAAAATCTCCCGGTCGAGCAGCTCTACTGCGTGCTCGCCCGCGTCCTCGCGACCCATCGCCAGCGGGCGCGGCACGAAGCGCTGAACCGGGTGCGTCCGGCCCTGCTCGGCGCCGCCTAACGCCTAACGAAAAGCTGATTCAGCGGCGAGGACGGGCGTCCTCCAGCAAGTCGCGCAGACCTTCCGGCGAAACGGTTTCGGCGCCGCAGGCGGAGGCGGTTTCCTGTTCCAGGTAATCGCCGGTCGCGACTAGCAGCCGGAAGCGCTCGGCGTATTTGCTCGCCAGCCGCTCGATGATCGAGTCCGCGGTCTGCCCGGCGCGGGAATAGAAAACCTGGATCTCGCCCGGCGCCGCTTCGTTCGAGACGACGGCCCCGCGGCCATCGAAAACCACCACCACCCGCACGCCCGTCCAATCCTGGTAGTCGCGCAGTTGCCGGCTGAGGGCTTCCCGCGCGAGCGCAGTGCGGCGGTCGTGGAGCTGGCGCAGTTCGGGCCACGCGAAGATGATGCTGTGGCCGTCGACCAGGAGATACTCCGCCTGCACGACGAAATGATAAGGCGACCGGCGCGGGCGAGGCAAACCGCGCGGGCGGCGCGGGCTAGGAGGCCTTTTCGGCGACCGTCTTCTTCGCCCGCGGTTTGGCCGGGGCGCGGCGCGGAGCGCTCGCGGTCGCGGCCTTCACCCGTAGACGTTCGAGGTAGGCTTGGCGGCGCTTGCGCTTGACGGTGACGCGGTGTTGTTGGCCCATGAGGACGTTGCTATAGGCCGGGAGCGGCCTGGGCGCAATTCGTTGTTGCTATTCGCGCGCAGTGAAGGCAAAACAAACCGCCCGGAAAAGTCCGCCGTCCTCCGAAGCGGCTGCCGCTTTTATCATGCCCAAAATTCTCATCGGGATCTCCATGCTGCTGATGACCCTTGCCCTGGTCTTTGGCTTTCTGAATACGAATAAGGTCAAGACCTTGCGGAACGAACTGGTCACGACCGATTCAGCCCGAGACCTCGCCGTTCGCGGCCGACTCGCGAACGAGAAAAAGTTAAAGGCGGAAGAGAAGGAACTCGCGGCCGTGAAGTCGCAGGCGGCCGAGGCGCAGGCGAAGGCGCAAACCGCCGAGACCGACATCGGCAAAGCCCAGACGGAAAAAGCGGAGGCGGAAGCGAAACTGCAGACGAGCGAAACCCAGATTGCCGACCTGCAGAAACGCGTTGCGGAAGCCACCGCTGGGGCGGCACCGGGACCGGGTGGCGCCCCGGGTGCGCCTAACGACCTCCAGGCCGCGCTCGAGGACACGAAGAATCAGCTCGCGGCCGCGGAGCAGGAGAAGGCCGTGCTCGGAGAAAAAGTGAAAGCGGCGCAGGACCAGTTGGCGAACATGGAGGCGGAAAAAAAGCGGCGCGAATCGAGCGCGAATACGCCAGGTGTCCACGGAACGGTACTCGCGGTGAACCAGGCCTACAACTTTGTCGTGCTCGGGATCGGCGATCGCCAAGGCGTGGTGCCGAACTCCGAGATGCTGGTGATGCGCGCCGGGGCGTTGATCGGCAAGATCCGTATTTCCTCGGTTGAACCGACCACCTCCATCGGCGATATCATCACCAGCAGCCTTCCTCGCGGGGTCGAAGTGCAGCCCGGAGATACCGTTGTCTATGCTGGAAACAATTCATAACCTTTGGCAGCCTCGTGTTCTGACGATCGCGTTGCTCGCTCTCGCCGCCACTCTCACTTCCTGCGCCTCGGACAAGCCACAGACGGCGCTGGTCAATGATCCCGATGCGCAGGTCGGCTCTTCCATTCCCTGGAACAAGCCGGCGAACTGGGAAGGCCGCGGCAATATCCCCGGCAACGTTGGCTCCCCGGGCAGTGGCTTTGACACCAGCGGCACCGGCGGCACCGGCGGTTACTAACCTGCAGAGCCGCGCTGGCGCGCCTTAGATCCAGAATCCGACCGGGATGACGGCGTCTTTCGGCACCACCACGATGCCGTCGCGGATGTAATAATTTTCCGCGTCCACGTTTTCCTGTTTGCCTTCCGGCGTAATCACCACGCCGTCGCCAATCCGCGCATTCTTGTCGATGATCGCGCGATCGATCACGCAATTGCGCCCGATCCCGATGGGCGGCACATCCGCCGCATCGGTCCCCTCCAGCGCGTAATGGTCGCCGCCCATGATCACGCTATTTCGGATGGTCGCGCCGCTCCGGATGATGCTGCGCACGCCGATCACGCTCCGTTCGATGTGCGCATCGGAGATGATGCAACCGTCGGAAATGATCGCCTGCCGGAGGGTCGCGCCGTTGATTTTGCTGCCGGGCAAGAAGCGCGGGTGGGTGTAGATCGGTGCTTGCGCCTCGAAGAAACTGTACTGGGGGACTGGATCGGTCAGTCCCAGGTTCGCCTCGTAAAAGGCGCGGATGGTTCCGATGTCTTCCCAGTAGCCCTTGAAAATAAAGACGTTTACCTGGCGCTCGCCGATCGCCTTCGGGATCACGTGTTTCCCGAAATCGTCGAGGTCGCTATCGAGGCAATCGATCAGGACCTGGCGATTAAAAATGTAGATGCCCATTGAGGCTTGGAAAAGCTCCTCGTCCGGATCGCTTCCGATCGAGGCCAGAAGCTCGGAATCGAGCTTGAACTCGTCCTGCACCTTCGGGTCTTTCGGTTTCTCGATGAAGCGCGTGATCCGGCGATCGGGTCCGCTGAGCATGAGACCGAAATCGGACGCCACTTCGCGCTTTACCGGCGTGGTCGCGAGCGTGATGTCAGCGCCCGATCGGATGTGCTGGTGGAGCAGGACCCGGAAATCCATCCGGTAAAGTTGATCGCCGCTCAGAATCAAAAAATATTCGAACGGCTGTTCGAGGAAATAGCGCAGGTTTTGCCGCACGGCGTCGGCCGTTCCCTGATACCACTGCGAGCCTTCCGGCGTCTGCTGCGCCGCCAGGATATCGACGAAGCTGCGGGAAAAATTATCGAACTTGTAGCTCGCCTGGATGTGGCGGTGCAGCGACATGCTGTTGAACTGCGTGAGAACATAAATCGAACGCAGCCCACTGTTGAGGCAGTTGCTGATCGGGATATCGACCAGTCGATATTTGCCGCCCAAAGGGACCGCGGGCTTTGACCGATCTTTGGTGAGCGGAAAAAGACGGGTCCCCGCGCCGCCGCCCATAATGATGGACAAGGTGCGCTGAGTCGTACCTGGCGGCAGGGAAGGAGTTTGCGGCATGACCATCTCTTAATGAATCGGACTCGGAAAGGGAAGCCGATGTATTGAGCCCGAGCCGGTTCCTTGCTTCGCGCCGCCGTCGGTGTCACGCTGCGCCCCAATATGTGTGGCATCGTCGGATACGTCGGTCGCGCTGAAGCAGCTCCCATACTTCTGGATGGCCTGCGCCGGCTGGAATATCGCGGCTACGACTCCGCGGGCGTCGCGATTGTCGATGGCGACCATGTCGAGACCCGCAAGTGTGCCGGGCGCATCGCCGGTCTTTCGAAATTGATGTCGGAACATCCGGCGGCCGGTACCTACGGGATCAGCCACACCCGTTGGGCAACGCACGGCAAACCGACCGATCAGAATGCGCATCCGCATTTCGACGAGAGCGGCAAACTCGCGCTCGTGCATAACGGCGTGATCGAAAATTACCAGGCGATCAAGGATGGCCTCCTGCGCGACGGCGAACATCATTTCGCCTCCGAAACCGACAGCGAAGTCCTCGCGCATCTCGTGGGGAAAATTTACGACGACTCCGCCGCCGGCGTGACCGATCCTCGCCGGCACAAAGCGCTCCTCGTCGAGGCGCTGCGGACCGCGCTGCAACAGGTCATCGGCACCTACGGCATCGCGATGGTGCACGCCGACATCCCGGATTTCATCGTCGGGGCGCGCCGCGGCAGCCCGCTCGTTCTCGGGGTGGGGAAGGACGAAAATTTCCTCGCCAGCGATGTGAGCGCGATTGTCGCCTACACCCGCGACGCGGTTTATCTGAATGACTTCGACCTCGTCGCGGTTGAGCGCGATAAATTCGAGATCAGCTCGCTTGCCGGCGAACGCGGCAATCACGAGATCAGCAAGGTCGAGTTCACCGCCGAGGACATCAAAAAAGGCGACTACCCGCACTACATGTTGAAGGAAATCTTCGAGCAGCCGGGTTCCGTGCGCGATGCGCTCCGCGGCCGGTTGAGCCTCGCAGAATGCACCGCGAAACTGGGCGGACTCAACATGACGACCGCGGAATTGCGTGACGTCGGACGCGTCGTTTTGACCGGCTGCGGCACCGCACTTCACGCCGGGATGGTGGGCGAATATTTGATCGAGCAGGTCGCGCAGATCCCGACCGAAGTGGAGTTTGCGAGCGAGTTCCGCCATCGCAACACGCCGATGACTCGCGACACCCTGGTCTTCGCGATCAGCCAGAGCGGCGAGACCGCGGACACGCTCGGCGCGCTCCGCGAGAGCCAGCGCAAAGGCTATCGCACCCTCGGGATTTGCAACAACGTCGCGAGCACGATCGCGCGTGAGAGTGACGGCGGCGTCTACATGCACGCCGGCCCGGAGATCGGCGTCGCGGCGACCAAGTCGTTCACTTCGCAGGTCGTGATTCTGAACCTGATCGGCTTATTGTTAGGCCGGATGCGCCATCTCTCGACCTCGGAGGGAACGCGCCTGATCGAAGCGCTCCAGTCGCTCCCAGAGAAGATCGAAGAGGTCCTGAAATTGAGCGACGAGCTCAAGGTCATCGCGGAAAAATATATCGCGGCGACGGGCCTGCTCTTCTTCGGGCGCCAGATGAATTTCCCCATCGCGCTGGAGGCGGCGCTGAAAGTGAAGGAGATCACCTACCTCTACGCCGAAGGGCATCCGAGCGCGGAGCTCAAGCACGGCATCATCGCGCTGGTGAAACCGGAATTACCCTCGGTTTTCATCGCGCCGGATGACGCCGTCTTTTCGAAAAACCTGAACAACATCGAGCAGGTGCGCGCGCGGAAGGGACCGATCATCGCGGTCACGACCGCGAGTGGAGCGACCAAGCTAAAGGGCATCGCCGACGACGTGATCGTGGTCCCGGATGCGCACGACATCGCGATGCCGGTGCTGACGGTGATCCCGCTGCAACTTTTCGCCTATCACCTCGCGGTCGCGCTCGGTCGCGACGTCGACAAGCCGCGGAATCTCGCGAAAAGCGTGACCGTGGAATGACGCCCCCGCGCCGCTGCGCTCGTTAGGCGATCAGCTCCGTTTTCCGGCAATCAACCGATAGACGAGCAGGAGCAGCATCGCGCCGATGACCGACGCGATGAAGCCAGCCGGCTGATCCGGTTGATACCAGTGCATCGCCCGACCGAGGTATCCGGCGACAAATGCGCCCGCGATCCCGAGAAGCATGGTGATGATGCAGCCGCCGGGATCTTTGCCCGGCATCAGCAGTTTCGCGATCGCGCCGATGACGAGGCCGATGATTAACGTCCAAAGGAATGCGCCCATAGGGCGTCACTTAAGAGGTCGTCAGACCAAACCGCAACGATATTATAACTGCACCACCTGCGCGGTGTGGATGTCGTCGCTCGCGCTGATCTCGGCGAGCAATCCGGGCGGCGGCGTGGTGTCGAGATTGAGCACGGTGAGGGCGCGGCCGCCGGCTTCATTCCGGCTCAGCGACATTGTCGCGATGTTCACACCGTGCGCGCCTAACAATGTCCCGATCCGCCCGACCATGCCGGGACGATCGGTATTTTCGAGCACGAGCACGACTCCATGCGGACGGGCTTCGAGCGGGCGGCCGTTGATGTTCACGATCCGTGGCGTCGCCCCGAAAAACGCCCCGGCGACGGAAACGGTTTTGCCCTCCGCGTTCGCCGTCAGCTCGAGCAGGTCGGTGTAATCGCCCGGCGCGCTCAGCCGCGATTCCGTCACCCTGATCCCGTGCGCCTCGGCGAAGGCCGGCGCATTCACTTCGTTGACGTCGTCGCCGCCCGCGAGATGGAGGAAACCTTTCAGGATCGAGCGCGTTATCGCGGTCGTGTCCACTTCGTTCACCTTGCCGCTGTAATTGATGTGCAGGCTCTCGACCCGCCGTGGCGAGACCTGCGAAAGAAAGAGACCGAGCTTTTCGCCAAAGCGCAGATGCGGGCCCACGATCGCGAGCGTCTTGGCATCGAGGTTCGGCATGTTCACCGCATTGCGGATCGTGCCTTCGAGCAGCGCGGCCCGGATTGCCTGCGCGATCTCAATCCCCACGCTTTCTTGCGCCTCCGCCGTCGAGGCCCCCAGATGCGGAGTGAGGATGAGATTCGGGACGCCGCGCAAGGGCGAGTCCGCGGGCAACGGTTCCGTCTCGAAAACATCGAGCGCCGCGCCCGCGACCTGGCCGCTGCCTAACGACTCCAAAAGCGCCGCCTCGTCGATCAGGCCGCCGCGCGCGCAATTCACAATCCGGACACCGCGTTTCGTCTGCGCGAGGCGGGCGGCGTTGAGGAGGTGATGGGTCTCGGGCGTGAGCGGAGTGTGGACGGTGAGAAAATCGCAGAGCGGGAGGAGCTCATCGATCTCCTCGATCAGTTCCACCTGCAAGGCGCGCGCGCGCGCCGCGGAAAGAAACGGATCGTAGGCGAGGACGCGCATGCCGAAGGCGATCGCGCGCCGGCTCAGCTCGGAACCGATCCGGCCCATCCCGATAATGCCTAACGATTTTCCGTAAAGCTCGGTGCCTTCGAATTGCTTCCGGTCCCATTTGCCGGCCTGCAGATTAGCGTGGGCCTGCGGGATTTTGCGGGCGACGGAGACGAGGAGCGAAAAGGCGTGTTCCGCGGTTGAAACGGTGTTGCCGCCGGGCGTATTCATCACGATCACGCCGCGGCGGGTAGCGGCTTCGACATCGACGTTATCGACTCCGACGCCCGCCCGGCCGACGACTTTCAACCGGGTCGCCGCCTGCAAGATCGCTGCGGTGATTTTCGTCTGGCTCCGCACGACGATGGCACTGAACTCCCGCGCCAGCGCGATCAGCTCCCCTTCCGCGAGACCGTGCCGGACGATGACTTCGAGCGCGCCGCCGGCGGCGAGTTCCTCCACGCCGCGCTCCGAGATCGGATCGGCGATCAGGACTTTGGGGACTTCCATCGAATAGGTCCTATAAGCCCTCTAGGACTTATCCGAAGATCATCAACCGGATCGACTCCGGCAGATTCTGCGCGATCTGGGTCGCGACGCTGCCGCGCATCAGGTCGGCGAGCGAGCGTCGCTGCGACGAACCGAGGATGATGTAATCGACGCCCAGCGTCGCGGCGAGATCGAGGATGGTCGCGGAGGTATCTTCGCTCACCGCGTAGACGGGTTGCACGCAGACGCCGCGCGCTTCGCCTTCCTTGATCATGAGCGACATGATGGCCTGAGCTTGCGGATCGTCCTTCCATTTCGAGGCGCCGAGCGCGGTCGGTGCGCCTGCGAAATAAACCGAGATCTCCTTTACGTAGAGCACGCAGAGGACGGCTTTGCGGAGCTGCGCTTCCTCGAGAGCGAAATTCAAAACCGGATTGATCCCGCGGGCGGCGACCATGATTTTCTGCCCTTCCTCGAGGCGCGGCTGCATCGTCGCGGGCAGATTCGGAGCGACCATTTCCGCGACTTCCTTGGTCATCGTGACCGTCTTTAAACCCGAGAGTTTGTGCGAATAAGCGCGCAGGGAGAGACCGATGCCGAGGACGCACATGGCGAAAAAGAGCGCGTCCGGTTTCGTCTTGGCGATCGTCAGCTCGACCGCGGTGAGGACGAGAAAAGTCGACCCCATCAGCAGCCGCTGATACCAGGGCAGCCCGAGCCGTTTATTGAAAGTGCAGGAGCCGAGATTAACCGCGATCGCGCCGACCACGCCGATCGCGTAGAGCCCGGCGAGCGACTCGAACTTCTGCGTCACCAGGAGGACGAGGATTGGAATTCCCATCGCGACGAAGAGCGGAATCTGCGGGACGCCGTGGCGATTGAGCTTGGCGAGTTGCTTCGGCATTTCGCCGTCCTGCGCCATCATGTAGATCACGCCGATGAGGGCGACGACCGCGGTGTTGACCGCGCTGAAAAGCAGGAGTCCGAAAACGATACCGACGAAGAGGCCGAAGGCGTTCCCGAACCACGGGGCGACCACGAGCGTCCCGTAGTGTTCGCCGAGATAGCGCAGCATGTCCTCGGAATGCTGGAGCAATTCAGGCCGGTAAACTTTCGGCATCGAGAGCATCGCCCAGCCGAGGAGCGCCGTGCCGAGCACCACCTCAATCGCGACGGGGATGATCGCGCGCGCCGCCGTCCGCGTGACCTTCGGCTTATCGGGGGTCGAGCCGGGATCGAGCTTCATCACGCCGGTGATGTTCGCGACCGCTTCCACGCCGCTGAGCGCGAGGATGACGCCGACAAACTGGGTCCAGGCCACGCCCATGTTGGCGTGCGTCGGTTCGAGGTGGGTCGTATTCAGGTATCCCGCGCTGAGCCCGATGATCACGATCACGGTGAGCACCGCCGGGATGGCGAGATAAAGCGAAACGCTCCCACTGTGTTTCGGTCCGAAGTAGTTGATCACGCCGACGAGGACCACGAGCGCCATGGTCGCGACGCGCGCGTATTGGCTCGGCACGCCGAAGTAACTGACCGCCGCCCAGCCGCTCAACGCCGCGGTGACAATGAAATTCGCGACCAAAAGCAGCGCGCCCGCCGAGGCGAGGAACCGGCTTTGTTCCCGCGCCGCAGAATAGACGCCGCCACCATCCGGGAAATGCGCGCAGACGATGATGTAATTGAACCCGACCACCGCGGTCAGCGCGCAGACCGCGAGGATGAGGGGGAAGGAGGAGAACCCGGCGGCGACAAAGGCGAGGCCGATAACGTAGGCCTTGCTCGTGCCCCAATCGCCGTAGAGCAGCGCGGCGGCGCGTTTCCAGTCGACATTGCGGGGCCGGTGCACCCCGGGTGCTTCAATGAGTGGTTCGGCCATGGAAAATTCCGCGAGGGGGAGTAACCGACGCATCGCCTGACCCGGCAAGTTATTTCTCGTCCGCGGCCAGTGCCTGTTCCCGGCCCGGCGCGCCCCTCACGGGACATCCATTCCCGCGGCGGGCCGCGATCACTTTATACAATGAAAATAAAAACACTCGCATTGACCCTCGGAGTCGCGGCTACGCTCTGCGCTCCCCTCCAACTCTCCTTCGCCGCCGATGAAGCGGCCGACAATATGAAGCCCACCGCGGCGGAAAAGGCCTTCATGAAAAAAGCCGCTGATGGCGGCATTACCGAAGTCGAAATGGGCCAGATCGCCGCGGAGAAAGGCGGCAGCGATGCCGTGAAAGATTTTGGCAATCAGATGGTCAAAGACCACGGCAAGATCAATGACAACTTGAAGGAATTGGCCGGGAAAATGAACGTTACCCTGCCGGCGACTGTGAGCGCGAAACACAAGGCCGCGATCGAAAAGATGTCGGGAATGTCCGGCGCCGATTTTGATAACGCCTACGTCCCCGCGATGGTGAAAGACCATAAGATGGACATCGCGGAGTTCGAGAAAGCCGGGAAGATGGTGAAGAACGAGGACCTGAAGAAGTTCATCGACGACAGCCTCGAGACGATGAAAGACCATCTCGAGAAAATCGAGAAGTTCGACCAGGCCAAGCCGAAGAGCTAGGCGGTCAGGTTAAGGAAACGTCACGGCGGGATCTGCTCGAGCGGAACCCGCCGTTTTCTTTCCCGGGGCTAGAACGCGACGTTGCAGCGTACCCCGAGGACAATGGCGGTGGTTGCGGAGTGACTGGCGCCCGGATGGAAAATGAATTGTAAGTCCGGCTGGACCGTCAGCCAGCGACTGCAGATTGCCTGGTAAGTGAGCTCTAACACTTCCTCGTCTCCCAGGTCGGCGCTGAGCTGCGCATAACTGAAAGCCGCTCCGAGGATATCCTGCGGTCGCTGCGGCAGGAGTCCTTTGTAATTCCAGCCAAGGTCGCCATACCAATTCACCGTATTACGATCATCCGGCGCAAAGCCGATCCGGACGAAGCCGGAGAGCGTCGCCCCGGTGTCATCGCCGGTGTGCCAGAGTTCCTGATCCGTTATCGCATAAAGCGAGAAATTCCCGTGGTGGTCGCGGAGAATGCTGGTGTCCTCAAACCGTTTCGAATCATAATCGCCGCCGAGCTTGTAAGTCCTCCGAAGTCCGCGCAGCGCATCTGCGGGCGGTTCGCGGGCGAGCGGGTTCAGCGTGTAGCCGATCTCCGCAAAGATCAGCACCCCGTCAACGCTGCGAAAAGAGAGACGAGTGTTATGTTTGTTATTGGTGTCCGCGCCGCCGACGTCGCCGCTGAAACAGGCGACTTCCGTGTAGAAAGAGTCATTAGGCGAAACCCGCAGCCTTACCCCAGGCGCGGCTATGGGGAAGATCGGGGCCGCGAAATTCTGGCTGATGCTGGGGATGGCCCCGAAAGAGCTATTCAGGAAAAGAGTGGCGTAATCAGAGTTAAAAAACTCCGCATCCGCGAGGAGCTGGCCCGCGCGGAGCGAGAAGGGGCCGGACTCTAGCTGAAGCCAGGCATCATAAAGCCGCACACTGTCATAGCTATCGATGTTACTGAGGGTGTTGAAGTCATGGACGGAGACCTGAGTCAGGCCGTTCCCCTCCGGATAGATGGCGCGCACGCTTGCGCTCGCTCCTTTCCAGCCGAGTAACTTCTCCAGGTCGAGCGCCACGCCGGCATTGAGCAGGCTTTCGAAAATAGCGGTGCGCGAGGAGCCACCGCTGACATTGCCGAGCACCTCCGTCGTGAACGCAACGGGAAACTCAATCCCGCGATTGGGCGCCGCGGTCTGGTTCGCGACCACGGGCGAGTCGCGGCTCCCGCTCGGAACCGTCACCGCTTCCTGCGCGCTAAGAGTCGTGGCCAAGAAATAGCCGGCGAGCAGGCAGCACGAGCGGAGCGTGGACACGCGAGCGTTATGCCCGTGCCCGCGCCGGGAGCAAGACTATTTGCCGCTCAGCCCGGCTCGCCCGAGCGCGACGCCGGAGACGAGAAGGAGGAGGACGCCAAAGGTGCAGACGATCGCCGCGCCCGAGGGGAAGTCGCCCCAGAAGGAAAAGTAGAGTCCGCCCACGCCGCCGATCAGCGCGACCAGCCAGCCGATCATCAACCGGCCCGCCAACGAGCGTGCCAGCGTGATCCCGCAGACTGCGGGCACGATGAGATAACTAAAGATCAGGAGCACGCCGGCAATCCGCACAAAGCTGGTCACGACTAGGCCAAAGGCCGCGTAAAAGAGGAAGTCCCACCAGCGCACTTTCCAGCCCTGCCGATAAGCGGCGTCGCGATCGAAGGAGACGAGCAGGAATTTTTTCCGAAGAACGATGTGGAGCAGCCCGACGAGCGAGAAAAGCCCGAAGCATTTCCAGACTTCCTGCGGGGTCACGAGCAGGATGTTGCCGACGAGCATTTGCTTGATCTGCTCATCGCCTTCCGCGGCGCGACTGAGCAGCATCACCGCCGCTGCTGCGGCCACGACATAGGAAATACCGATGACCGCCTCCTGCGGGATCTGACTCGCGCGTTTCCCGGTCGCGGAAAAGATCGCCGCGCCGAGCAGGGTAAACCCAAGCGCGATTGCAAAGGCGGCGTTGCTCTGGAGATCGAACCGTAACAAGAGCGCGACACAGATTCCGAGCGAAGCCATTTGCGCCATTGCGATGTCGATGAAGATGATTCCGCGCTGGACCACGTGGAGACCGAGATAGACCAGCAGCCACGGCAACAAGAGACAGGCCATGATCGGCCAAAACATCACGTCCCACATAAGCGCTCCTTATTTCAGCGCCGCGGCGAGATTGTTCACCAGCGAGTCGACTAACTTTACGTAACTATCGGTATTCGGCAGCGCGCCCGGGAACTGCGCGAAATCCACCACCTTCGCCCCGGTCGCCTGGGCGACCTTCTCCGCGATTTTTCGATCGTGATAAGGCTCCACGATGATGGCCTTAATCTTCTGCGCCTTCATTTGGTTGATGACCTCCGCGAGGTGCGAAGGGGAGGGCGGGATCCCTGGCTTCGGTTCCAGGAAAAGGCTGATATTAAATCCGAAGCGATGTGCGAAGTAAGGCCAGGAGTCATGGTAAGCCACCAGGCTTTGCCCACGGTAGGGGAGTAACTTCGCACCCCACTCCTGGAGCTTGGCATTGATTGTCGTTTCAAACTTTTGTTCGTTAGTCTGATACTCCGTGGCGTGCGTGGCGTCGACGGCCGCGAAGGTCTGAGCGATGTGTTGCGCGACGGCTTTCGCGATGATCGGATCGACCATGAAGTGCGGGTTGCCCATCGCGTGCACGTCGCCTGCGGCGCGCGAGAGCTCGGCCGGCACTTCCATCAGCCGGATTCCGGTGGAAGCCTCGACCCGGCCAGGCTGACCGGCCTGCACCTTTGGGTTGCGGGCGTTTTGCAAGAGCGGCGGCAGCCAGCCCATCTCCAGTTCCGCGCCGCCGTCGATCAGGACGTCGGCGTTGCGCAACTGCACGACAAAGCTGGGGCGAGCATCGACGAAGTGCGGGTCTTCCGTAGGCTTGGCCAGGGTGGTGACGTCCACGTTGGCGCCGCCGATGTCGCGCGCGATCGCGGCGTAGTCCGGCAGGGTAGCGACAACCTTTAATTTTGCACTCGCGGAGGCGGCAAGGGCGGCTGCGAGCGTGAGCGAGCTGATGAGTGCGGTGGTTAGTTTCATAAGGGTTAGTACTAGAACTTGTGCGCGCCGTGCGCGCCGAGGATGAATTCGAATTGCAGGAAAATGGAGTCGGCTTCATGAGCCGTCAGGAAGGCGTTTTGCTCGAGAAAGTCGTGATTGTATTGCAACCGAATCTTGGAGAACTCCGTCGGATACCAGGTGAGATCACCCGAGACTCGCTCGCGGCTTTGCCGGTCGAGACTGTCGGTGTAAGCCGAGTCCTGCATGTGCAGGTAGTCGCCGCGCACGCCGGTGGTCCAACCTTTCTTGAAGCCCCAGATCACTTGTGAATATATCCCCCAGTCGTGGAACGTCTCGGACACGGGGAAACTCTGGTCGACCCCGCGACCGGCTTCGAAACGGCGATACATCGCCTCGGTCTGCCACTTCACGAAGGGGAAGCCGCCCTCCGCGCGCGGTGACTTCCACTTATAGAGAAGGTCGGCTCCATAGATCTCGGTGCGGCTGGTTGCCCCCGTCTCGTTAGACCCGAAGGCGCCGGAAACGCCGCCGAGGACGGTCTGGGTCGGGGAGAGATCGAAGGAATTTTCCCAGCGCGGGATATAGACGAAATCCTGCACCCCCCGGGCTTCACGATCGGTCGTGAGGCGGCCGAAAAACGTCCCGTCGGCGCCGGGATTGCGGAAGGAAAACCCGGTGTTACCGCGCCCGTTTTGCACCCCGAAAAGGAACTGCGAATACCATGAAACCGGCACGGTCCAGGCGATCTGCGCGCCGACTCCGCGCAAACCATCCGAGCCGAGGAACTCGCCGTGCACCAGCGGGTCATCCGCAAAATCCCAGGTGTGCGGATGGGTGGGATTGATCCGGCCAAAGGCGGAGAAGAATTGCCCGGCCTTGAGCTGCAAACCCCAAGGGAGGCTGGTGGTTTGGAGGAAGGCTTCCTCGGCTTCGATCTCGGTCTCGTTGTCGTTGTTCAGCTTCAGCACGATGTTGGCGAAGCCTTCGAAATAGGGGTCAACCGCGCCGTCGAGCGCGAGCTCGAGATTGCGCGCGTTGAAGCCGCGCTGCAGCGGATCGTGGTCGCCTACTTCGAGCCGGTCGAGATCGCGATCACTCGAATAGGCGAGCGCGAACTGGCCGTCGAACGAGATATTCATGTAGGCGCCGCGCGCGCTGCTGCCCGCGAGCGTCATCGGGGCAGTGAGGGCCGCGCCCGCGCCGTTGGTTGAGATCGATTCCGCGGCGGCCGGCGCGACAGCGGCGTCGGTGGTAGGGAATTGCGTCGTCGCGGGGACGGGCCCAGCCGGCCCAGCCGGTGCGGTCGTCGAGGCGACGACGGAGTCATCGGTCGTCGCGAAAGCCGGCGGCGCACTGCGCGCGGGTTTAGCCGCTGCGCTCGCGACGGTTTCATTAGCCGGCAACGCCGCCGGCTCGACCGGCAACGCGGTTGAGGCCTGTTGATCTTTTACCTGCTGCTGCAGCGTCTTCACTATTTCGGTAAGCGATTGCACCTGCGCGCGCAGCGCTTCTACATCGGCGGCCGAAGCGGGCGCGCCTGGGGTCGGCACCGCGTCCTGCGCGCACGCCACCGCTGCGACAGCGCAAAGCGCGCAAATCCAGCTAAATTTATTCATCCAAAACTCCTCCGGCATCGCCGCGCCTAACAAAGGCGCGGTTCGTTTCTGATCAACGAGAAGGCGTTGGCGGCATTGGCCTGGTGACGCGCGGAACGCCACTGCGGTCACGACCCGGTGGGAGCGGGAATGGCCAATGATCAGGCGCGCGCGGGTGGCGCGTGCTCGAGCAACAGGAAGTCGAGCGGTGCGTTCCCATGCACGCTCGGAGGCGCGAGAAAAGCGCAAGCTTCCGGAGCAGGCGCGGGCGCCGTGATGGCCACCGCCGCTTCGGCGAACGCGAGGCCGCCCGCCGAGAGAATCGTGACCACACATTCGTGGCCGGCTCCCTGCGTTTTATGGATCTGCTTGTGCAGACTCGGCGCATCCGACGCGGCGAGCGCGCAGAGAAAAGCCGCCGCGGTGAGCAAGGCGACCAGACCGCGCCAGGCGGCAGAATGACCTCGAAGAACGCGGAAGCTCATGGCGACCGGAAGTCTGTTCCGCGCGGAGCCGAACGCAAGCGACAAGGTGAGCAGGCGGATAAAGCGCGAGCAATTGAGCGTCAGGCCATCAAAATTCGCCTGGCGCAAACGGCGACGAGGATGAGAAAGAAAGCCCCGATCGCAATCGCCTTCAGGACATATGCCTGACGAGCGTGTGGTTCTGCGCGTCGCGCTCGCTTGCGCCATACGACATAGCTACAGGAGACGAGCGAATTCAGCAGCGTCAACGCAAGCAAAGGGCGCGCCGCCAAGAGAGCCGCCCGACCGGCGCGGGCGCAGTGCAAAACGAGCATCTAAGTGGCTAACATGTAGAAGGGTGGGATGAAGAACTCGGTCAGGGGCCCAGTGATCTTTAACTCATGCCCTCCTCCGCCCCCGGTGCCGCCGCGCTGATCGCCCGGCGCATCTGCAATCACCGGGTTACGACCTCGATTTCTCGTGATTCGCCTGCTCTCGCCCCGCGCGCTTCTCCCGCATTTCCGCCAGGGCGAGTGATTATTTTGTTGAGGCGTCGGTGAATGGTTTCCGAGAAGTAACTCGCTCGGCGGCGCGCCTTGCCTAACGCTGGTTGTCAAGCACTCCGATCTCAGCGCTTCTCAAAAAGTGAGTAATGTCGTTGTACCCTCCCGCGATGAGAACATTGCCGTCGGGCAACAAGGCCGCCCCATGGGCAACGCGGCGATGTAACAGGTCGCCTCCTTTCGTCCAAAGTCCGCTTACCGGATCATAGATCTGCGTGCTTACAGTTTGCGTTCCGCCAGCGCCTCCTCCTGCGATCAACACCCTGCCATCAGCCAGCAGGGTAGCTGTCGGTTGATCCTGCTCCTCAAGGAGGCTGCCAGTGGCTAGCCACCTTCCCGTCGTCGGATTATAGAGATCACATGTCAGGGTTCCAACGACCAGCACTTTGCCGCTCTGGAGTAAGATGGCCTTGTGGAAGACGCGCTTATCGGTCATCCGGCCCGTCTGGGTCCAAACTCCGGTTGTTGGGTCGTACAGTTCCGCGCTCGCCAGGGCATGGTCAAAACCGGCAATAGTGCCACCGGCGGCCAGGACCCGCCCGTCTGGCAATAGAGTCAGGGTGTGCCCGAGGCGCTTTGAAAGCATGTTCCCGGTTGCGACCCATTGTCCCGCAGTGGCATCATAGATTTGCGCGTCGTTGTAAGCCAGGCCGTTTAGATTACCGCCGGTGACCATCGGTCGCCCATCAGCCAGGCACACGGCGGCGTGTTGCATGCGGGCCCCGGTAAGGCTGCCGGTGGCGCTCCACGTAACGGTGAGCGGGTCGTAGATTTCCGTGCTGGCCAAGGGTTTTTTCCCGTCATTGCCCGCGGCCGCGAGGACCCGCCCATCCGGCAAGAGAGTGGCGGTGTGCAAGGCACGGGGTGACACCAGATTGCCGGTGGCTATCCAATTCCCGGTACTCGGATCGTAAATTTCGGCATCCTGTCGAGCTCCATTTGGTCCGCCATCGCTGAGGCCGCCGGCGGCCAGGATTGTCCCGCTCAGCAAAGCGGTAAGCGTAAGGTCAGCCCGGGACTGACGCAGACTGCGGGCGCCGCTCCAAGTAATGGAATCTTGAGCGCTAAGTCGGGATGACAGCCCAGCGAGCAGCAGCATGAGCAGCAGCCAACCCCTGCGGCTGTGCCAAGATGAAATACGTTGCCGTCTGAGGATAGATTGCTTCATGGCATTCGAGGATATCAGCCTCAACCCGGGGATGGCGAGGTTTTTCGGCGACTTGGCTGTTTTTTTCTGAAGGGAAAATGTGCCGTAGCGCTGGCCGGTTGGTTTCGAGGAGTAACTTCGATAACCGCTCCGGCGTCCCGTTGGTGGAGCAGGGACGCAGGAAGGGGAGGATTGGCCGGGTGGGGCACTCATAGCTAACGCCAACGCTTAGTGAGAGGGGTGGCTTTGTTCCAAGTGGAACTCTCCGGCGTTTGCGCGATTGCTCCGGGAGCGTTCATGGCCGCGAATTCGGCTTGGAGATATCCGCGGCTGGCCTTTATTCTCAAGTGGTGAAACCGCTGCGCATCGGGATTGTGGGATTCGAGCAGGTGGACGCGCTCGATCTGGTAGGGCCGGCGGAAGCTTTTGCGAGCGCGCAAACTCAGGACGCGGAGGGCAATTCGGTCGCCGCCTATGAAGTGGTGATCGTCGGATTAACGAAGGCGCGTTTCGCGGCCGAATCCGGGATTGTGCTGCATCCGCGGACGACGCTGCGCGCTGCGCCGAAGCTCGACACCATCATCATCCCGGGAGGCGCTGGACTGCGGCGCGCGGAGACGAATCGGGCCGTAGCGTGTTGGATCGAAGCGCGAGCTGAGAAGACCCGCCGCGTCGTCTCCATCTGCACTGGCATCTACGCTCTGGCCGCCACTGGCCTGCTCGACGGCCGGCACGTGACGACCCACTGGCGGTTCGCCGCCGATGTTGCCCGACGTTTTCCCAATCTGCGCGTGGAGCCGAACGCGCTCTTTATTCAAGACGGTCAGTTCTACACCTCGGCCGGCGTGACTGCCGGGATCGATCTCGCGCTGGCATTGATCGAGGAAGACCTTGGGCGCAAGGCGGCGCTGCGGGTGGCGCGCGATCTGGTCGTTTTTCTGAAACGGCCGGGTGGTCAGGATCAATATTCGGAACCGTTGCGCTTTCAGACGATGGCGACGGATCGACTGGCGGAGCTGGCCAGCTGGATCGCGGCCAACCTGCAGCGCGATCTCTCGGTCCCGGCGCTGGCCGAGCGAGCCTGCCTCTCCCCGCGACATTTCGTGCGGCGTTTTGAGGCGGCTTTCAAGCAAACGCCCGGCATCTTTGTGCGCGATCGCCGGCTGGATGAAGCGCGACGGCGTTTGCACGCAGAGAATCTTTCGATCGATGCCATCGCCGACTCGGTTGGGTTCCAAAGCACCGATGCCTTTTGCCGGGCTTTTCGCCACCGCTTTCATCTGACGCCGACGGACTATCGGCGCAATTTTGGTTTCGATCATAGGCCGGCGGACTAGGAGCCCTCCCAAAACATGTCATTCTGATTGAAATGGAAAATCTGCTGGTTTCTGTCGCGGAGCGTTTGGGGAGAATCAGAGATGTTTCGCTGTGCTCAACAAGATAACCCTACAGGAAGAGATTTTGGGATATCTTCTAAACCGTCGAGAGAGCAAGCTTGCTTCAGTATGCTAGTTAGACCGTGATTGGCTTTTGAGTCCAGTAACTTAAGGCGCGATGGCTTCGCCGGGCGCCGACCGGCGCCCGGCATTGCTCAAACTACTTGGTTACACTTACTGGAGCGCTGCCGCGATGCCCGATCCTGCCGGAGACGACCGCACAGGTTTGATCGCTTTCACTGGCAGCGCGTTCGTCTTATCCGACTTACCGTTGAGGTTGACCTTCGCGAGGATGCCATGCTGGCCACCGGCGGCATCGACGTAGCGACCCGTGATGTAACCCTGGGCGTTGACCCCGCCAAAGGAGGTGAAGGTCGATCCCGGATAATCGTAAGTGACGAAGTCGTCCGGCGTGACAAAGAATAATCCATGAGTGATTCCCGCGGCGTCAACGTATCGCCCTACCACCCAGTTGGAATTGTTGTTGCCAAACAAGATTGTCCCAGCCGACCCTTCCGGGTCGATGGGGTAGGTCAAAGTGCCGTCGCTGGCCCGGAGAAAACCATGGACTACGCTGTCCGTATCGAAGTAGAAACCTGCGGTCTGCTTGGAATCGTTGACCTGATAGGCCAGGGTCGCGGCCGCGCCGGGAATAGCGAAGGTGGTAACCGTTCCGCCTATGCTGAGGAAGGCGTCCTGGGTCACGCCGTCACTCTCCACCAGCGTGCCGGCAAGATCGCCCTCATTGTTGATCCCGAAGGGCAATGTTTCCGGAGCACCGGGGACATCGAACTCGGTGAAGACGCGCCCCGCCAGGAGGTAGCCGTGGGAAGTGCCATCCGTGCCATCGAGGTAGTTACCACAGATCACGCCGGCGTTGTTGATCCCACGGCCGTTCGTTAGTCCACCGGTATCGTTAGGCTCGACAAACGGCCCGACGATCTTGCCGTGGCGCCCGCGATAGAAGCCCTTGTTGACTCCGGTTACGGCGTCGATCACCGTCCCGATTACGTCGCCCCGGTCATTGATCTTCTGTGGCTGCGTGAATTTTCCCGCGCCAGGAAAATCGAACGTCTCGAGCACTTCGATAGTTGCCGCCGAGGCGGCGTTGCCGAAAAGCGGCAAGCCCGCCAGGACTGCCGTGATAATTAGATTTCTCACTTTCATAATATTGATTTTCTTTCTGATTGATTGTTGTCGTTATTTATCTTCGACAGCGAAGGTGGAGTGACATCACGCCGAACCAAATGACGAAGAACCGACAAGAAATGACACGGTGTGGACGGGAACCGGGTGGTGGCGGTCGCCCAGCGGTGGCTGATCTTGGTCTCGTTAGGTGCAGACAATCACGTTTTGCCGATTGACTCGGATGGCAAGCCTACAGGCGCAACGACCGCCTGATCCATTCGTCGGTCTGCTCGACGACTTGAGCCTTTCAACCGAGCCACGACCACGACCACGCCCGCAATTTCAACCGACGCACCACTTTCGCCTCGGCAGCGATGGCGGCGCCATCGAGGTCTCGGGTGACGACCCGCGAGATGCGGCCAGCAAATGTCAGCATGAGTGAAAGAGCCAGGGTTTGGCTGCGGTGTCTTTGTGAGAGTGAAAATGCTTGTCGCCGAGTCGCAATGAGTTTAGGTCCCGTCGTGGAGCTGGAGACAACGAACCTCTCGGGCGAAGAGTTGTGCGATGCCACTTGGTTGGGGTTAGCGCCCAAACTTAACTGGTAGCGGCAGGCCGCCCAAAGCTGTTTAGTTACGGTACGACCTTTAGAGTAAGATCATTCCCATCGCCGCCCTGGTAATCGACCAGGAAAGTGTTGCGGCCGAGCGTGAAGGTGGAAGCATCGGGCAAATTGCCAAAGACGCCGGCAATCGGCGTGGCCGCGGTGTTGCTGATGAGGGTTAAGACGAGGCCGCTCCGCAAAACGCCCTGGGTGGTCCCTTGCAGGTCAATCTCGGCGCCGTTGAGGGTGACTCCGTTGGCGATCACCTCGTCGGTGTTTGCTTTCCTGCCCCTGGCTTTGAAGGTGTAGGTATAGGTCGCATCGGATTGCAAGGTCAGGCTGCTTTGCAGAGTGAGCGTCGCCTTCCTGGCCGTCCCAGCGGCCGGAGCGAGAAAGGACCCGGCGCCGCTCCCGCTGCCGACCGTGACCGCGCCGGCGATGGTCCCGCCGCCTCCGAGCGTGCCGGCGTTTACTTGCATGGGGCCGGTGCCGGTGCCAGACCCGGCCGGATTGTTTACCTGCAACATCCCGGCGCTGACCGTTGTGCCCCCAGTATAGGTGTTTGCTCCCCTGAGCGTGAGTCTGCCGGCCCCGGTTTTGCTCAAGGAGCCGCTCTCCTGAATGACTCCGGAAAAGGTCGTGTCCACGTTGTTGCTGCCAATCGTCAGAATCCTGGGCCCGAGGAAGACCAGCCCGTCGCCTTGCAGCGAGCCGATGGTCACTCCCGGTTTGCCATGATCGCCAATGTCCATCTGGCCGTTACCGTAAAGTGCTACGCGGGCTGTGCCGCCATCAGAACGAACGAAAAAGAAAAGCGCACCGCCTCCGCCACCGTTGGAGCCGCCATTGATGGTAATGCTGGCCGCGTCCGCGCTCGAGTCTTCGTAGAGGTTCATCGTGGCGCCTTCCGCGCCGACCGCAACCCCGCCGTTGACAACGAAAGTCGCCGTCCCGCCAGTGGCACTGTTGCTGAAGGTGACATCCGTGCTGACCGCGCCGGCGACGTCCGCGCCACCAAGCGTCACGTTGCTTTGGGCGGCTGTCGCACTCGTGTCGATCTGCACGCCGCCACCTCCCAAGCCAGGCTCGGTGCCCCCGCTGCACTGAACAGTGGCCTGCTCTGCGCTGCTGCTCGTACTGAAGAACACCCTGCCACCGTCGCTGGTGGTGAAAACCGCATTGCCAGCGGTTGCATCATCGAAAAAGAATGCAAAGGAATTACCGTTAGTAGCTATGGTCGCTTCAGCGGCGGTCGCATTGTCAAAAAACGTAAGGTCGCCCTGGCGTACGCCAAGTTTAGTAGTAGTGAACGAAGCCTTTCCTGCGCTCGAAGTATCTAGGAAGTAGACCGAACTACCGGGATTATTGAACAGAATTAGTTCACCGGCGGTTGCACTGTTAGTAAAGAACAACGCGGAACCAGTTTCATCGGTCACTTCCAAGCCAAAGCTTTGAACGGTGTGGGAATCGTTGATGATGCCCTTACCGCTAATTGTTAGGCTAGTCCCAACAGACGTGGTGACATTGAATGGCGCGGCGTCGGGGTTAAAGACTATGCTTTCTACCTCTGTGATCGCAGACGTTGTGAGATTGGTGACATTTGACACTCCGAAGAAGGCCGTGTCGCCCGGCCCATTTGGAATGGTTTGCGGGACCCAGTTTGCCGCTGTATTCCAGTTACCACTAATCGGACTCTCGGCCCAGGTTGCACTCCCAGCCCGACACGGCCGGGCTGCCAAAACTGGCAGCCCAGCAATCATCAACAGAAGTAAACTCCGTCGGCTCATCATCATTCTTTCTCTTTAAAAGCTACTGAAGATGAGCGTTGAAGAAGGCGGCACGACAGTGAGGGTGAGATCGTTGCCGTCGCCGCCCTGGTAATCGACCTGGAAGGTGTTGCGACCGACGGTGAAAGTGGAGCCATTGGGCAGGTTGGCGAATGTGCCGTTGATCGGGTTAGCCGAAGTGTTGCTGATCGCGCTGAAGACCTGGCCGGGGCTGAGCCTCCTCTGGGCGACAGCCGTGAAGTTAAACTGCGCGCCATTTTCGATCGTCACCCCGTTGGCACGGCCTGATCGCCCTTTGCTCTCCTGCTGTTGAGCTTGTAGATGTAAGTGCTGTCGGTTTTGAATGTGAGCAGGCTTTGCATGCTGAGCGTCGCTGGCTGGCCCGCTCCTACGCTGGGACCGAGGAGAGCGCCCGGCCCGCTCCCGCTCCCCACCGTGACCGCGCCGGCGATCGTGCCGCGGCCGCTCAGTGTCCCGGCGTTAACCTGCACCGCGCCCGTCCCAGTCCCTGAGCCAGTCCGATTGCTAACCTTCAACAGTCCGGCGCTCACGGTTGTGCCCCCAGTGTAGGTGTTCGCTCCACTTAGAGTGAGCGCCCCGGTGCCAATCTTAGTCAGGGAGCCACTCTCCTGCGCCATGCCGGAAAAGGTCGTGCTCAGGTTGTTGCTGCCAATCGTCAGAGTCCTGGGCCCGAGGAAGACCAGCCCGTCGCCTTGCAGCGAGCCGATGGTCACTCCCGGTTTGCCATGATCGCCAATGTCCATCTGGCCGTTACCGTAAAGTGCTATCCTGGCAGTGCCGCCATCAGAACGAACGAGAAAGAAAAGCGCACCGCCTCCGCCACCGTTGGAGCCGCCATTGATGGTAATGCTGGCCGCGTCCGCGGTCGAATCTTCGTAGAGGTTCATCGTGGCGCCTTCGGCGCCGACCGCAGCCCCGCCGTTGACAACGAAAGTCGCCGTGCCACCAGTGGCACTGTTGCTGAAGGTGGCATCCGTGCTGACCGCGCCGGCGACGGCCGCGCCACCAAGCGTCACGTTGCTTTGGGCGGCTGTCGCACTGGTGTCGATCTGCACGCCGCCACCTCCCAGGCCAGGCTCGGTCCCGCCGGCGCACTGCAGAGTAGCATGCCCGGCGCTGCTACTGCTACTGAAGCTTACTCTGCCGCCTGCGCTCGTAGTCAAGAGCGCATTGCTAGCAGTTGTATCGTCGAAAAAGGTTGTAAAGGAATTACCGATAGTAGCAATAGTCGCATCGGCGGCGGTTGCATTATCAAAAAATATAAGGTTACCCTGACGCAAGCCAAGTTCGGAGGTAGTGAACGAAGCCTTTCCTGCAGTCGAATTGTCTAGGAAGTCCACTACGCCACCGGGATTATTAAAGACAGTGAGCTCACCCGCGGTTGCGTTGTTGAAAAACAAATATCCGGAAGTCGTTTCATCGGTCACCTCCAAACCAAAGGTTTGGACAGTTGCGGAATTATTGATAATGCCCTTACCGCTAATCTTAAACACACTCCCAACACCCGTAGTGACCGTACACGGTGGAGCGCTGGCATCAAAGACAACGCTGTCAACTTCCGTAATCCCCGGCGAGGTAGTGACATCTGTGATGTTCGACTCCGCAAAAGTTGCGACGTCAGCTGGCCCATTGGGGACCGTCTCGGGGACCCAATTTGCCGACGTATTCCAGTCGCCGCTAACTGGATTCTCGGCCCAAGTGGCGCTGCTAGCCAGACACGGCGGGGCCGTCAAAACTGGCAGCCCAGCAATTATCAACAGAACTAAACTCCGTCGGCTCATCATCATTCTTTCTCCTAAAAGCTACTGAAGATGAGCGTTGAAGAATGCGATCACGTCCGCACCCACCGCGATACCCGCCGGGATGAATGAGGAGGACCGCCGGCCAGGGTCCGGTCCCGGCCGGGAAAGGTAACCCGGCGCAAAACAGTTGGGTTAGCGGAGTAGTGCGCTGGCTGATAGGTAGGCGGCAGCGCCTTTGCCGACGGCAGGCTCGCGGCGTCGTCCGGCGGCGGATCGTCGGCGCGTGCTGAGCGCAGGCTACCCAGGGCTGCAACTGAAGCGAGCGAGAGCGCCTTGAGCGCGCTCCGGCGCGAGAGGTGGTGTGATTGGTTGGTGTGGAGGTGGGGCCTTTGATCAGAGGGTGGGGTTGGCATAACGATCGCGTTTTTATCAGGTGGTTCTTCAATTGGTCAATGTAATTTTTCCTCCATTGCTCCAGGCGGCTTTCCACAAGGTGATCGAACCTGCCGACAAAATTCTGCGCGCGCTTTACCTCGCCTCCTCGCGGACAAAGCTAAGATTCCGTCACCGGAGAAACTCAGGGAGCAGCTAACTCCGTTGCAATACGACAGTCACCCAAAACGGCGCGACGGAGCCGCCGTTTCAGAACGCTTCTTGGAACAACCGGAAGCCCGGGATCGATGTCGACATCGTTTCGGGTGAACCGCTCTTCAGCTCGCAGGATAAGTTCGCTTCCGGCACCGGCTGGCCGAGTTTCACGAAGCCGCTCGTGCCAGCGAACGTGAAGGAGGTTGCGAAAGAAGGCTAGATCGAAGTGCGTTCCGCGAAGGGAACTCCCACCTCGACGATAAGTTTCGCGATGGTCGGCCTCCGACCGGTTTGCGCTACTGTCTCGACTCTGCCGCGCTGCGTTTCATCCCAGTCGCTGACCTCGCGAAAGCAGGCTACGGCAAGATCGCGGAAACCTTCGCGGGCCATTCGGGAAGTCACTTCTCTCTCCTCGTAACCGGTCTCCGGTTGGGTCGGAGAGAGGCTGTCGTCTTTGACAGCGGAAGGTAGCCGAGGAAAGGTCGGAAGGACGCGCGAGCAGTTTGCAGGAATCGGAGTTAAAACTATGAAAGACCAATCCCTCGGTAATCGCTGCAATTCACCGCACCCGCGCCGGCGGCTTGCCCTCTTCTTCGCCGTCGCCATCGTGGGCGCGGGCAGTTTCCTGCTGGTTCAGAGCGTCGCCGGCATCGTCCGGAGCTTTGCGGGTGCAACTGCGAACGGCACCAGCGGCTGGAAACCACTCAGCCCCGGGAATCATTGGCAATGGCAACTCAGCGGCGTGGTCGACGAGACCGTGCTCGATCACGTTTCCGGTCCCAAGATGTATGACATCGACTCGGAAGAGGCGACGCCGGAACTGATCAGCCGGCTCAAGGCCAAAGGCATCTATGTCGTCTGCTACGTAGAGTCAGGTGACTGGAACAGGCAACGGGCTGATGCCGGTGATTATGCACCGGAGATTCTGGGTCGAACCATCGATGGCTTTCCTGATGAGAAATTCGTCAACATCAACGCCGTCGATGGACCTCCGGGCCCCACCGGTAAGACCCTGCGCGATATCATGACCGCGCGTTTGGACCGGGCGCAGGCCAAAGGCTGCGATGGGATCGAGCCCGATCTGGATGACCTGCATAACTATAAGACGGGCTTTGTCATCACCCAGGCCGATCAGGTGGCGTTCAACACCAAGATGATCAAATCGGCGCATGCCCGGGGGATGTCCATGGGATTAAAAAATGGCGCCAGCAGCACGACCGGCCCCGGATCTTTCGAGCACCAGATGATCGAGGCGGGCGCGGATTGGGCCCTAAACGAAGAGTGCAACCAGTATGATGAATGCGTCGGTTACACGCAGTTCATCTCCGCGGGTCGGGCGGCTTTCCAAGTGGAATACCTGGATAATCAGCGGAAGCCTTATCTCGGGCGCTCGGGCACCTGTGCCAAAGATAACCGCGCCAATGTGGACGGCATCGTCAAGGACTCGAGTAGCTCTCTCGCGGCGTTGCCGCTCATCGAGTGCCGCTAAGGTTCCGCGGTCTGTCGTGAAAGCCATTGACGCCGGCCGGCTGGTCGGCTCTCCGTGGTGATGCTCAAACGCGTCCTCCAGCGGCTCCTCGCGAGCACGGCGGTGCTAGTCATCGCGGTGGCGATTTTCTTGGTCAACCTGATCTGGTTTCGGCCTTGGAGCCTGAATCTTTTCTACGACAGAGTTTTCGCCGAGGCTCTCTTTCACGAGCCGGAACTGCTTTCTTCGTTAGGCTTGGTCGAGCAGTTTGGCCTCACCGGGCACAACGCCCGACTGAGCGACGAGTCGCCAGCTCACCAGCGGGAAACCGCCGCCCGCATCCGGAAAGATCTCGCCCAGCTCCGCGAGTATCCGATTTCCCGCCAATCGGAATCGCAGCGCCTTTCGACTCGCGTGCTGGAGTGGTTTCT
The DNA here is from genome assembly GCA_038240025.1 of Chthoniobacterales bacterium. Classification (GTDB taxonomy): domain Bacteria; phylum Verrucomicrobiota; class Verrucomicrobiia; order Chthoniobacterales; family UBA10450; genus Palsa-1392. The sequence goes on from JBBSED010000006.1 coordinate 109,807, forward strand.
CCAGCGCGAGGTCGAGGGCGAGCAGTTCCAGTTTTATAACTATCCGGTCAACCAGCTCTTCGGGGTGCAGAACCAGTTCCCCAGCTTCATGGCGAACACGCACCGGCTCCTGGCGCCGCGCGATTGCGGCTACTATCTCGACCGGCTTCACGCGCTCCCGCAGAAGTTCGATCAGACGCTGGAAGGTCTCCGGCTGCGCGAGCAGATGGGGATCATTCCGCCACGCTTCGTGGTCGAGGAAGTGCTGAAGGAAATGCGCGCTTTTGTCGCGGAACCGCCCGATGCCAACATCCTCGCTACTTCCTTCAAGACGCGCGTCGCGAAAATTAGCAGCCTCCGCGATCAGGAACGCGCTGACTACCAGCAGAGAGTGCATGGAGCGATCAAGGACGCGGTTTATCCGGCTTACCAGAAGCTGATCGATTACTTCCAAAACCTGCTCCCGAAAACGACGACCGATGACGGCGTCTGGAAACTGCCGAACGGCGCGGCCTACTATGCCCACCTGCTCCGCCAGAACACCACGACCGCGATGTCGCCGGACGAAATCCACGAACTGGGTTTGCGCGAAGTGACCCGGATCGAAGCAGAGATGCGGGCGCTGCTCGATGCCCACGGTTACGTTGGGCAGCCGATCGGCGCGGCGATGACTGCGCTCGGGAAAGATCCGCGCTTTCAGTTCCCTAACGACGATAAGGGTCGGGCCGCGGTGCTCGCGCGCTACCAGAGCCTGCTCGATGACGCGACCCGGAATTGCGCGCAGCTTTTCTCCCACACGCCCAAAGCCCGCTGCGAAGTGCGGCGCGTGCCGGTCTTCAAGGAAGCGACCGCGCCCGGCGCCTACTATGAGTCCGCCTCGCTCGATGGGACGCGGCCCGGCGTGTTCTACGCGAACCTGCGCGACATGAGCGAGCTGGCGAATTGGACGATGCCGACCCTCGCTTACCACGAAGGGGTCCCGGGACATCACTGGCAAATTTCGATTGCGCAGGAGTTGAAAGACCTGCCCCAGTTTCGCCGGATTCTTCCCTTCACCGCTTACCAGGAAGGTTGGGCGCTCTACGCCGAGTGGCTGGCGAAGGACGCCGGCTGGTATGCGCAGGATCCTTTCGGCGATCTCGGTCGCCTCCAGGCCGAGCTCTTCCGCGCGGTGCGCCTCGTGGTCGATACCGGCATTCATGCTAAACGCTGGACGCGCGAGCAGGCGATCGCCTACATGCTGGAGAAGACCGGGATGGGCGAAAAAGAAGTGACGGCGGAGATCGAACGTTACATCGTTTTACCCGGCCAAGCTTGTGCCTATAAAGTCGGGATGCTCAAGATTGGCGAGCTGCGCAGCCGCGCCGAGAGAGAGCTAGGGCCGAAGTTCGACCTGAAAGAATTTCACGATCAAGTCCTCGGGAACGGTGCCTTGCCGCTGGAGATTTTGGAGGACCAGGTTAACGCCTACATCCAGAGAAAGAAGACGTAGGTGCGGGGGGAACTCGCGCGCAGACTGGCTTCGCATGGGCGCTTCGTGTAGACCACTGGAACTTATGAAACCTCTCGGCTGCCTGCTCCTCGCTTTCTTCCTTGCCACCGGAGCCTCGTTAGGCGCGGAGCCGACTCGCCTGCTTAAGCCAGAGGATTTCGCCGGCCTGCGTCAGGTCGACGAGCCGAATATTTCGCCCGACGGCCTCACGATCGCCTACACCGTCGCCACGGTGGACCTGAAGAAAGATAAACAGTTTCAGAATCTCTGGCTCGCGAAGTGGGACGGCTCGGAAAACCGCGCGGTCACGTTTGGAGAAAATCAGCAGTCGCATCCGCGTTGGAGCCCGGATGGGAAATGGCTCGCCTTCCTTTCCGGTCGCGGGGAGGAGAATGACAACGGCCAGGTCTGGCTCCTGAACGCCGCCGGCGGCGAAGCCGAGCAGCTGACAAAGGAAAAGGGGAGCGTCGAGGATTTCGCCTGGGCGCCCGATTCCAAACGCCTCGCGCTCGTGGTCAAGGACCCCGACCCGCGCGACCCGGAAGCGAAGGAGAAGGAGAAGAAAACCGTCCCGCCGATCGTGATTGATCGCTACATGTTCAAACAGGACATCGAGGGTTACCTGACGAATCATTGGTCGCACCTGAAGCTGCTCGACTGCCCGACGAAAAAAGTCGAGGCCCTAACGAGTGGCGCGCATGACGAAGTGCTCCCCGCGTGGTCGCCGGATGGGAGCCAGATCGCCTTCGTGACCAAGCGCGGCAACGACCCCGATCGCACGGAAAACTGGGATATTTACCTGATCGAGCCCAAGCCCGGCGCGAAGGAACGGCAGCTCACAACCGCATCGGAAGCGGACGCGCACCCGGAATGGGAGAGCGCCCCGGCTTGGAGCCCCGATGGCAGGACGATTGCCTACATTCACGGTGGCGATCCGAAGAAGATTGAGTATGCCGTGCATCCGCTGGCGATCATTCCGGCCGCGGGTGGCGACGCGAAAATCCTTACCCCGGAGCTCGATCGGAATCTGCTCCAGCCCCATTTCGCGCCCGACGGCAAATCGATCCTGGCCGTGCTGGAAGACGACGGCGCCGTGTCGCTGGTGCGCGTGCCGGCTGAGGGTGGCGCGCCGACTCCGGTGGTGGACGGACGGCGCGCCGTCTCGGCCTACGACGTGAGCCGCGACGGGAAAGTGATCGCGCGCACGAGCACGCCGGAACGTCCCGACGAGATTTTCGCGGTCGATCCGAACGACCTGCGTTGCCTCACGAAACAGAACGACGCCTGGGTCGCGCAGTTCCAGCTCGGCGCGTCCGAGGAAACGAAATTCCAAAGCAAGGATGGCACCGAGGTGCACGGGTTCCTGGTTCATCCCCCTAACGAAAAGAAAGGCGCGAGAAACAAGACGCTGCTCCGCCCGCACGGCGGTCCGCAATCGCAATATGCGGCGTCATTCGATTTCGAGAAACAACTCTTCGCGGCCAACGGCTATCTCGTGGTCCTGCCGAATCCGCGCGGCTCCACCGGCCGCGGCACGGATTACGCGATGGGAATTTATGAGAACTGGGGTCAGGTCGATGTGGAGGACGATCTCGCCGCGGTCGATGACGCGGTTGGGCGCGGCCTGGCAGATCCGGAAAAGCTCGGGGTCGGCGGTTGGAGTTACGGCGGGATGTCGACCAACTATCTCATCGCCTCGACCACCCGTTTCAAAGCGGCGACGAGCGGAGCTTCCACTTCGAATATCCTGGCTGGCTACGGCACCGACCAATACATCCGCGACTACGAAAACGAGCTCGGCCCGCCCTGGTCGCACCCGGAGATCTGGACCCGTCTTTCCTATCCGTTCCTGCATGCGGACAGGATCAAGACGCCCACGCTTTTCCTTTGTGGCGAGAACGATTTTAATGTGCCGTTACTGAACAGCCAGCAGATGTATCAGGCCTTACGATCGTTAGGCGTGCCGACGGAACTGGTGATCTATCCGGAGCAATTTCACGGCATCCGGAAGCCGAGTTACCTCCTGGATCGCTACCAACGTTATCTGGCGTGGTACGCGAAGTATCTGCTCTAGCTGCGCCTCCTTCGCTCCCTCCGCGAGCTCGAACGCGGAGCCGACAGAAACGCCCGCGCCGCGCGGGCCACCGCCGCCCGCCGGAAGACGATTGGCCATGGCGCACGGTTTTCATCGACAGCGGGCGCGCCGCTTATTATCACCTAACGAATGCAGGATTCGCCGACCACTCGATGAACGCCGAAGAAAAACGCCTGGCCGAGAACGACCATCGTTCCGAACGCTGGCATCTCTGGGGCCCCTATCTGAGCGATCGCCAATGGGGAACGGTTCGCGAGGATTACAGCGCGAACGGCGACGCCTGGAATTACTTCCCGCACGAGCACGCTCGCTCCCGCGCCTATCGCTGGGGCGAGGACGGGATCGGCGGCATCTCGGATTTCAAGCAGCGGCTCTGTTTCGCTTTCGCTTTCTGGAACGGACGCGACCCGATCCTGAAGGAGCGGCTCTTCGGCTTGACCGGTCCGCAGGGGAATTGCGGCGAGGACGGGAAGGAGATTTTCTTCTACGAAGACAACACGCCGTCGCACTCCTACATGCGGATGACTTATCGTTATCCGCAGGCGGCTTATCCCTACGAGGAACTCGTCAGGCAAAACAGCGGGCGACCCAAACACGAGGGCGAATTTGAGCTCTGGGACACCGGAGTCTTAAGCGAACACCGCTTCTTCGACATCACGCTCGAATACGCCAAGGACGCGTCCGACGATCAGCTCATTCGCGCCACGGTGACGAATCGCGGCCCCGAAGCGGCGACCATCCACCTGCTCCCGACGCTCTGGTTTCGCAATACCTGGAGCTGGGGCAATGACGATCGCCGGCCGAATTTGCGGGTCGGAAAACCGCATCCTGCGAAGGTGATGGTGGTCGAGGCCAGTCATCACGCGCTCGGCGAATACCGGCTCCTCTGCGAAGGCGCGGATGAGCTGCTCTTCACTGACAATGAGAGCAATCTGCAGAAGCTTTACGGCGTGCCGAACCAGGCGCCGTTCGTGAAGGACGCCTTTCACGAATACGTCGTGCACGGCCAGACCGCGGCGGTGAATCCGGAGCGAACCGGGACCAAGGCGGGCGCGCTCTACCGGCTCGAAATTCCCCCCGGCGAAGCGCGCGTCGTGAGGCTGCGGCTCGGCCCGGCGGCGACTTCGCTCGCCGACTGCGACAAGATCTTTGCGCAGCGCCGCCAGGAAGCGGACGAGTTTCACTCCGCGCTCGCACCGAACTGCCTGAGCCCGGAACATTGCGCCATCCAGCGCCAGGCGCTCGCCGGGATGCTCTGGACGAAGCAGTTCTACTACTACGTGGTTGAGCAATGGCTGGAGGGTGATCCCGCGCCACCATCCCCGCCTAACGAACGTAAGAAGGGCCGGAATGCGGACTGGCGCCACCTCTTCAATGAGCGTGTGATGTCGATGCCGGATTGCTGGGAGTATCCCTGGTATGCGGCTTGGGATTTAGCTTTCCATTGCATCCCGCTGGCTCTGGTCGATCCGCACTTCGCGAAGGGTCAGCTGGATATCATCCTGCGCGAATGGTATCAGCACCCGAACGGCCAAATCCCGGCTTACGAGTGGAACTTCAGCGACGTCAATCCGCCGGTGATCGGCTGGGCCGCGTGGCGCGTTTACAAGATCGAGCAACGCAAGACCGGGAAAGGCGATCGCGCGTTTCTCGAGACGATTTTCCATAAGTTACTCATCAATTTTACCTGGTGGGTGAACCGGAAAGACTCCGGCGGCCGGAACATTTTCGAGGGCGGTTTCCTCGGGCTCGATAACATCGGCGTCTTTGATCGGAGCGCGCCGCTCCCGGATGGCAGCCGGCTCGAGCAGAGCGACGGCACGAGCTGGATGGCAATGTTTTGCCTCACGATGATGCGCACCGCGCTCGAGCTCGCGCGCGAGAATCCCGTTTACGAAAATATCGCGACCAAGTTCTTCGAGCACTTCCTCGGGATCGCCGGGGCGATGAACAACGCCGGCGGTAAAGGGATCGGGCTCTGGGATGAAGCGGACGAATTTTTCTACGACGTGCTGCACACGCCGGGCGATCGCTATTTGCCACTCCGCGTCCGCTCGCTCGTCGGGCTGATGCCGCTGCTCGCGGTGGAAACGATCGAACAGGAACTGCTCGATGCGATGCCCGGATTCAAGGAACGACTCGAATGGTATCTCACGAACCGGCCCGACCTCGCCGGCCTGATTTCACGCTGGCAGGAACCGGGCGCCGGTGCCCGGCGCCTGATCGCGCTCACCCGCGGGCATCGGATGAAATGTCTTCTCCGGCGGATGCTCGATCCGGATGAATTCCTGAGCGAATACGGCATCCGCTCGGTGAGCAAATTTCACCAGCAGCATCCGTACGTGCTCGACATCCGCGGCGAGCGGAAGGTGGTGGACTACGAGCCCGGGGAATCGCAGACGAATCTCTTCGGCGGGAACTCCAACTGGCGTGGGCCGATCTGGTTTCCGATCAACTACCTGCTGATCGAGTCGCTCCAGAAGTTTCATCATTATTACGGCGACGAATTCAAGGTGGAATGCCCGACCGGCTCCGGGAAATTTGTCTCGCTCGATGAAGTGGCAAACGAGCTCTCGAACCGGATGATCAAGATCTGGCTGTGGGATGCAAAAGGCGAGCGGCCCTTCACTCGCAATTTGGGCGATTCGTTAGGCGGTGAAGCCGATCGGGAGCGGTATCTGTTCCACGAATATTTTCACGGCGACAGCGGAGCGGGTTTGGGGGCGAGTCACCAGACCGGGTGGACCGGTTTGGTCGCGAAGCTGATTCAGCAGCAGGGCAATCGGGGGACGATCGTCAAACTGGATCCGTTTACCGATCTTTAGGCGCATGCTGGATCCGCAACGGACGATCGCCGAGCTGAAAGAGCTTCGCCGCCTAACGAGTGATGAGAACGGCGCGCAACGCGTCGCCTTTACCGAGACTTGGGCAAAGGCGCGGAGTTGGCTCGCGGCCAAGGCGGAGTCGTTAGGCGCGGAAGTCGAGCGGGATGAAGCCGGCAATCTCTGGATGACGCTGCGCGGCGAATCGGAGCAGGCCATGCTCATTGGCGGGCACGTTGATTCGGTGCCTAACGGCGGCTGGCTCGATGGCTGCCTCAATACTCTTGCGGGCTTGGAAATTTTGCGCCGAATCAAAGCCGAGGGCACACCTCCGGTCACGGTGCGGCTGGTTGACTGGGCCGACGAAGAAGGCGCGAGATTTGGGAAGAGCCTTTTCGGTTCGTCGGCCTGCTCGGGAAATCTCGAAATGGAGGAAGCCCGCGGATTGAAGGATCGCGACGGCGTGACCCTGCCCGATGCGCTCCAGGCGCAGGGGATCGACTTCGAGAAAGTGAAAGACTCCGGCCATCGCCTAACGAACGCCGCGGCCTATCTCGAGCTGCACATCGAGCAAGGGCCGGTCCTACTCGATCTCGAGCTCCCGTTAGGCGCGGTCCTCGGGACCTTCGGGGTGGAACGGCATGCAATCACTTTTCACGGACAGGCGGCGCATTCCGGCAGCACGCCGATGAATCGCCGCCAGGACGCCTTCCTCGCCGCGGCGCAGATGAGCCCGGAAATTTACCGGATTACGGACCGGAATGGCGGCGTCTGCACGATCGGCTCATGCCTAACGAAACCAGGCATCGTCACCAGCGTGATCGAGGAATGTCGGATCACGCTCGATCAACGGCATCTCGATGCCGACGCGCTCGCGCGCATGCTGTCGGAAGCGCGGGCCGCGAGCGAGCGTTTCGCGGAGGAGGGGAATGTGACGGTGGAATGGGAGCGTCTCTGGCAGATCGAGCCGATGCCGTTCGATGGAACACTGATTGGTTTTTGCGACGAGGCGATCCGCGAAACCTGTGGGAAGTCGCACTGCTTACCTTCGGGTCCGCTGCACGATGCCGCCGAAGTGGCGCGCGCCGGCGTGCCGACGGTGATGATGTTCGTGCAGAGCTTGCACGGGATCAGCCACAACAAGATCGAGGACACGAAAGAGGAGCATCTCGAGCTGGCGGTAAGGACTTTCGACCGGTTGGCCACGAAGACAATGGCGTGGCTCACTTCTCGTTAGGCGGGTCTTCGAGTTCCGGGGAGCACAGGCGGCTCGCCTGTTGTTGCCGGTGGCTCGCCGGCAACCGTGCGTAGATGATGGGTCGGACGTCCGGAAGGCGTCGAGCGCACATTCTGCGCTCGCAATCGTTCCTGTCGACGCCCGATCCCCGCGCCCGGTTGAAGGCGAGCCGCCTTCAACAACAGGCCAGCGGCCTATGCTCCCCAGAACACGCTCGGAGCTTCTCGTTAGGCAGACGCGGGAGTTACCGGGCGCCGACCGGCTCCGGTTCGGGCAAGCCTTCCGTTCCGTGCTTTTCCGCTTCGGCTTCGTGGTGGCTGTGCGCGCTACGCAGGAAGGGCACCCGATCGAGCACGCTTTCCTGGAACCACTCGAGCGCGAGGTAAATCACCGGCGTGATGTAGAGCGTGATTAACTGCGACACGATCAGCCCGCCGACGATGACCAGGCCTAACGGCCGCCGCGAAGAACCATCCGCGCCGAAGCCGAGCGCAATCGGCAACGCCCCCATCAACGCCGCCAGCGTGGTCATGATGATCGGACGAAAACGCTCCACGCTCGCTTCGTGGATCGCCGCGCGCCGGTCGTAGCCTTCGTCCAGCCGATGGAGCGCGAAGTCGACAATCATGATGCCGTTCTTTTTCACGATCCCCATGAGCAGGAAAAGCCCGATGACCGAGTAGAGCGAAAGGGTGGAACCGAAAAGCCAGAGCGTCATCAGGCCACCGACGACTGCCGGGAAGAGCGTAGAGAGCACGGTGATCGGGTGCACGTAGCTCTCGTAGAGAATCCCGAGAATCACATACATGACGAAGATCGCCGCGATCACGAGCAGCGGCAGCGCGCCGAAGAGTTGCTGGAGGACGAGGCCTTCGCCCTGGAGCTCACCTTTCACCGCGGCCGGCAGAATCTGCGCCGCAGTTTTGTCGATGAAGTTCGTGACGTCGCCGAGCGCCGCGCCTTCCTTCACGTCGAACCCGAAGGTGACGCTGGTGAACTGGTTGATGTGATTGACCGATTGCAGGCCGAGGGTCTCCTTCGAGTCGGTCACGGCGCGAATCGGGATGAGCTTGTCGCCCCCGGCATCGGGCTTCACGTAGAGCCAGCGGAAATCTCCGGGACCCGAACGCGCGTCATCTTCCGCTTCCACGATCACCTGATATTGATCGTCGGCCTGCTTGATCAGGTAGACGTAGTTCTGCGAATAAGCGGCGCGCAAGAGGCTCTCGATCTTGCTCGTGGAAACGCCGTAGACGCTGGCACGCGAACGATCGATCTGGATGTCGAGGTTCGGGTTGTTCCGAAAAAGATCAGAGCGCGGCGGGCTCGCGAAGCCCGGATAATCGGCCAGCTTTTTCTGCAGCTTATCGGCGGCTTCATAAACGTCCTGCGGATTGATTCCGCTCAGGACATAGGTGTAGCGGCCAAACGAACTCCCGGTGCCGCCGACATCGATCCGCAAAACCGGCTGCGGATTCAGCGTCGGGAAAATCCCGGGGATGCCGCTGCAGGCTTTGCGAAGCTGCGCCGCGACCGTGTCGATATCGGGCCGCTGGCCCGCGTCCTTGAGGAAGATGACGGTAAAAATGCCCGCGGATTGTCCCGTGCGGCCGGCGACGGTGAAGTATTTATCGACATAGGGATTCCCCTGCAAAATCGGGTCGAGCTTATCCTGCAACGCCTTCTGCGCGTCGGGCGATGAGCCCTCTTTGACGATGAAAAATCCGCGGATCGTGCTGCTGTCGCCGGTCGGCAGGAGCGTGAACGAAAGGTGGGTGAAAAAGAACCAGACGCCGATCCCGCAGGCAATCACGATCGGGAGCGCGATCCAGCCGACATCGAGGAACTTGTCGAGCGTCCGCCCGTAGAAATCGCGAATCGGGATGAAGAACCGGTTCACGAACTTCTGCATCCAACTGTCCCGCTGACCTTCGCCGCGTTCCGCGAGAATGCGCGAACACATCAGCGGCGTGAGGGTTAACGAAACCAAGCCGGAAGCAAAAATTGCGACGATGATCGTGACGGCGAACTCGCGAAAGATTCGGCCCAGCAATCCCGGCATGAAAGCGAGCGGAATGAAAACCGCCGCGAGCGAAAGGGTCATCGAGAGAATGGTGAAGGAAATTTCGCCCGCGCTGTTCAGGGTCGCGCGGTAGATCGATTCGCCGGCTTCCGCGCGCCTAACGACGTTCTCGAGAAAGACGATCGCGTCATCGACGAGGAAGCCGATCGCGAGCGTCAGCGCCATGAGGGTGAGGTTGTTGACCGAATAGCCGAGCCACCACATGGCCACGAAGGTGATGAGGAACGACATCGGCAGCGCGACCATCGGGATGAGCGTGTCGCCGGCGCGCCCGAGGAAAACGAAGATGACGCCGATTACGAGCACGAAGGCAATCGCGAGGGTGAGCTGCACATCGTGGAGCGAATCAACGATCGATTGCGAGCGATCGTGCACTGGAATGAGGTGAATCGAACCCGGCAACTCGCGCTGCAATCCCGGAAGAAGATCGCGGACCGAGCGCGCGACCGCGACGGCGTTCGCGCCCGACTGCCGCGAGACCGCGAAGACCACGACTGATGCCGGCGGCTCATAACCGCGGGCGAAGAAGTGTCGCGACGAACGTTCGTCGGAGACGCCGTCGATCACTCTCGCGACGTCGCGCAGGTAAACCGGCGAGCCGTTCGCGCCCCGTTTGATGATGATATTGCGATAACCCTCCGCCGTCTCGACCTGGCCTTGGGGCCGGAGCGTGATCGATTTGTTCGCGCCGTCGAACTGGCCGGCGCCCGCGTAGGAAGTGCTCGTGCGAATCGCCGCGCTCAGCTCGTCGAAGGTCATATTCCGCGCGGTCAGCTTGCCGGGATCGACTTTGATCCGGATCGCGCTTTTCACGCCGTAGACGTTCACTTCCGAAACGCCGGGAAGAATGTTGATTCGCTGCTGCACCTCGGTCGTGGCGTAGCGGTAAAGTTCGCCGCTGCTCAGGGTCGCACTCGTTAGGGCAATATAGATGACCGGCTGGTCGTTCGGGTTCGACTTCGTAAACGTAGGCGGGCTCGGGAGGTCGTTAGGCAACTGCCCGCTCGCCGCCTGGATCGCCGATTGCACATCGGTCGCGGCGGCGTCGATGCTCTTCGAGAGATTGAATTGCAGCGTGATCGAGGTGCTCCCCTGCGTGCTCGAGCTCGTCGTTAGGTCAAGCCCCGGAATCTGGGTGAACTGTTTTTCCAGCGGCGTGGCGACGGTATTCGCCATCGTTTCCGGGTTGGCGCCGGGATAGGAGGCCTGCACCCGGATGACCGGGTAATCGACCGCGGGCAGGTCGTTCACCGCCAGCAATTGGTAGGTCAGGACGCCGAAGACGATGATCGACGCCGTCAACAGCATCGTCATCACCGGCCGCTGGATGAACGGACGCGAGAGACCGGAAGAAAATTGGGTCAGCTTGTGCCCCGTGGTGCCGTTCCCTCCATTCCGCCCGTCCTGGTGCGAGGTGGACATTCGTTAGGTTGTCCCGGGGCTGCTATCGGTCGTCGCCGCGGGCGCGGTTTCGGCGGAATTTTTCACGGCTACCTTGTCGCCCGGCGCGAGCTGCAACTGGCCGGTAGTGACCACCGTTTCGCCGGCCTGCACGCCCTTGGTGATGACGGTGAGTTCGTTCTCCTGTTTCTGGCCGGGCGTCACCTGGCGCAGGTCGAGCGTGGAATCTTTTTTCACCACGAAAAGATACGGCCCTTTCTCGCCGATCTGGATCGCGCTGTTCGGGACCAGCTTCGCGTCTTTCAGATTATCGAGGACCAGCCGCACATGGACGAACTGCGAGGGCCAAAGCTGATGCTGCGGGTTCGGCGTGGTCGCGCGCGCCTGGACCGTGCCGGTGCCAGGTTGGACCGTGTTCGCGATGAAATAAAGGTGACCTTCCTGCGGCGCGAAGCCGTCGTTCTCGGCGTCGGTCAACACTTTCAGGTTCGGGCCGTTCAGGTATTTGCGGACGAGCGGAAGGTCCGGTTCCGCGACGGTGAAGTCGGTGTAGATCGGATCGAGATTATCGATCTGCACCAGGACCGCGCTGCCGCTGCCGGCGCTCACCGTGTTCCCGACGTCGACCTGCCGCAGCCCGGCGCGCCCGTCGATCGGAGATCGGACCGTGCAGTAGTCGAGATTCACCTGCGCCGCAGCGGCCGCGGCGGACGTCTTCATGGAGTTGGCCTTCGCCGTGTCGAGATCCTGCGACGCGGTCACGCCTTTGGCCATCAGTTCATCCTGCCGCTTCAGGTTCGCCTGCGCGAGGATGTCGTCAGCCTTCGCGGAATCGAGCGCTGCCTGATAGGGGCGCTGATCGATGGTGAAAAGGACCGCGCCTTTCTTGATCTCGGCGCCGTCTTTGAAATCGCGGGAGACGATCTGGCCGCTGACTTGGGCCTGGACTTGCACGCTTTCATTCGCCGCGCAGGTCCCGATCTCATCGAGATAAAGCGGGGCATCTTTTGCGATCACTTTCGCGACCGTGACCGGACGCGGCGGCGGTGGCGGCGGCGCTTCTTTTCCGCCGCTGAAAGCGCGATATAGGAGGAACGCAAGCGCGAGCACGACGGCCGCGCCGATCAGGTAGGTGCCCTTGCGGCCGACCCTGCGCTCGACGTCGCCGACCGCTTCGCGCGCGGCAACATTCATCTTTTGCGCGGTGATCATGGGGCCGCCTTCCGGAGCTTTTTCATGGAGTTGCCGTTGGTGCCGTTAACGCCGGGTGCGGGAGCTTCGAGCGCCTGGCGCCGGATTTCGTTCAATACTCGCAGGCAGGTTTGCAAATCCTGCGGCGAAATCGTCTCCACCAGTTCGTGTCGAAGATTTCGCGCGGTCTCCTCGATGTGCCGTAGCAGCGAGCTCGATTTGCGTTGCAGGTGCACGGTCTTGCAGCGGCGATCCTGCTCGGAGCTCTGCCGTTTGATCCAGCCGCTCCGCTCCATGCTGGCGAGGGAACGGGCGAGCGTCGGCTCTTCAATCCCGAGGCGATCGGCGAGCTCGCATTGCGTCAGGTGCCCCTTGGCCAGATGCGCGAGGGTGCGCCACTTCGCCTGGCTCAGCCCAAGCGGGTGGAGTCGTTGGTCGAGCCGCTGGCGCCAGACGCGGGCGGTCTGGTGAATGAGCTGGCCGGTAGTCTCGGGATCGATAGTGGGCATCGTTAGCGTGCTAACGATTTCCCAATTGGGGGAGAAGTCAATTGGCCCGGCGAGGGGCGCGCTCGATTTTCAAAAGGACAACGCTGATCCCGCGGTAATCTTTTTTGCGGTAGATCGGATGCGCGCGCGCGGGCGCCCAACGCGCGGATTCTTCGACCTGCGTTTCCTTATCCGGCTTGACCAGGACGTAGCGGGTTTGCAGCGGAAGCTCGGCCACGTGATCGACGTAGACGATTGGTTGCCGGACGTAGAAGAGGAACGGCTGATAATCAGGATCGACCGCGTAGAGGGTTTCGTCCGGCGGGAGCGCGGCGCTGATTTGTTCGCCGATCGGCCGGATTTTTTCGCGGCGCTGGAGGAACGGGATAATGCCCCCCGTGTAAACCAGCATCGCCATCACGATGGCGACCACGGTCCCGGTGATCGCTTTGCGCAACTGAATCGGCCCGACGAAAGCATGCTCTTTGATCAGAAAAGCAAGCAGCCAAATCGCCGGCGCGAGCAGCGGCATATTGTAACGCGGGAGTGCGCCCGGGAGCAGGCTGACGAGGATAAAAGGAACCGCTATGCCTAACGATAAGGCGCGGCAGAACCTGCGATCGGTTTCGTTCTCGAGCAGTCCGAAGCGCGCGAACGGGAGCAGGACCGCCCAAGGCAGCAGATAGCCGAGCCCGCGCGGGATGTTGAGAATCCAGTTCGCGAACTTGAAGTCGTCGCCGCTCACTCGGCCAGTGAACTGGCTCGACCAGACGTGCGTGACGTGGGCGGAGCGCACCAACTCCAGAAAGGGAATCGCCCAGGCCGCGAAAATCCCGAGCATCAGGACGACGGCGACGAGGTGGGGCCAACTCACCAACTGCCTCAATGCTTGCGCCTGCCAGAGGACCGCAAGCACGACCGCGTAAAAGAACAGCAGGTTGAGCGGCCCTTTCGCGAGCAAACCGAGGCCCAGAAAAACTCCCGCGCCGATCCACGCCAGCCAGCGCCGATCGCCCCACCAACTCAACCAGCAAACAAACGCGAGCGCAGTCAGCGACACATAGAGCGCTTCGATCTCGATCATCCGGCCCTTCTCGAGCAGGCCGAAATTCGTTAGCCACATCAGGGCCGCGGCGACCGCGCCGTTTCCGCCTAACGACCGCCACGCCACGCCCACGAGCGCCAGCGCGACCACGAGCACGCAAAGCACCGACGGTAACCGCGCGGTCCATTCATTCCGCGCGCCGAAGAGTTTGAAAGAACCCGCGACCAGCCAATTGACCAGCGGTGGCTTGCGGAAATAGGGTTCGCTCCCGACCTGCGGCACGAGGTAGTTGCCGGTCTCGATCATCGTCACCGCGGGCAGAATGCGCCGGCCTTCCTCGCTCTTGATCTCCAGCGTCCCGAGCCGCGGCAAGTAGATCGCCGCCCAGACCAACAGCACAATAACAAGGGCTCGGGTGCGCGACATCAGAACGGACTTTAATTTCAGAGCCACGGATAGACACGGATTTTCACGGATGGGCAAACAGGCTCTTCCGATCCGTGTTTCATCCGTGTCCATCCGTGGCCTGCTCCGCTTGACGACGCGCCACGCCAAAAGTATCATCTGCGCCTAGTCCGTTGCTGGATTGGAGTGGGAGCCGGTGTCCCACTCTTTTTTGTCGGCGGACGCCCAATTTCCATGAACGCCGAATTCATTGCCATGCTCGACTACCTGGAGCGGGAGCGCGGGATCAAACGCGAAATCCTGATCGAGGCGGTCTCGAACGCCTTGCTCTCGGCCTCGAAGAAGAGCGTCAGCGCCTCGCGCGATCTGCATATCGCGATCGATCCGAAGTCGGGCGAAATCAAAGCGCTCGCCAACTTGCTCGTGGTCGAAAAAGTGACCAACCCGGCGGACGAAATCTCCCTCGATAAAGCGCGCCGGATTAAGGCTGAAGCCGCGGTCGGCGAAGAAATCGAAGTGGAAGTGACGCCGAAAAATTTCGGCCGGATCGCCGCGCAGACCGCGAAGCAGGCGATGATGCAGCGCATCCGCCAGGTCGAGAAGGAGATGATCTACGAGGAATTCAAAGATCGCGCCGGTGAGATCGTGAGCGGTACGGTCCGGCGGTTCGATCGTTCGGACGTCATTCTCGATCTCGGAAAATTTGAAGCGATCATGCCGCAGCGCGAACGCGTCGTAGTGGAAGATTACAACGTGGGCGATCGGCTGCGCGCTTACGTCGTAGCGGTCGAGAACGGCATCCGCGGGCCCGAGATCATCATTTCGCGCAGTCATCCGAATTTCGTCAGGCGGTTGTTCGAGCTCGAAGTGAGCGAGATCGCCGACGGCACGGTGGAAATCCGGGGGATCGCACGCGAAGCCGGTTATCGCACGAAGATCGCGGTCTTCAGCGACAACCCGAAAGTCGATCCGGTCGGCGCTTGCGTCGGCATGCGCGGCTCGCGGGTGAAGAACATCGTCCGCGAGCTGAACAACGAGAAGGTGGACATCATCCGCTGGAGCTCCGACCCGAAAGAATTTGTGCTCGAAGCGCTCAAGCCCGCGAAGGTAAAAAACCTCGTGTTCGACCTCGAGAAAAAGAGCGCGACGATCTCGGTCGATGAAGACCAGCTCTCGCTCGCGATCGGCAAGAAAGGCCAGAACGCGCGCCTCACGAGCCGGTTGACCGGCTGGGAAATTAACATTGAGAAGGAAGCACCAAGCACCACCGCGGTGGAGCAAAAGGTCGCGCACGCCGCGCAGTTGCTCTCAAGCGCGCTCCCGATCACCGAAGACCAGGCGATGACCCTGGTGAAGACCGGGTTTACGAACCTGGAAGGTTTGCAAGATGCCGAGATGTCGGACCTCGTGGATATCCTGAGTGTGGACGAAGAGAAAGCGCGCGAGATCTACGAAGCGGTGCATCGGAGCGTTGGAGCGACTTGAAATGGCCGCGCGCTGACGTGCTCACGGCCATGAGCAGAACTGAAATTTTAAATGCCTACCAAAACGACGACGACCAAAACTGCGGCGCGCAAAGCGCCTGCGCGCAAGACGGCGGCCAAGACTGCCGGTTCTGCTCCCAAGTCGTCGTCTCGTCCTCGCGCCGCAGCGGCTAAGCCCGCTAAATCGGCGAAGAGCACCAAGGCCAAAGCAGAGGAACCCGTCGTGTCTCCAGTTATCGAAGAGCTCACGCCCGAGCCCGTGCCAGCAGTCACGCCGCCGCCTGCGCCGCTCGTGGAAAAGCCAGCGCCGCCGAAACCTGTGGCCACGCGTTCGGCTTTCGCGCCGATCACGGGACGCAAGCCCGCTCCGGCGAAGCCCGAGCCCGCGCCCGCAGCTCCGGAGAAACCGGCGAAGATCGTGAGCGAAGCGGTTTCCCTGATCGATCCGCAAACGCCGAAACCGAAACGCCCGGTTTCGGACCAGACGACGAAGCGTTCGTTCCTCCCGCCCATTTCCAAGATTCGCGATCCGCAACCCGCGCCGGAAGCGGTTGCGCCCACGCCTGCGCCGGAAGCGCCCGCGGCGAGTGAGGTCGAAATCGGCGAAACTGAAATCGCCGAGGACGGACGGCCGATCATTCACATCAAGCCGCCGATCATCGTGAAGGATCTCGCGACTCAGCTCGGGGTGAAAAATTTCCAGCTCATCAAGGAGCTGATGGATGACTTCAATATTTTCGCGAACCCGAACCTGACCGTGGAGCCGGAAGTCGCGATCAAGATTTGCGACAAGCACGGCTTCGCTTTTGAGATGGAGCGCCGCGAAAAAGGCGGCGGTGTCCATAAGCAGGTTGAGGTCGTGGTCGCGCCGCCGCCGCCGGTTATCGAGACCGAGGAAGAGCTGAAGCTGCGCGGGCCGATCATCACTTTCATGGGCCACGTCGATCACGGCAAAACGTCGTTGATGGACGCGATCCGCAAGACGCGTGTCGCGGCGGGCGAAGCCGGCGGTATCACTCAGCACATCGGCGCCTACACCGTCGATTACAAAGGCACTCGGATCACGTTTCTCGACACCCCCGGCCACGCCGCTTTCACCTCCATGCGGGCGCGCGGTGCGCACGTCACTGATATCGTCGTCCTCGTAGTCGCGGCCGATGACGGCCTCATGCCGCAGACGATCGAGGCGATCAATCACGCCAAAGCCGCGCCGCACGTCACGATCATGGTCGCGGTGAACAAGATGGATTTGCCGGGCGCGAATCTCGAGCGGGTGAAGCAGCAGCTGCAGGAACGCGAGCTCACGCCGGAAGAATGGGGCGGCGACACGATCGTCGTGCCGGTTTCGGCCACCAAAGGCACCGGCATTCCCGAGCTGCTCGAGAACATGGTTGCCCAAGCCGAAATCATGGAGCTGAAAGCCTCGCCGACGGCCACTCCGCGCGGCACGGTGATCGAAGCGCAGGTGGAACCCGGCCGCGGTCCGACTGCGACCGTCATCGTGCAAATGGGCACGCTGAAACTCGGCGAGCCGTTCATTTGCGGCGATTACGGCGGCAAGGTGAAATCGCTCGTGGACGATCGCGGCAAGCCGATCAAGTCAGCCGGTCCCTCGACTCCGGTAAAGGTTTTAGGCTTCACCGGTTTGCCAAATGCCGGCGACGAATTCCTCGTCATGGAATCGGAGAAATCCGCCAAAACCCTCAGCGAAGAGCGGCTCGCCTTGAAGCGGACCGAGAAGCTGAGCACGCCGCAGCGCGCAACGCTCGAGAGCCTGCTCGAAGCCGCCGACGGCAAGAAGGTTTTGCGCCTTGTGCTGAAGTGCGACGCGCAGGGTTCGCTCGAAGCGCTCGTCGCGTCGTTAGGCCAAATCGAGAGCAAAAAGATCGACCTCGAGTTTATCCACAGCGGCGTCGGCCCGATTTCCGAGTCGGACATCCTGCTCGCGAGTGCGTCGAACGCGGTCGTCGTCGGCTTCAACATCAAGGTCGAGAGCAACGCCGTCTCCGCCGCGAAGCGCGAGGGCGTGCAGGTGAAACTTTACAGCATCATCTACGAGCTTATCGACCAGATGAAGGATGCGATGGCCGAGATGCTCGACCCGGAACATCGCGAGACCGTCATCGGCCACGCCGAAGTGAAACAGGTCTTCCAGCTCAGCCGCGGTATCGTCGCCGGTTGTCTCGTGACCGACGGCCGGATCAGCCGGACCGCGCGCGCCCGGGTGTTGCGTCGCCGCCAGCCGGTTTACGACGGCGGCTTATCGACGCTTCGCCGTTTCCAAGACGACGTGAAAGAAGTCCGGGTCGGACTCGAGTGCGGCATCAAGCTGGGCGATTTCAGCGAATACCAGGTCGGCGACATTATCGAGTGCTACCAGCTCGAGCAGGTCGCGCAGAAGCTGTAGCCCGGGTCTCTGACCCGGTCCGGCGTGCACGCTGGCTCCCAAAATTCCATGAAACATCGACTCCTGCGCGTTAACGAACTGCTCAAACGAGAGCTCAGCGCGCTGCTCGTCCGTGAACTCTCATTCCCGGATTTGCTCGTGACCGTGAACCAGGTCGACGTCACCCCGGACCTGAAAAATGCGCATGTTTTCATCAGCGTCCTCGGCGCGAAAGGCCGTAAGGAAGTGCTCCCGAAACTGGAGTCGAGCCGGAGCGCGCTTCAGGCTGGGCTCTCGAAACACGTCGTCTTGAAATACACGCCGCACCTCGTTTTCCATCTCGACGACTCCATCGAACGCGGCGATCGCGTGCTCGAGATCATGCAGCAAATACCGGAACCAGAAACTGCTCCCGCCACTGAGCCTGACGACGAATGAACGCCACCACCGTAGCCGAACCAAAAGTTAGCCTAACGAACGCCAGCTTCGCCGAAATCGCCGCCGCCCTCCGCGAGCATGAATCGTTCGTCGTCCTGAGCCATGTCCGTCCCGATGGCGACGCGCTCGGCAGCCAGATCGCGATGGGACTCGCGCTGCAGAAGCTGGGCAAAAAGGTCAAGGTCTGGAACGAAGAAGGACTGCTCGAGAAGTTTTCCTTCCTTCCGGGCGGCGAACTTGTGAGCCTGCCGCCTAACAAGCCGGAAGATTTCGACGTCGTCCTCGCCTTGGATACTGCGACCCGGCAGCGGCTCGGCGACAACGTCCTCGCCGCGGTCGGCCAGGCGAAGCTCTGGATCAACATCGATCACCACCCGAGTAACCCGCGCTACGGCGACCTCGTGCATATCGATCCCATCGCGCCGGCCACCGGGCAGATCTTGTTCGAGCTGCTCCAGAGCCAGGATCTACCGCTCGACGAAGCGATCGCGGAAAACCTCTTCGCCGCCATCTCCACCGACACCGGCTCCTTCCAGTATCCGAACACGACCGCGCGCACTTTCGAGATCGCGGCGGACGTGCTGCGTTGCGGGATCAAGGTGGGCGAGCTGAGCCAGAAACTTTACGAGAGCTATCCGCGCCGCCGGATCGAGCTGCTCCGCGTGCTGCTGGACCGGATGCGTTTCGACGGCGACGGCAAAGTGGCGAGCTTTAGCCTGCCACTCGCGACCGCGAACGAGCTGGGCGTTATTCCCGAAGACAATGAAGGCCTGATCGATCATCTCCGCGAGATCGAGGGCGTGATCATCGCCGCGTTTTTCGAGGAACTCGAAGAGGGCAAGGTCCGTGTGAGCATGCGCTCGAAAGACGATCGCGCCGACGTTTGCGAAATTTGCAAATTGTTCAAGGGCGGCGGCCACAAACTCGCGGCTGGCGCGCGGGTGGCGGGTGCGCTCGACGATGTCGCGCAGCGCGTGGTCGCAAGCGCGGTCGAGGCCGTGCGTTCGTTGTAACGATGTCGCTCACCGCTACACCTGACGGCGTCCTCCTCGTCGACAAAGCCCCCGGGATGACGTCGCACGATGTCGTCGCGCTCGTTAGGCGGCAGCTTCAGATAAAGAAAGTCGGCCATTGCGGCACGCTCGATCCGATCGCGACCGGGCTCCTGATTCTCACCCTTGGGCGCGGGACGAAAATCCAAGACCTGATCATGAGCGAGGACAAGGAATACGTCGGCACTTTGTCGTTAGGCGCGACCACCGACACGCAGGACCGCGCCGGGCAGGTGCTCGAAGAGAAGCCGGTGCCGGAGCTGACGGAGGAAAACGTGCAGGCGGCTTTCGAAAAGTTCCGCGGCGATTTCTACCAGATGCCGCCGATGGTTTCGGCGATCAAGCAGGGCGGCGTGCCGCTCTACAAGCTTGCGCGCCAGGGCAAAACCGTCGAGCGCGCGCCGCGTCTTGTGCACGTCTATCGTTACCGGATCGATCGGATCGCATCGCCCGAAATCGATTTTACCGTGCTTTGCAGCAAAGGCTTTTACGTCCGCACCTATGCGCACGACATCGGCGCAGAGCTCGGTTGCGGGGCGCACCTGAAAGAACTGCGGCGCACTCGCTCCGGCCGCTTCGATCTTGCGCGCTCGGTCACGGTGGACCAAATCAAGAACTCGCCCCCGGTCGACATCCTTGAAAAAATCCTCACCCTTCCGGAAGTCTCCCGGATGCGCGGCGCGTGAGCGCTCTCCACTTTGCACTTACACATTAACTTACACTTACACTCTTCCCTCCCTTGGCGTTCCTGGAGTAGTGAAAGTGTAAGTTAACGTGTAAGTGCAAGTGGACAGACGGCATGCTCATTCTCAACTCCATCCCGGAGCTGGCGCAGATTCCCGGGCCGGTCTTTCTCGCGATCGGCGTTTTCGACGGGGTCCATCTCGGGCACCAGGCGGTTATTTCCACTTCCGCGCGGCATGCGGCGGCAGCGAGCGGGACGGCGGTGGTCGTCACCTTCGATCCACACCCCGCTAAAGTCCTCCGGCCCGCGGAAAGCAAGCGCCTCCTCACTGCCACCGAGCACAAAATCGCGCTCATCCGCGAGCTCGGCGTCTCCCATTTGCTGGTGCTGAAATTCGACCGCGCCTTCGCCTCGACTCCGCCGGACGGATTCGTTAGGCAATTAGCGGCCGCCGCGAAACCGCTGCGGGAAATCTGCGTCGGCCAGGAATGGTCCTTTGGAAAAAATCGCGCCGGGAATCTCGCGCTCTTAAAAAAGCTCGGGGCGGAATTGGACTTCGATGTGGTCGGCGTGGAACCGGTCACGCACGAGGGTCGCGTGGTTAGCAGTACCGCGATTCGCCAGGCGGTTGAGACCGGTGATTTTCCTTTAGCGGCGCAGATGCTCGGTCGCGAATACACCATCCTTGGCACGGTCGAAAGCGGGAAGCAGCTCGGCCGCAGCCTCGGATTTCCGACGGCGAACCTGAGCGCGCACAGCGAGCAGTTTCCGCCGAATGGCGTCTACGCCGCCGAGGCGCGGCTCGAGGGGAAAAAACTGCGTGGCGTCATCAACCTGGGCGTGCGTCCGACGGTCGCAGGCGGCGCGCCCACGCGGGTGCTCGAGCTCCATCTCTTTGACTTCGATCGCGAGATCTACCGCCGCGACATCGAGGTTCGCTTCCTGCGTTACCTGAGGCCAGAGCAGAAATTTGAGAATTTGGCCGCGCTTCGGGAACAGATCGCGCGCGATGTGGACGCCGCCCAACGCGCTTTCGACGCCGTTGCCTAACGAAGCTGGCGCGTCTGCGCGAGGGCTGCGCCGGCCGCGACCAGGGTGGCAATCGCCAGCCCGCCGAACACCACCACGGCGGTGATCCAGAACGGCAGCGCGACGATTAATTTCGGGATATCGGCGACGTAATGAAACGTCGTCTCCACGAAACGCCCGCCGCCGGAGAGGGCGTAGGTGAGCGCCGAGGCCAGGAGCGTAAGGCAGAGGAGAATCATCCCGCGAAAAGAAAGCCGCGCCGCCCGCCGGGCCGGCATCTTTCGCACCACCTGCGCGGTGAAGCCGGCGTCGTCGATATACGGCGCCTCCTCGCGCAGGCGCGTATCGAGCCAATCTTCCTGAAGTTGTTCGTCCATCGTTAGGCAGGCGCCCAGTCGGTTAATAGCTTCTTCAACTTCTCCCGGCCGCGCAACACATTCGTTTTAACCGTCCCGAGCGGAATCTCGAGCACCTCGGCCGCTTCCTCGTGCGAGAGCCCGTTCTGGCAGCAGAGCAGGATGGCGGAACGTTCATGGATCGGCAGGAGTCGGAGCGCTTGCATGAGATCGAGCTTCAAAGCGGGATCGGTGGTCTGCGGGTCGGCCTGTGCCTCGAGCACGGTCTCGTCGATGCCGACCAGCTCTTTGCGCTTCCGCGCGTCTTCGCGAAAGCAGTTGTAGGCGATCCGGTAAAGCCAGGTGGAGAACTTGGCTTCGCCGCGAAAACTGCGGATGTGCTTGTAGGCCCGGAGAAAAGTCTCTTGCGCGAGATCGTCGGCCAGCGCCAGATCGCTGCGAGTGAGCTGCCGGAGCAAACCACGGATCGCCGACTGGTGATTGCGCACCAGTTCGGCGAAAGCGTGATGGTCGTCATCGACGAGGACGCGAGCAACGAGGTCTGCATCGGCAAGTGGCACGCGGCCAGTTTACACCTGTGGGGAAGAGGGCGGCATGGGAGGCGGTGCGACCGGTGGCAGGGTCGGCTGAGGGACGGCCGGCGGCTGTGGCTCACGCAGGTCGAGCCGCCAGAAAATGAGGTAGCCGGCACCGATGAGAAACGGAATGATCCCGATGCTCCAGGCGCCACCATCCCAGTCGTTGCAGGCGCCGAAGAAAATCATCACGCCGACGCCGACGAGCATCCATTTGATGGCGCGGCGCAAGTCGGAACGCTGCCGCACCACCGGCGGCGGATTCAGCAGCGCCTCCGGCACGGGCTGGCCTTTTTCCACCATCAGGCGGACGGTTTTGTGCATCGCGCGATTCCTCGAAAAGCTGAAATAGAGAATTATCGCCACGATCAAAACCGGCATGCCGAAGATCGTGAGCAGGCTGACCACGACGATCGGCACTGCGATCCAAGCCGCGTCATCGTCGCTGCTGTTGCTCGAATGATGCCGATCGCTCGAGAAATCGAAGTGACGGCGGATTTTTTTCTCGATCATACTATCGATCGCGTCGTCCGGGCTCGGCGTGGAGGAAGAAGTGACCGTGAGCGTCACCGAGTTGCCAGGCGTGGCGGTGGCGGAAACCGTCGCGGTCGGCATGGCCGGCGGGACGGCGACGGGCGCAACCGTCGGCACCGGAGGGGCGGCGAAGGGGGAAGCGGTCGCCGCGAAGTCGGGCGACGGAGTGGGAGAGGGAGTTTGCCCGAACGCGCTCAAGGCGAGCAGGCTGGTGAGAAGGCTGAGGAAGGTGATTTTCATAATGATCCTTTGGTTATGAGATGCCGCCCGCCCGGATTTGGATTCAACTTTCCTCGGGAAAAGTAAGGAGGACTAGGAGCGTTCGGGAGAATCGTCGTGGCCCGACTGCGCTTCGCTCCAGCGTGGCGCTTCAGCCACCGCTTTCCGCTGCTCCAGCGGAGGCTGGAGCGGGTGACGAGACTCGAACTCGCGACGTCCTCCTTGGCAAGGAGGTGCTCTACCACTGAGCTACACCCGCATTTTTTTACCTATGAGACAGGTCGATACCACCATCCATCGGATTTCCATTGTCCACCGGTTTCATCCACGACCATATGAAAATAGCGCCGGATGCAGTCGGAACGTTTCGGAAAGTCGGGGAATGCCTTTTACCGCTATTCATCAAACGGCGTCTACTATGCGCGGATCAAAGTTCGGGGCAAGGAAATCCGGCGCGCGAGCGGTGACGAGACTGCCGGTGGCCGTCCAGGTATCGGTCGTTGGCCCTGCCGCTGTTGTGGCGACTGTTCCGGTTTCAGGATTACTCAATCCAGCCATAGCTAGGAGAACCCCACCTGACTAAAGAATCAAACCGATGGCAATACGCAGAATGAAGAAGGCAGATCGAGAACCGGGATTTGTTTTCATAGAAGTTGCCGTTTTTGTGTTTGGATACACGGGATTTTCCTTTTGGGCGTTGGCCTCATTTGCGACCACGCGGTTGAAATTCTGAACCGCAGAACAAAAACCGGCACAATCCCTGCGGTTGGATGCGAGCAAGGACCCTTTCATGTCTCAAGACCTTCGATGAATGGGAGCCTCTCTCGACAAGGCCGGTGCGAATCTACCCAGAAGCGGGTCGGGAATATCTAACGAAGCTCAGGTCTAAGCCGCAACGAAGCCGTCCCAACCGAAACGGTGTCAAGGATTTCCGGCGATAACTTCTCAGTCCACCGCAAGCGATCCCCACCGCGGTTCCAAATCCCAGCAGCCTGCATTTTTGGATCGAGGCGAGCAAGGCGAGTTGCTCGCTTCAAGTTTACCTTCGCTTGATCGCAGTTGCGAATCTGCGTCTCGTGGCAGGCCAGGTTGAACTGGATTGGTGCATCGCCCGGATGCAGGCCCCTTAGCACGCTTCACGATAGCGTGTGCGGCGTCGATTGATTCGGCCCGGTGCGGTTGCATAGGCGAGCGAGGTAAAGTGGCCGGGTCGCTCGAATTCCATTCGACCAGTTTGCTGGCAACAACCAGCATTAGCTCCCATTTTTCCAAGCCCTGATAGATGGCAACTCGCCCGCCAAGACTTCGGGAAGATGCTGACAGAGGAGCCTGACCTGACGTTTCGATGTTGGCGACGCATTTACGCGAGAGCTTCTGTTCCGCCGACTCGTTATAATTTCTTCTGAGCTCCTTCGGGAGAAATTCGCGCGCCCGCGCTTTGTGGAAGAAAAATTGGGCTCAATTTTGCTTCACCGAAGGTACGTAATGTGTGGCACCGGGCGCATGGTGTCTTTTTCGTTGAGGCACGCACAGTTTTTATCTCATCCAACGAGACCCGCTCGATGCCTATTTTGCGCCGAATCGTGCGGGGCAACTCGCGAAAAGCTTGTGAAAAGCTGCGCAATTTGCAAAAATGGCTGACGCCGATGACCCGGGCGGAAATCCGATTCAACAAACCGACAATAAGGAGAAATAAAATGACCTATTCCCAGTTCCTGCGCCGGGCTCTATTCTTGAGCAGCGCCTTATTATTATTCATCGCGGCCAAGGCGCCAGCAGGCAGCGCGACTTGGAATCTGAACCCGGCCAGCGACAGTTGGAACTCCGCGGCAAATTGGACCCCCGCGATTGTCCCGAATGGGCCATCGGATACAGCGACCTTCGGCATTTCGAATACCAACTCGATCGCTCTCTCGGCGAACGTGGAGGTGAATGGGATCATCTATAACACAGGCGCGAGCGCTTTTACCACCAACGTACCTTCTTCCCAGGTTTTGACGGTCAGCGGCTCGGGGATAACGAATAACTCGGGACTCAGCCAAAATTTCTCAGTCGGGGTTGACCCGGCGGAAATCATCTTCACCAATAGTGCCACCTCCGGAACACAAACTAGCTTCACGACTGCGGGCGGCGTGAGTAACCTGACGGGCGGGGGACAAGTGATCTTCTTTGACGACTCAGCCGCCCTGGAGTCCACCTTCGTTAACAACGGGGGCACGGTTAGCGGGGCCTTCGGCGGCTTGGTTGGTTTCACTGATAATGCAAATGCTGGCAATGTCGTCATCACCAACAGCTCGCGGGGGACGCCGGCCGCTTCCGGGGGAGGCAAGACCAAATTCAGCGGTTCAGCCACAGCCGACCACGCGACGATCACGAATCTCCCTAACGGCGAGCCAATCGCGTCCGGCGGAGGTACCGAGTTCGTAGGCCATTCCAACGCAGGGGAGTGCACGATTACAAACGAAGGTGCCACCGTCAGCGGTGAGATAGGCGGCAGCACTGACTTAGAGAATAATTCGTCGGCCGCCAACGCGACTATTATTTGTAACGGAGGCCAGATAGCGGGTGCAGGTGGCGGGATCGTTCGCCTAAGGGGATTCGCACAGCCTGGGCTCGCGACTCTTATTGCCAACGGCGGTGTCCATGGTGGCGAAGGGGGTAAAATTCAGCTCTTTAGTGGCTGGGTAGGAGGCCTGCCGCGTGTCGAGGTCTTCGGTAATGGCCTTCTCCAGCTTGTCCCTGGACTCACCAGATTCATCGGATCCCTGGAGGGCGATGGCCTCGTTGAGCTTACCGACGCCGGCCTCGAAATAGGGGGTAACCTGAGCACCACTTTTTCCGGGAGCATTCGGGGCAGCGGCACCCTTTTTATGATTGGTAACGGGTCTTTGACTCTCTCGGGTCGCAACGCCTACGGTCTGACCAGCGTTCAAGGGGGCACCCTCATTGTCAATGGTACGACCGGTTCGGGACCTGACTCAGACGTAACCGTGGGAAAGGGCACTTTGGGCGGCAGCGGAATTATTCCCGGTCGGCTATTCATAGGTAATGGAGACGCGCTGGTCGCGTCTTTGGCGCCGGCTGCCGGCACCGACACGCAGTCGGTGCTGACCGTAGAACAATTGCTATCTTTTTCGAGCGACGGCATCTACATCTACACCTTTAAAGCGAAGGGACAGAGAGCTCGGACTGACCTTGTAGTTGCTAACGGTGTCGCCCTTCAGGGTGCACCCACAATTGACCTGCAAGGGTCGGTCCAGGGCACTTTAGCCATAGGCTTGGTCCTGACGGTGTTCAGCAACACCTCAGCCAATGCGATCTCCGGAGAATTTGGCAACCTTCCCGATGGCGCGATCGTCACGATTCGCAGCAATAATTTCCAAGCCGATTACCAGGGTGGCGATGGGAATGATCTCACGCTGACGGTCGTTCCTTGACTAACGCTATGAATACCAAGCTAGTAATCTTCTTAACTCTTACTTCCGCCTTCATCCTTGATTGTAAGGCCGGGAAGGCCTCCCGGAGTCTCAATCCAACTACCGGCGTTGGATTCCACCGACTGGAATCCGGGTCCGACTACAGACGAAGCACTAAAATTGACGTGATGGCCAGTGCGCAGGTTTCGACTCCCGTCGCCGTGACCGAAGAACGACGCGTCGAATCGATCTCGTTGCTGAAGAGAATGAGGGAAGCGAGCAGAAGAGGCTGACCTAATTTTCGGCATTGGCGTTGCCGTCGACGCGATAGCTTCTGTTCCGCCGACTCAGTATGATATCTTCTGAGTTCCTGCGGGAGAAAATCAGCGACAAATTCCGAAGCGATGAAATCGAAACTGTTAAGAACAAGGAAAACCCATACCTCTGACGCAGACAGCAAGGCTGGATGCCTTCTAGTCGAGTGAATTTGTTCAAGTTCTCCGCTTTCGCCGTAACCTGTTTATTCAGTCGAGATTATAGTTATCAATGGAGTGATGCCGTTGCTTGCGAGTGTTATCTCTGTAAACGACGAGGACGGAAGGCAACGGAGCTGCTCGGACAGGTGCTTTCCCAAATTGTTGAAAAGACCTAGGATTACTTCGATTCAGCGAGGTGATGGCAGGTGCGAACGTGCTTGACGCCCTCATCGCGTGCGTGAACGTCAATGAGCTCGACCCTGCCGGGGCCAGTGTCGTCTACCGGAGTTGCCTAACGAGCGAGGCGCGCTGCAGATCGATGCCTCCGTCATGCACGGTGCGACGAAACGCGTGGGCGCGGCGTCGGAAGGTGTGCGCATCGCCGTCGCGTTCGCGCAGGCGGAATGGAAAACGCCGCATCGCCTGCTGATCGGCCGGGGGCGCAGAAGTTTGCGCGCGCGCAAGGTTCCGAGATCGAGGCGGATCTGAACTCGGAGAACTCGCGAAAAATTGGCAGGAATCGAAACGGCGGAAGATCGATCCTCAGCACTTGTACGGCACAATCAATTGCAACGGATCAACGAGAGCGGCGAAATCTGCGGCGTCGCCACGACGAGCAAAAGGGCTGGAAAAATGCCGGGGCGCCTGGACGATTCACCGATTTTCGATGTGGGCCTTTACGACGATTGCGAAGGCCGCGATGGGGAAGAGCAGAAAACCTCGACAAATCGCTATGTAAGCCAAACCGCAGAGCCGGGAAGGCTGGAAGGGAGTGCACCAAGCCGCAGATTAATTCCTTCCGGTAGCGAAAACCCGTCTGGAAATGCGAACTCTCTTTTCGCACGAGACGACAGACACTTCGATGTCGGCTAAAGTGGGCGCTTTCGGGCCATTGGTGCAACTGGACTTCGCTGAAGCCGAGCCAGTTAAGCGGCGTAGAGTTCGCGCGCTTTCTCCAAGCGATGTCTGAGGAGGTCGAGCACGACGACGCGACCTCCTTTAATCGATCAGCCTCCATGCCGACGACGTAGCAGGTAGCGGTGCGTCCCTTGCGCAATCAACCGCTCAACCGCCGAATAGTGAGCTAGAGTGAATCCAAAAAGGCCATTACTTGCGCCTTCTGGGTGTCAAGCAACGCGTTAAACCTATCCGTTACTTCCTGGGCCTGCATTGTATGGCGCGAAATTGCGTCCGTCTTAGTGAAGGAAAGGCCGTCGTGCATCAGCCGGTTGCGGGTCCTGAGTCCCCAAAGCGGCGCGGTGCGAATGAGCGGGGCCGTGTATTCGTATTCCGGTAGCGGTAGGTAAGGAATGCCATCACCGGTCCCGATATCGTGCAACAAGAAGTCGCTAAAAGGATGGATGGTCTTGCTCGCAAGAGCTGTCGGCACGGTGAAGGCGCCGCCATTGATAACTGTGCCCACGCTTGCCGTGGTAATGGTAGATACATGACAAATCGCACACCCGACCTGGGTGAAATACTTTTCTCCGGAAAGGACGTCAGCGGTGATTGGGCCACGATCTGGTGCTCTGGTCGATCTCATAAAATCGGCGAATAGGAAAATATCAACGCCGTCGGGTTCGGGGTCGGGGACGGGGTCATATTCCGTTCCGTACCCGACGTAAGTACCGCTGGAAGTGTTTTCGTCAGGCAAGAGCTCACTGGTAATACCCATTTCGTTCACATAGGCGTCGGCTGCGAATGAGAGCAGGCTGCCATGCTGGTCCTTCCAACCGAAACGGCCTACCCGGGAGCTACCATCCCCTTCCAGAACGGCCACTTGGAGAGCAGTGCCACGCTGGGCTGCTGGCTGTGCGTTGCTGATCGCCGTGAACGTGCTATCCGCTATGCATTCCACGTATCCGTCGCCCAGCAAATTCGTCGAGATGCGGAAGGTGCGTATTTCGTCATTGTCCACCACATGTTCCACTATGTCAGCGTATGTCGCGCGCGACTGAATGAGCGAACCGCCGGGCGCTTCGAAAAACGACATGCCGTCGTAATGCCCGGTTCGGTGCTCTGTAACCTGGCTTGCTCCTCCCGTCGCGACATTCTGGTGGCATTCCCGGCAGCTCTGCGCATTGTAGGTTGGCCCGAGCCCGTCTGCGGCTGTCTCGACTTGCTCGAACTCGAAGCGGTTATCGTTGTAGGAGCGCCCTGGCACGACATTATGTTCAGTTAGCGTATCGAACGCCGGTCCTTGAGGCAGGAATCCATTGGTTAAGTTGTCATAGCCGTCCCGGGAAGGGCGATCCACTTTCACATTGACAGCCTTGGTGATGCCTTCGATGTAGAAGTAACCTGCGGGACCTTCGTTTCTAGGCCCTTTCCGAGGAGTGAATCTTTCCAGGCGTGTCTGTTTGGGCGGGGACTGAGCTTCAACGGAGGCGGCTAGGATTGTCGCGGCGCCGACGGTTGCGCCCAAGGTTAAGCAGAGGATTACAGATGATTTCATAGACGTCCGGCTTCTGGAAGGAGGTGTTACTTGATTACGGAGAAAAACTTGGGCGCGGCAAAGTTGCCGTGGCCATCGCCCAGAAGAGTTGAGACCGTGCCATCTGTCCTATTGGTATTCACGAGGTCGAGATGCCCGTCTTTGTTCATGTCGGCGGTGATGACGCTGTGGGGCTCTTGTCCAACAGTTAAGATTGGGCCAGCCACGAGGCTTCCAGTTCCGTCGCCGAAGTAAATGAGGATGGTGGTGCTATGATTTGCGGTCTGACTCCCGGTTACCGGATACGCAACATCAAGTTTTCCGTCCTCATTGAAATCGCCTATGGCTACCAGACCCTTCAAATTGCCCGTGCCTAAATCGATTATTTGCTTGGTCGTGAAGTGACCAGTGCCATCGCCGAGATAGGTGGAGATAAAGTTCCCGGTGTGATTGCCCGGCAACGCGCCCGCCACGAGCAGGTCTGGCTTTCCGTCGTTATTGAGGTCGCGAGATTCGATGGTAGTGGGAAGGGCGTTGACCGGGAAGGCCGTCGTCATGGTGAATGCACCTGTTCCGTCTCCAAGGAAGACGACGACGCTGGCACCCTTGGTCCCGTTGTTAACGACGTTGAGGGCAGCGATGTCCAAATTACCGTCGCCGTCAAAATCTTCCACACTTAAATCGAAATCTTTCGTCAGGCCGTCTGACACCTCCAAGTTTGGAGCGACGAAACCGCCCTTGCCATCCCCCAAATAGATCAGAACCTTTCCTTCATCGGGGGCGTTCGCGACCACATCGAGGATGCCGTCCTTGTTCAAATCCTTTAGAAAGATACGCGTCGGCTCGCCATCGCCTTTCAGCTGACCCTGGAAACTGAAGCCACTCAAACCATCGCCCCTGTAGATGTCGAGGTCGTAACCCCAGGCCGTAGCTGTCAATAAGTCCAGGTGTCCATCGCCGTCGAAATCCGCAGCGACCAGTCCCTTATTAAGGGTATCGGTGGCAATGTGCCGCTGCAAGCTCAGACCTCCTTGTCCGTCCCCGAGATAGATGACGACGTTGTCGAAGCCGGTCACATTAGCTGCCACATCCAGATTGCCATCCTGGTTGAAGTCGCCCGACACAAGGACTTCGGGCAATGCGTCGGCGCCGGTTCGGTGATTGGCATAGGCCGGAGTAAGAAAGACGGCGTAGGCCAGGCAAATCAAAGCTGAGAAGGGTGTTAGTTTCATAGTCAATTCTCCAATTTAATAAACGTTACTGAATTTCAATTTGGCCGATCTGGAGATGAGTAACTATATCTCCATCGGGAGCGGCGATATCCGCGTTTTGGTAGGGAGTCCCCACGACCGGGGTGGGAGTCCCAGTGCCGTCGAAATCGGCCGTGGTGACGGCGGAGCCGAAGCCAGCGCTATCCTGCGTCTGGGCGCTGGTTAAAGTCTGAGTAAGCTTGCCGTTGGCGCCATTGAAAATAAGCACCTCCCCGGCATTGATCACACCATTCACGTCTTGATCAGGGACGCCAACCAGAATGTCCGGTCGCCCGTCACCGGTAAGATCGGCACTTAGATGAATAGCCGCCCCAAACCTGGCAAAACTCTGCGGCCTGCGGACGCGCAACTGCCGTTGCAAGGTCCCGTCGCTGCCGTTGAAGATATAAACCGCACCTTGAGAGTTTTTTTGTAGCGGTGCGCCAACAGCGAAATCGGGGATTCCATCGTTATTGAGATCCTTACCTCCGGCGACGGATGTTCCAAAGGAATGTGGGTCATCGGCGGCTGGGCTGGTGAACTTGAAGATCAGAACGCCAGTTTTGCCGCTGAAGACGAATGCTTCACTCTGGCCCGGTGCGCCGATGAGAATATCGGCCACACCGTCATGGTCGATATCGCCAGCGTTATCTACGGCTGAACCAAAGCGCGCGTGCACTTCTTGAGTGGGATGATTGATTGTGCGAATGATGCTGCCATCCGCCCCACTAAAGACGTAAACGAGTCCTACTGCGACCACGCCGTCGTCGCCACCAATATTCTTGCCGGGAACTCCCACCGCAATATCGGCCACGCCATCGCCGTTAACGTCTCCCAAGGCAGTGACAGCGTAGCCCGTGAGCGCGCCTTCCTGTGGCTCGGGGTCGTCCAGAGTGAGGAGCACACTGCCATTCGCACCGCTGAAAGCGAAGGCCCGGCCCGCATTGATAACCCCAGTGCCGGCATTGAAATCTCCGGGAATGTGATGGGGCACGCCCGCGACGATATCGGGAATGCCGTCGCCGTTAATATCTGGCAGGGCCGACACGGAAAAGCCGATCTGGCCGCCGAATTGGGGGGTGGCGCCTTCCACCTGATATTTCGGATCTTCCAGCGTGAAGAGGACGTTGAGGCTGGCACCGCTGACGACCCAAACCTTCCCTGGATTCTGCGGCTTGCCGAAGCCTGGGGTGCCAAGAAAATCGCCATCCTGGAAAGGGGCTCCGACCGCAAGGTCGGGGACGCCGTCATTATCCAGGTCGCCGACAACGGCTATGGCACGCCCAAACTGAGTGGTGCCGGGTTCCGGCCGCGGGTCGAGCAAAGTTTTTGCTCCTGCCTGAGTGGCGAAGGCTGCCGAAAAGAGCAGAGCGGTTAACAGCAGTGGCGTGCCGGAATGCGCCACGCCTTGAAATGCGGACGAGCTTCCGGTTTTTTTTGCGATTCTTAACTTCATATTTTTTTCCGATTCTTTAGATTTTCGACGTTTTACTAGAAAAAGGTGAAGGAGTGCAAGTAAAAAAGAAGTTTGCTGGCGCTCCAAAGATCATCTGCCGGATTATGGGAGACAGGTCGAGCAGATTACAGAGTAGAGGGAGCTCGTGGGAAAGTTACCCGTTCCATCTCCAAAAAGGACTATGATTGTGCCATCGGTCCGGTTTGACACGACCACATCAAGATGACCATCTTTATTAAAGTCGGCCGTTACAGCAGTATGCGGTTCAGCTCCCACGGTTATGGCAGGGCCAGCGATAAGTCCGCCGGTGCCGTCGCCGAAGAAAATCAGCAAGGTGGTGCTTCCTCCGCCGGTTTGCGGAAAGGCCACGTCGAGCTTGCCATCCTCGTTGAAATCCCCCAGTGCGACGTCACCCTTGAGGTCGCCTGGGCCCAGCGTAATTGTCTGTTTAAGGGTAAAGTGGCCCGTGCCGTCTCCGACAAAGGTGGTAATATAATTGCCCTCTGAATTTCCGGGTTCCGCTCCTGCAACCACTAAGTCGAGCTTGTTGTCGTTATTGAGGTCGCCAAGCTGCACGCTGGTGGGCAACTGGTTTACCGTCAGGTCGTTGGATCGAGTGAACCCGCCTCTTCCATCGCCCAGCAAGATAGCGATACGACTGCCATCTGCCAGCTTGCTGACGAGGAAGCTGTTTACGATGTCCTGGTTGCCGTCGTTGTTGAGGTCGCCGGCGGCGAGAGCTTGGTTGGTATTCAGGTCTTCCAGTTCTACCGCGGGGAGAGTGAAGTTGCCTTTGCCATCGCCAAAGTAGACGAGAATTTTCCCGTCATTCGGGCCATTCATAGCCACATCCAATCGGCCATCGTTATTGAAATCTCGCACCACAAGCCGGGTAGGTTCTCCGTCGCCCTTTAATTCTTTAAGCATGTTGAAGGAGCCTTTGCCATCACCTGCGTAGGCTTGGGCGTTGTAACCCCAGGTATTGCACCCAAGGATGTCGAGATGGCCATCTCGGTTAATATCTCCTGTGGCAAGGCCTTTCGGGAGAGTGTTGGTCGCAAGGTGCCCCGTCAGGGTGAGTCCGCCGGCGCCATCACCGAAGAACAGAGCGATGTTATCGAAGCCGGTGACATTGACGGCCAGATCGACGTTGCCGTCCTGGTTGAAATCGCCGGTCACCATTTCCTCGGGGAGCGCGAGAGTGCCGGTCCGGTGGTTGGCATAGGCTGATGAGAGAAAGGTTGCGCAGAGTGCGCAGGAAGCGAGGAGCGAGAAGCGTGTGACTTTCATAGTTATGTAATCCTTTTACTGAATCTCTATCTGACCGATTTGCAGATGGGTGACCACGTCTCCGTCCGGTGCAACAATATCTGCGTTTTGGTAGGGAATGCCGATGACGGTTTTAAGAGAATTGGTCCCATCAAAAGCCGCCGTCCCCAAGGCGAAGCCAAAACCGGCAAAGGCCTGCGTCTTCTCACTCGTCAAACTGGTGAAAAGTCTGCCATTGGAGCCACGGAAAATGTAGACCTTGCCGGCATTGAGCAGATTGCCCAAGTCTTCCTCGGGGGCACCCACCAGCACATCCGGCCGGCCATCGCCCGTAAGGTCGTTGCTAAAAATTACGGCGGCCCCGAAACGGGCAAACGTTTGCCGGTCGGGAGGGTTGAGTCGGCGCAGGAGGGTTCCGTTACTGCCTTTGTAGATAAAGACCGCGCCCTGGCTGGTTTTGAGCAGTGGAGCGCCGACCGCAAAGTCAGGCGTCCCATCGTTGTCGAGATCTTTGCCCCCTGCGACGGCCGAGCCGAACGAAGGCACGGCTTCAGCTACCGGACTCGTAACTTTGAAGAGTTGCGCCCCGCTTGCCCCGCTGAAGACAAAGGCCTCGCCCGCCCCCGGCGCACCGATAAGAACGTCCGACGTCCCGTCATGGTCGACATCACCGGCATCAGCAACCGCCTCTCCGAAACGCGCACCGGTTTCCGCTCCACCGAGCGAAGGATGGTTCAACGTGCGAAGCAAGCTGCCGTCCGCGCCGCTGAAGATATAAACCAGTCCGACGTCCGTTAGTCCGTCCGGCGTATCTTTAAGCGGGTCTCCTATGGCAAAGTCGTTGACTCCATCTGAATTCACATCGCCGAGGCCAGAGAGAGCGTAGCCGAACTGCGCGCCCTCCTCTGGTGTCGGATCATCAAAAATGTGAAGGATGCTGCCATCTAGGCCGCTATACGCTATGGCCCGTCCGGCATTAATTACCCCTGTTTCCTTTGCGATGTGATGGGGAAGCCCCGCCAGAACGTCCGGAATACCGTCTCCATTTATGTCCCCCACCGCGGCGACTGAAAAGCCGAGCTGACCGCCGAACTGCCTACCCTGCACCATTTGAAATTCCGGATCTTTCAATTCAGTTATCACCAGATGCGTGGCTCCGTCGATCACAAAAACCTTCCCGACGTTCTGAGGCGTGCCTTTGCCGGGTTGGCCGTTAAACTCTCCGTCGTCATACGGCGTTCCTACTGCCAGATCGGGCACTCCGTCCCCGTTGACGTCGCCGAGTACGGCGAGGGCGCGGCCGAAGAGCGTCGTGGAATTCTCCGGGTCCGGGTCGAGCACGGTGGCCGCTCGAGCCGATGTGATGAAAAGGGTCGAGAATGCCAAAGCCGGGACCAGTAGAGTCGTTCCGAAGTGTGCCAGCAGGCTGCGTGGCGATGATTTAGTTACGGGCTTCATCTCGTTTTCAGATTCCAAATTCATAAGTCCTCCGATTTATGCAGTTCATTCCGGGTTTTACGCTAGATCACGGAATGAATGCAAGAAATATCTGCACCCTTCCCGGCGGCATAACAAAATTCCTGCAAGCAAAAGCGCGATCGATTTCGGGGCGATGAGGAGGAGGAGGGAAGAGCCAAAGCCTCGATAAATCGTGATCGTTAGGCAAAAACCGCAGAGCCAGGAAGGCTGGACGGGAGTGCACCAGACCGCAGATTATTCCTTCCGGTAGCGAAAACCGTCTGGGGATGCCGACTCTCCTTTTCGCGCGAGACGACGGTCACTTCGATGTCGCTAAAGCGGGCGCCTGCGGGCCATTGATGCAACTGCACTTCGCTGAAGCCAGCGCGACCAAACAATCTTGCCTCTTAATATTGCCTTTTCCTGCGGATCACCGGGGCTATGAGCCCGGATGGGAAGGGCTGCGGGCCGCCAATTGGGAGACGGACCTATCCATTCGAGGCATGGATATTGCTATATTTTCCATAACAACCATGTTTATTGGACCAAAAACCTTTCTCTTCTCAGGGGCTCTGCTGGCGGCATTCGAACTGCTTGCTTCTGGAATCGCAGCTTCGACACCGCCTGCATCCCCCACACCAACTCCTCCACCCTATCCGAAAGGGATATGGGGCGCCTATGGCGGTAAGTCAAAAATTCCCCCTGAGCTGGTTAGCAATCTGGGGGTTGTCGGTGTAGGTATAAGCGAGGATTGGAGCGTGGTAAATCCGGCTCCAGGGGTGTACGACTGGACGACTCTTGAGAGTAGGATTACGCAGGCTAAGGCTGCTGGATTCAAAATTAATCTTTCGATCACCATTAGCTCGGAAAAAACCCCGGCGTGGCTCCTGGACGATTCCCTGCCGGTCAATCCGGTGCGAATTGATTTAGTTGATCCTTCCTCACAACAT